>JAILFY010000226.1 GCA_024697285.1 Bacteroidaceae bacterium
CTGACAAGAGCCAGGGTATCTCTCTCGTTTGCGGGTGCAAAGGTACGGCGACTTTTTCATTCTCGCAAGTCTTTTCGCAACTTTTTTTCATTTTCATGCAAACTTTTTGCACTTTTCAAAAAACCTCGCGCGCGTACCTTATTATATAAAATATTAGTGAGCAACGATTTCTCCTCCATTAGATGCATTGAAGAGCGAAAAATAAAGCTTTTATTTGGTACTTCAACAATCTTGCAGTATCTTTGCAACGTAAAACCACTATAAATACATAAAATATGTTTCAACTTTTACAAACAGCAGAAGTAATAACAGATTCTATCACTGGTCTTCCGAAAGTCGACCAAGTAGCCCAGAACTTAGCTGAAGGGAATGTCCATTGGGATCAAGTGATCTCCCAACTAATCAATTGGTCATTAGAAGCCGGTCGCCATATTCTTTTGGCCATAGTCGTATATCTGATTGGGCATTACCTAATCAAGTTGCTCAACTATCTTTTGGCTCGTTTCCTGGAAAGACGTCAGGTAGAGGTAAGCGTTCAGACATTCGTCAAGAGTTTTGTAGGAATTTTGCTGCAGATACTATTGGTCATTACAGTAGTAAGTGCATTAGGTGTCAACACGACGAGTTTTGCAGCCCTGCTGGCTTCATTCGGTGTCGCTATCGGTATGGCATTGAGTGGCAACCTTCAGAACTTCGCTGGTGGTATAGTCATTCTCTTCCTGAAGCCCTACAAAGTTGGTGACTGGGTGGAGGCACAAGGCACAGCAGGCACGGTACAGTCCATACAGATTTTCCATACCATTCTTTTAGCTTTAGATGGCAAACTCATCTATGTTCCCAATGGAGCCATGAGTAGCGGTACCATCACGAACTACACATCCAACCCCACCCGAATGGCAGAATGGACAATAGGAGTGGAATACGGAGAAGACGTAGATAAAGCACGTAAAGTAGTACTGGACATTATCAAATCAGACAGCCGTATCAAGACTGACCCCGCACCTATAGTCTGGTTGAAGGAATTGAACAACAGCAGTGTGGACCTTGTCATCCGCTGCTGGGTAGACAATGAAAACTACTGGGGCGTATTGTTTGAGAACCGCGAAAAGATCTATAACCGCTTCAATGAAGAAGGTATTGGTTTCCCGTTCCCGCAAGTTACTATACATCAAGGGAAGTAATCCAATTATATACAACAAACACATTTTAAGATCCATGAAACGAATCCTTATTCTGGTTCTTGGAACCATCATGCTTTTGCCATTTCCAGCAGAGGCAGGTCTGTTCAAGAAGAAGAAGAAACCCGTCCAGACCGTATCCACGAGGACACAGGAAAAGAAAGAAACTCGTCCGGCTCCAGTGGAAGGACTCTTCAACGTTCAACATTACAAAGACGACTGGTACTTCCAGATTGCCGACTCACTGTTTGGGAGGCCATTCTTAGTAACAACCCGTTTCGTAAGCACCCCTGTCAATATGGGCTCATATGGTGGGGAATTGGTTTCCAGCCATGTATTGTACTTCGAGAAGAACAAAGAACAAGTGCTGTTGCGTGCCATGGCCTACGACGCCACCGCCGACAGCACCGACGACATCCACCGTGCACTGCTAGCCTCCACGGAGAATCCAATCATAGCAAGTTTCAAGTTGGACAAGGAGAGTGGTGACACCATACACAAGCATCACATCAGCATCAAGGTTACAGACTTCCTTAAAGGTGACAATCTCATCACAGGTTTTGCGGACCGATCCAAGGAACGTTTTGGTATTACCGGCATGAGGGGAGATCAGAGCTACATTGATTATGTGCATACGTACCCCATCAACACCGAAGTGCAAATGGTGAAGACATATGGTGCCCGCAATGGCAACGAACGGACGTCTAACCTGGCAGCGACGCTAACTGGCCAGGTAACCTTTCGCTTGAACACCTCTTTCGTATTGCTGCCCAAAGACCCCATGCGTCCCCGCTATTTCGATAGCCGAGTAGGATACTTCACCGAGAGCCACCGAGAATACAGCGACCGCCAGCAACAGGTGCGCCGTCGTTCTATGGCCACACGTTGGCGTCTGGAGCCAAAATCAGACGAAGATATAGAGCGGATGAAGCGTGGCGAGCTGGTTGAACCGAAGAAACCTATCGTCTATTACATAGACCCAGCTACGCCAAAGCAATGGCGCAAATATCTGATACAGGGTGTGAACGACTGGCAAGTAGCATTTGAACAGGCTGGATGGAAAAATGCAATCCGTGGTGAAGAGTGGCCAGAGAATGCTGATTCATTAGGTATGAGCCTTGAAGATGCACGATTCTCCGTCATCCGTTACTTAGCGTCCCCCATAGCCAACGCTTATGGTCCTCACGTCAGCGATCCCCGTTCGGGCGAGATTATCGAGTCCCACATAGGATGGTATCACAATGTCATGCAGTTGATTCATGACTGGTATTTGATTCAGGCGGGCGCCGTAGACTCTCGAACCCACACTATGCATTTCGACGAAGAACTTATGGGTCAGCTCATCCGCTTCGTCAGTTCCCATGAGGTAGGTCACACGCTGGGCCTTCGTCACAACATGGGTGCCAGTTCAGCCACTCCAGTCGACAGCCTGCGCAATAAGGCTTGGGTGGAGGCCAATGGCCACACAGCCAGCATCATGGACTATGCTCGTTTCAATTATGTAGCTCAGCCCGAGGACAATATCAGTCAGGTAGGACTTTTCCCACGTATCAACACCTACGACAAATGGGCTATTGAATGGGGCTACAAGTACTTCCCCGAAGTCACGTCACCTATTCTCTACACCGATGGCGAATATGTCAGCGAAGCTGACCAAGAACGTCTGATTCTTAATAAGATGACTATTGCGAAATTAGCTGAGAGTCCCCGCTACTGGTTCGGAGGCGAAGGAAGTGACAACGACCCACGCGCTCAAACGGAAGACTTGGGTGACGATCAGATGCTCAGCAGCGACTATGGTATTAAGAACCTCCAGCGAATCATAGGCGAGCTGCCTTACTGGGTACGTGAAGAAGGCGACCTCGACGAGAACCTAAGCCAGATGTATAGCAGCCTCATCGGACAAGTACGTCGATATGTAGGGCACGTTGGACGCAATATTGGTGGTGTGTACCACAACTATAAGAGCGTGGAACAGACAGGAGAAGTCTTTGTCCCAGAAGAGAAAGAACGTGTGCAACGTGCCATGCAGTGGCTGGACAAACAAATCCTCACAGAACCCACATGGATGATTGATGTACCCTACATCCAGCGTCTCACACGCGATCCTCAATCAGCTATCCGTCCTCTTGCAGATTTAGCCATTAGCAGTCTTTGCTCTGCCTCCACTTTCAACAACGTCGTAAGCTACTCCTATGCATCAAACGCCTATCAGCCAGCTGACTACTGCAATGACGTTGTACGATTAATCTTCCGTGAGACCACATCCGGCAAGAACCTTAGTCGCTGGCGCAGATACGTACAATCCCAAACAGTGAGTACTCTTATCAGTGCTTGGGAAAATGGAACCAACAACGAGTCACATCCCTATGTGACACAAGCCCTGCAACTGATTCAGCAACGCGTCAGGAATGCAAGTGGCGATGCAGCCACACGAGCCCACTACAAAGAACTCGAGATGCGCATTCGACTGACTTTTGAGAAATAAGTCCACTCCGAAGCCGTCTAGTTGTATTAGTCTCCGGAACCATACGACTTTTTAGATAAAGGTACACATGACCATGAATAAGTCATGTGTACCTTTTCAAATATCTGAGTACTGCAAAAGGACCTATATATCCAGTAGGACTCTGCTTAAGAAGGAGAGGTTCTCATTCTCTTTTCTTTCGGAGACCTCAGTAAAGAAAGAACTATTCGAGTACCAGTTCTATCCTTTGTAAGTCAGTATCCAGAGAACTGGTTCCATATAATAGCTCATAACGTCCTTCATGTGCCATCATTGAATTAGTTGCAGGGTTCCATAATTCAAAGGTCTTCTCCGTAAGTGGCAATGTTGCAGTAGCGGTCTGTCCGGTCTTTACTTCGACACGCTGGAATCCTCGTAGGGATTTCAGCGGCCCATCAGCGTCAGACAAATCACGGACATACAGCTGCACAACCTCTGCGCCATCTCTTCGGCCAAGATTTCTGACAGGTATCAACAGTTGTGTGTTCAAGTTCTCCAACTTAAGATGTATGGCCTCTCCAGCATTAATTGTTCGTCCACTCTCTTTCAATGAAGGAGCACCTATTTCAAAATCAGTATAACTCAATCCATAGCCAAAAGCAAACAATGGGTCGTTGAAATAGCGATAAGTGCGTCCTTTCATCGAATAGTCTTCATAGTCAGGAAGTTGCTCTGTGGAACGATAGAACGTCACTGGCAATTTACCACTTGGACAGACAGCGCCGAAAAGTACATCAGCTACTGCCGTACCTCCTTCCTGCCCTGCATACCATGCCTGCACGATAGCATCACACGACATTGTCTCTGGAGTCAGCGCAATAGCCGAACCAGAACAATTGACAAATATCACCGTCTTGCCCGCAGCTTTCAATGCTTGCAAAAGCTCACGCTGTACTTTCGGCAACTCAATATTCATGCGATCTCCTCCCTTGAAACCATCTATGTTTACAGGCATCTCTTCACCCTCCAAGGCTGGAGATATGCCTCCTACGAATACAACTTTCTGAACTCCTTTCAGTTCACTTACAATTGCTTGATAATCTATAACCTGTTCTTTCGCTACGTCAATTTTCAGATCAGCTCCCCAAGTAGGCACGAACTCAAATTGCACCTCAATCTTATATGACTTACCAGCTTCTGCCTGAATAGCCGTTCGTGTGGGTGTTGCGCGCCATGAGTGAATACGTTGTTTTCGTTCGCCATCTACATAAACTTCAAAATGACCAGTGCCCTCTACATTCACCACATATTCCCCAGATTCCTGAGGTGTAAAAGCTGTCTCATATAATGCCGAAAAATCTGTCAATGCGACATTGGGTGCAAAATTGTGCATTCCCGCAGTGGTTACAGCCACGGGATTAACATAAATCTGCTTTGTCACAGGCGCACCCTCGCGTTTCACATTATTCCAGAAGGAACCTTTCAAACCCTTCTTCCCATCTTGCAAGCAGCATGTGGCCAACAAACTCTCCATGACTAAGTTGCTGGTCAGGTCACAACCTTTCAGATACAACGCTTTCTTCTGCTTTGCGCGAATTCCCTGCAGAATGGTAATAGTATGGTTGGGCGTGCCATTGTAATTGCCCCACATCATGGGCGTATTATCCGCATTAGGTCCAATAACGGCGATTCGTTCACTCGCTTTCAAAGGCAAGACATCACCTTTGTTCTGCAGCAGCACGATACTCTGCCGGGCCATCTCCAACGCCTTTTGCGCACTCTCCTTCGTAGACATTGCAGAATATGGAATGCTTGCCCATTCGACTAATGACGGGTCGTCCATTTCGCCAAGATCAAAACGCCCTTCGAGCAAGCGGCACACGTGTTTGTCGACCTCCGCCTCTGTTATAAACCCACGGCGCACAGCTTCAGGTATACTTCTATATACATATCCCCATCCACACTCCACGTCCGTACCTGCCAGGGTGCCAACGGCGGCTGCATGAACTGCATCGGAGCTGGTCTTATGGTTCTGATGGAAATCACTTACCGCGCCGCAGTCACTTACCACCAGATACTGGAATCCCCACTCATCTCTCAATATCTGCTGCAGTAACCTTGCATTACCACAACACGGTTCATCGTCCAGGCGCTGATAAGCACACATGACTTCACGAACCTTGGCGTCTTCCACCAAGGCTTTGAAGGCAGGCAGATACGTTTCCCAGAGGTCACGCGGTTCCACGTCCGTTATATTGGCTGTATGTCGGGTGTACTCAGGTCCGCTATGCACTGCATAATGCTTGGCACAAGCCCATAGCTTACGATATTTTGAAGTCTCGGGTCCCTGCAAACCTTTCACCACCTGAACCCCCATGACCGATGTCAGATATGGATCCTCGCCATAAGTCTCCTGTCCCCTACCCCATCGTGGGTCTCTGAAGATGTTCACATTAGGAGTCCATACACTGAGGCTATGGAACTTCTCGTCTTCCCCACCTTGTTCGTACATTCGGCGATTGTACTGAGCACGAAATTCTGTACTAGCAACGTCAAACACCTTATATAAAAGAGATGGATTGAAACTGGCAGCCATTGCCACTGGTTCCGGAAAGACCGTGACATTACCCTGATTGGCAGCGCCATGCAGAGCCTCGCTCCACCAATAGAATTTCTTAATGCCCAAGCGGGGTATTGCAGGACTCTCGTCCAACATTAGTTGTGCTTTTTCTTCCAGGGTCAACCGCTGACACAAATCCATGGCACGCTCTTTCGCGCTCAACTCAGGATTCTGGAACGGGAAGGTCTGCGCAGACATCGTCGCAGAGACGACCAGCGCCATCATTTGCAAAAAAAATCTCTTCATTTTAATACGATTATTAAAAGGTTTTCATTAAAAAGTTTCCTTTTTCCTGTGCAAAGGTATGTTTTTTCCAAAGAAAAATAACATTTTTAGAGAAAATAATGTGTCCATGGATTCAACCTTTTTGCATTTTTGGAATCTAACCTTCATTATGATAGGAACAATCGTCAACACATGCGCCATCATTGCAGGAACGTTCGTTGGAACGTTGCTGAACAGAGGCATCAAAGAGAAATACAAAGAAGTGCTCTATACCGGTTTGGGTCTGGCATCGCTTGCCATAGGGCTGAATGCCACCATAAGCAACCTCCCGAACTCAGAATATCCTGTCTTGTTCATTGTTTCCTTGGCCATCGGCGGAGTTGCAGGAACGTGGTTGGATATTGATGGCAGATTCAAGCGATTGGTCAACAAACATTCCCACAACAGCAAACATCTTGGCGAAGGTCTTAGCACAGCCATATTACTATATTGTATCGGCCCTCTTTCTATGTTAGGTCCCGTCATTTCCGCACTGAAAGGAGACCACACCTTTCTCTTCACCAATGCCACATTGGACTTTGTCAGCAGTACTATCTTTGCATCCACCTATGGTTTAGGTATGATATTGGCAGCACCTGTCTTGTTTCTTTGGCAAGGTGCCTTTTATCTTATAGCTACATTGTCCTCTTCCGCCGTCAGCGATTCCCTTATGGCTGAACTACTGATAGTTGGCGGACTGATGATCAGTGGCTCTGGCCTGGGTCTTCTCAATCTGAAAGACTGCAAGACCCTGAATCTTCTGCCCTCTTTGGCCGTACCTATCATCTGGTTCTTGCTGAAATCAATCATCCAAAACTGATGAGACCCGCTTTCAGGGGTCCTCCCTGAATGAAGCGGGTCTCATTATAAGCACGTAAAGGATTGAAGGCTACTGACCAGTAGCGTGTCGGTACTCCAAGGTGGCAGTTTCCAGAGCAATAAATGCGTCAACACGTTTGTCCAATGTCTGCTGATAGAGGAGTTGTGCCTCAAGCAGATCCGACATGGTGGAGGTACCAGCCTGATACGTATCATGTTGCACCCGCAGATTCTCTGTTGCTTGAAGGATACCTTGTTCAGCTAACGCCAACTGACTCTGTGCCTCTACGACATCATTCCACGCTTTCTGCATCCGTATAGTCAGGAGCTCTGCGTTATCAGCCAGTTGCTCCTTGGCCTGTTGTTCCGCAATCTTACGCCGCTTGATAGCATGAGAGCCTCCCCACCAATCGCTTATGGGCACACTCAACGTAGCAAAGACCATGCCAAAATGCCGATCGTTCTCGAGGAGATTATGGTAATTATAACCAGCTCCCACCGCCAGGCTGGGCAAGTTCTTACCCACTTCCATGCGTCGTTGCAAGTTAGCCGCTTCCACATTCTTCTGCAGCAGTTGATACTCCGGAAGCGCAGCCAAGAAGGAAGAGGAGACAGGCTGCAATCCAGTTTCTGCCAGGCTTGCAGACCCTGCGGCCAGAGAAGCATCGGAAGCATCAAGAGAAGGAGTAGCCAAAGTCCAGTCGCTTTTCAGACCGCAAAACTGGGTCAGAAGCAAGTGTAGAATAGACATACCATTGTCCAACTTAAGACGTTGGGACTGGATATCATTCTTACGCAGCTGGACTTGCAGGAGGTCATTCCTCAGAGCCACTCCCGCTTCCACAGCCACCGTGACATCATTTGACAAAGTCGCCAGCAGAGAGTCCACCGCATCTAAAGTCCTCTGTTTCTCCTGCAAGGAAATAAGTTGCCAATAGTACTGCTCCACCTGAGTCTCGACATCATTCTCCGAGAGCTGCATTTGCAGTTCACTGGCTTCCTCGCCCACTCGTGCCAACTTATTTCCCAGAACAATCTGTCCGCCTGCAAAGACTGGTTGAACAGCCATGATGCTTGCAATAGTGCCATCTTTCATCATAGCCATAGACATAGGTGAAGAAAGTGCGGCCAAAGCCTCGGCAGGCAAGGACTGAGCAAGAGATGCACCTAACTCTGGTGTGATGAACTCCGATGGATCCATATCCATTTTGGCCATGCTTCGATTAGCATTAAACCACATTCCGGTAGCGCTTACCGTGGGAAAGTATTTTGTGAATGCCTCTTTTCGCTGCAGACTATATGACTCAATGTCCAAACGAGCACGACGCAAAGCTACATTGTTCTGCAAGGCAGAATCGCGAAGTGCTGCCAGGGACATAGAATTCTGGGCAGCCAAAGTGCCGCACGAAACAGCACAGAGAAAAAGGAATACAACTCGGAAGGAAGGGACGTATTTCATTAGAAGATTATTTACTATATGCATTATTTCTTAACACTCAGTTTCCAATAGAGAACCGGTAGTACCGTAACGACAAGTATAAGAGTACCTATACCACCAGCGAAGATGGTGATACCGACAGGCATCCAGAAGGAGGATCCTGCAATTATCATGGGAACAACGCCTACAGCAGTGGTAGCTGTTGTGAGGAATATGGGAACCATGCGCCGATGTCCTGCATCATAGGCCGCTTCTTGAATGGCATAGTTATAGTCGCGTCGATAAGAACTCTTATCCTCTTCAGAGAGTGGCGAGTTCTCTTTCACCACATTGCCCGATGCGGCAGCAGAGGATGCAGAAGACCTGTTTCCGGCCGCAACAGGTAGCGGATGATCATCATGGAAACGTTTCATGAGACCATCGGCATGCTCGAAGATGAGAATCTCGTTACGCATGATGATACCCATCAGAGTGACTAGTCCGAAAATACTTGTAAGACCTATCGTACGGTTCATCAGTCCCAATCCTACGAGGGCTCCTGGAAGCATTAGTCCCAAGGCCGCCATACAGAGAGCTGTTATGCCAAAACGCTTAAAGTTGAACAAGATGAAGAAGAATATAATTACCATGGCAATGATGATACCATTGTATATCATAGGCATATTCTCCTTATTATATTCCAGTTCACCTCCTACTTCAGCGCGCACGCCCTGGGGCAGCTTCACATCATTGAGCATACTTGCCAACTTGGTTTCAACAGGCGCTGCATACGTACCACGCTCGAACTCAGCAGTGACGGTCAGGCAACGTTTGCCGGCACGGTGCATAATACGGCTCTCCGTCCACTTTGGTTGAATACTTGCCACCTGACGTAGAGGCACAGCACTCGTGACAGAACCCGAAGAGGATGCCAACACAGATGAACTAATGGCACTGCCCATGGCAGAAGAGACGGCAGCTTGCGGCGAAAAGAGCCCTATATCAGCGACATCTGCTATCGTGAGTTCTGCAGTATCGCGAACAATAATAGGCAGTTCATAATCGCCCTCCCAGATGCTCCCCACAGAAAGATCATTGGTTGCTGTGGCCAGGGCCAGTGCGGCCGTCGTACGATTAATGCCCAACTGGGCCGACACGACAGGGTCGAGATCTATATCAATAAGCGGGAAAGGTTGGAGGAAGTCTGTATGCACCCATTCCAGTTGCGGCATCTCTCGCATCTGAGCCATCATTTGTTCGGCTGCCACATGTAGCGAGTCTATATCATCTCCATAGAATCGGAACTCCAGTTCTGGCACTTCCAGCAGGTCCAGACGCTTGAATTTCACATAAGCTTGTGGGAAACGCTCACTCAGCTGTGGCTGATAGTCTGCCAGAATATCAAGAGTCGCCTGTTGCGAAGTCGTATTCACAATAAATTGTGCAAAGTTCCGACCGGCCATCTGGGGAGCATAGCACGTCTGGAAACGAGGAGAAGAGCAGCCAATAAAGGATGTTATTCCCGTTATCCTCGGATCGTCCTTTATAGCCTCATAGACAGAGTCCGCCACCAGACGGGTGTCTGCAAGACCCTTTCCATCTGGCAGGAATATCTCCACCGCAAACTGATCCCTATCACAGAACGGGAAAAGTCGAATCTTCAGCGTGGGAACTATCAGCAAGGAAGCAAGGATTGCACCTACTCCAAGACCTATCGTCCAATAAGGATGACGGAAGTTCCAGTTAAGCACATGGTCATACACAGCCTGAACCCGGTCGGTCAAACGCTTGCCCTTCTTGGTAGAATCCGGAACACCAATAATTTTCACACAGAGGAATGGGATGATAGCCACAGCAATCAACAAGGACACCATCAAGTTGATAGTGATGGTCCACGGGAAGTCCACGACCGCATCCAGGAAAGCTCCCTTGAAAGTCAGCTGGAAGGGGAAGAAGATGGCACAGATGCAGATGGTTGCCAATGCCATTGGCAGAAAATACTGTTCTACGGAATGGATAGCAGCCCTCTTAGGTTCTTCACCTTTTTCTACATATTCAAGATAACCGTCTATAACCACAATGCTGTTGTCCACAATCATTCCGAGCACAACGATAAGGCCCGCCAATGTGATGATATTCAGCGGTATATTGGCAAAATACATTATAGCCACACTTATGAACGTACTCAACGGAATAGTAATTGCTGCGACAATGGCCGAGCGCAGAGGGAAGAGCACCATCATAACAAGTATAATGACTGCCATGGAAAGCAACAAATCCCGCAAGAAGTCATGAATACTGTCTCCCACGACCTTCGGCAAATCGGCAATACGAGTAAGCGTGACGTCATCCGGGAGTTCATTATCCATGAATTCCGCCAATACATCATCTACCTCGTCACCATAGGCCATGATATTGTTGCCCGTGTTCATCTCAAGAGAAAGGAGCAGGCACGGATGGTTATTCTGCAGGATATAGCTTTCGCTCAAGTCATATTCTCTCCGGACTGTGGCAATATCACGTATTCTCACGACCTTGCCGCTATTCGGATCTGTATAGATAATCTGATCGGCCACCTCTTGTTCACTATGCTCCGTAGGTTTGATGTGGATGAGGGTCTGCTGGTGGTCCCCCACTATGGAGCCAGCAAGAGTCGTAAGTCCCTGTGCCTGCAGGGTCGACATCAACGACACCTGTCCCATGCCAAAAGCCTCGAGTCTGGCGCGATCCACATAAAGAGATATTTGTTCTTTATGCTCTCCATATTGCCGTACATTAGCCACCGAGGGAATTTCCCGCAAGCGGTCGCTGAGTCGGTCGCTATAATCTTGTAGTTCCCGATAGCTTCTTTCGGAACTTTCTATAGCAATAAGCAGAGCAGAGGTATTTCCGAAGTCATCGTTGGCGATTAGCGCCATCACTCCCTGTGGCAGGTTTTGCTTGTACAGAGCCAGTCCGTGCTTTATCTTGCTCCAGACCTCATCTTTGTTATTCACTTCATCGTTCAGATGGACCAGCACCATGGCCATTCCGTTCTGGGACGTAGAAGTAGTCTTCACGCGTTTGACCTCTGGATAAGTAAACAAGAAGCGCTCCAGCGGTCGGGTCACTTGCTGCTCCACCTCTTCAGATGTAGCACCCGGATAAACAGCTATCACAACCCCCTGACGAATGGTGAATGGAGGGAACTCATCCTTCGGCATCACATACATCCCGTAAATACCTATTCCAAATAGGATTGCCACAATAAGGAGCGTAATACGGTAGTTAGCGAGTGGCCAGGAAAACCAAGAAGTATTCTTCATTTTGTTTGAATCTACAATAAAAAGATGAGTAAAAGATTCAGAAGACCACTTTCGTGCCCTCGCTGAGTTTCTGATAGCCTTCGGTGACGATACGCTTTCCTGCGGTGAGTCCAGAAAGTACCTCTATCCGATTGCCCATCGCAGATCCTATCTGTACGGGGGTGCGATGTGCTGTGTTGTCGTCTGCAATAGTCCAGACAAAGAGGGAACCATCCGACCGACGTTGTACAGAAGTCACCGGAACGGCAACGGCAGTCCGCCCTGGTTCATTGTCCTCAGAAGCGCTGGATGCAGAACTTGCAGTTCCATCCAACTCCACCTTGGCAACCATTCCGGGCAACAGAGAACGACTCTGATTGGCAACGCGCACCCGAACATCATAAGTATGAGTCATCGCATCGGCCTGCACTCCTTTCTCTATGCGTCCACCGCTGACGACTCGGTCGATTGCCTCAACCGTGATTCGGGTGGGAGTCTGCGCCGTTATGGCAGACATCTCAGACTCAGGAACGGAGAAGCGGACCTTCACCGTTGAGATATCCAGAATCGTCACCACGGCTTGCGAAGGCATGGCCGTCTCGCCAGCGCTTATGGACTTACGTCCGATGATACCGGACACAGGAGCCAGAAGTTTGCAGTCCGACAAATTCTTCTCGGCCACAGCTAATTGCGACTTTGCTTGTGCAACCTTACTTTGGACCTCCACCCATTGAGCATCCGTCATAGAACCTTTCTCATGCAACAGACTGTAGCGAGCAAGTGCATCCTCGGCTTGTGCCATACTTGCACGTGCCCCATCGAGGACATTGCGAGCCTGTGTGTCGTCCAATTCTGCAATAAATTGTCCACGCGAAACGATTTGACCTTCAGACACCAGGACTCGTCGCACGGTGCCCATACCCGTGAAACTCACGGCAGTTGCTTCGTTTTCTTCTACGATGCCTACGTAGGAACGGTCACTACCTGTGGAGGCTGCTGAAATGATTTCTGTTTTCACTCGGGTTGGTGCTTTCTGGCGTTGTTCTGTTTTCTGACCGCAAGCTCCCATGAGCAGGGCCACAGCAAGAAAGAGGATGTGGTGATTCTTCATCTTGTTTACATGTGTTTTAGTAGAATTTTGGGCACAAAGGTAAGTAATAATCATCAAAAATAATGATATAACACATAAAATAGCCCCCTAATTAGCTATACTTAGAGAAAAATTGTATAATTTTGCACGCACATTCAAACAAAACTTTCTTATGTCCGAACTCGAACCAATGATAGCCGACTTGGCTCTCATTCTCATCTGTGCGGGTGCAATGACCCTGATATTCAAACGCCTGAAGCAGCCTTTGGTGTTGGGTTACATCGTAGCAGGATTCCTTGCATCGCCCAATATGCCCTGGATGCCCAGCGTCAGGGATTTGGAGAACATCCATCTCTGGAGCGACATTGGTGTTATCTTCCTCCTCTTTGCGTTGGGTCTGGAATTTTCCTTCAAGAAGATCATGAAGATGGGTTCCTCCCCCATCATTGCAGCCTGCATCACCATCGCCAGCATGATGGCAGTGGGAGTTCTCACGGGCCATTCCTTTGGCTGGGGGCGGATGGATTGCATTTACTTAGGCGGAATGCTGGCGATGTCAAGTACCACTATTATCTTCAAGGCTTTCGATGATATGGGCCTGCGGCAACAGCGTTTTGCCGGCATGGTTCTGAGTGTACTTATCCTGGAAGACATCCTTGCTATCGTGCTGATGGTGATGCTTTCCACATTAGCCGTAAGTCAGCAGTTCGAGGGAGGAGAGATGCTCGGCAGCATAGGCAAGCTACTGTTCTTCCTGGTGCTGTGGTTCGTAGTAGGCATTTATCTCATCCCCCTTTTCCTGCGCAAGACACGTTCCCTGATGAGCGACGAGACCATGCTCATAGTAGCCTTGGGACTTTGTTTTGGCATGGTTGTTCTGGCCTCCAGCGTAGGCTTCTCTCCCGCTTTCGGAGCTTTCATCATGGGGAGCATACTGGCGGAAACGATAGAAGCGGAAAAGATAGAACAACTCGTAAGCCCCGTGAAAGACCTGTTCGGCGCCATCTTCTTCGTCTCCGTAGGAATGATGGTGGACGTAGCTCTGATAGGAGAGTACCTCATACCTATATTATGTATTGTCGCTGCCATCATGCTTGGGCAGACCATTTTCAGCACCATTGGTTTCCTCTTGGCCGGTCAGCCTCTGAAGACCGCCATGCAATGCTCCTTCTCCCTTACTCAGATTGGTGAGTTTGCGTTTATCTTGGCCACCCTGGGCACTTCCTTGGGCGTCACCAGCGATTTCCTATACCCCATCGTTGTGGCTGTCTCTGTCTTCACGACGTTCACCACACCTTATATGATACGTCTGGCAGGTCCTGCCTATACCTTTGTAGAACGTCGTCTGCCCCATCGTTGGAAAGCAGCCCTGGAGCGCTATGCATCTGGCGAACCGACCACCGCAGGTCAGGAAAACCATTGGCGGACGTATCTGAGACAAGTGGCCGTCACTGTTCTCATCTATGGTGTATTGTGCGTAGCCATTGTGATTTTGATGTTCAGATTCACGTCGCCACTACTCTCTAAACTACTCCCCAGCCCCTGGAGCGAAGTGACGCTGGCCGTGCTGACCATTCTTTTCCTGTCTCCCTTCCTGCGTGCACTCATGATCAAGAAGAACCATAACGAAGAGTTCCAGGCCCTCTGGCATGACAATCACTTCAACAGAGCTCCACTTATTGCCGTACAGCTGCTCCGCATAGCCATGGGCGCAGCGTTCCTGAGCTATGTTATCGGTCATACCATTCATTGGACAGGCATGCTGGGTATATTCGTTATCATTGCACTCATCTTCACCATCATACTCAGTCGCAACCTGCAAACACAAGGCCGCAGATTGGAGCAGACATTCACGGAGAATCTGACGCAACGCGAGCGGAGGGCAGACCAACAGGCCGAACGTCCCAAGTTTGCGCGAAGACTGGTGGAACGCGATGTTCACCTTTCCACGTTTACCATCCCCGTAGGCATAGAATGGGGCGGTAAATCGCTTGCTCAACTGAACTTAGGCAGGACCTACGGAGTTCATGTGGCATCTATCCTTCGCGGCAACCAGCGCATCAATATTCCCGCCGCCTCTGCTTTGGTCCTGCCTGGCGACCGCATTCAGGTCATTGGTTCGGACAAGCAATTGTCGGCCTTCGGTAGCGCCATAGAATCGCACACCAACGTCACTGGGCCAGCCTCAGGGGGAGCCGACGAGATGAAGCTACGTCGTGTGGTACTCGAATTCGGCTCGCCATTCGTGGGAACCACCATTCGCGAGAGTGGTATTCGTAGTGAGTACCGCTGTCTCATTGTGGGTGTGGAGACATCTGCTTCCGAGGAACTGTTTGCTCCCAATCCCAACCAACGGCTGCACGTGGG
>JAILFY010000233.1 GCA_024697285.1 Bacteroidaceae bacterium
GTATTCTTCGATGCGGTTTTTGCTGTAGGTGATGTTGCCGCGAATGGTAAGACCCACGTCGCCAAACTTGTCGTTGTAGCTGAAGTTGCCATCGAAACCACGGCTGCTCACCGCGCCCACGTTGGCTTTAGGATAGTTCCAGCCGCTATTGTCCCAGTATTCCAGACCCACGGTCGTGGGGAGGTACTTGCGCTCTTGGAAGATACCTGTACGTTTCTCGTCGAAATAGTCCAGCGTCAGCGAGAACTTGTTGTCGAAGAGCACCAGGTCAATACCTAAGTCGTTCTTCGTCGCCACTTCCCAGGTCACGTACTCCGAGGCCACCTGGCGGTAGCGAACGGAACCGTAGTTGTTGGTGTGGTTCTGCCCGAAGTCATAGCCGTTGCCGCTGGCTTCGAGGGTGTAGAGGTAGGGGAAGCGGTTGGAACCAGTGGTGTCTGAACCCACGCGGCCGTTGGAGAAACGAATCTTGAACATATCCAGCCATTTCACTTTACCTTTCACCCAAGGTTCTTCGCCCACGTTCCAAGCTACGGACCAAGCGGGGAAGAAGCCCCAGCGATGTCCATCGGCGAAGTTCTCGGAACCGTTGTAGCCAAAGTTGAAGTCTGCGAAGTAGCGAGAGGCGTAGTTATAGGTGAACTGTGAGGCCAGGCCTTTGTTCTTCCGTGCTACGGAATTCTTGATGTCGGTGCCCAGATTCTGGGTGGAGATGTTCTGGTCCTGGGTGAATTTGACGTTGACGGCGAAGTTGTGGTCATCCCAGAATTGGCGGTCCCAGTGCAGCAACAGGTCCAGGAACTCGCGGCGCGAACCGCTGTTGGAACTGGACTGTGTCATGTCCTGCGCCGACTGCACTTGCTGGAAATCCAGCAGGCCTGTTTCCGTGTTGCGGGAGCGAGCGGCATAGAGGGCAGGCAGTCGGTGGTGCTGAATGCCGTTGTCGTTGTAGGTGTCGTAGCCGAAGCGTCCCGTGAATTTCAGACCTTTGGTGATGAACTTCAGGTCTTGTTCCAGCGTCACGTTGGTCTGGATATTGTTCTGCCATTCGGTGTTGTAGCCCGTCTGAGTGGAGCTGACCCACGGGTTGATATAGTTCTCGTCCAGGGTGTAGGTTGTCACGCCGTTCTCCTCGCTGGAGTTGAAGACACCCTTGGCGGGGTAGTAGCCGTTGCTGTAGAGCACCGGTGTGTAGAGCGGGTTGTAGCCAAACATCTGGCCCCATACCTTCGAGTCGCCGATACCCGGACTGTTGCGTTTGTTGAGGTTCCCACTGACGCCCAGTTTAAGTACGGTTGTCTTGGTGACATCTACGTCTACGTTCATGCGGTAGTTCCACCGGTCGTAGTTGGCGTTGGTGTCATAGCGGTCGCGCAGCGTCTTGTCGGTCTTGTACATACCCTGGTCCTGGGTGTAGGCCATGGAAACATAGTATCTGGCTGTTTCGCCACCACCACTGATATTAAGGTTCGCGCGATAACTCATGGCTCCATCCTTCAGCAGGAGGTCTTGCCAATCGACATTGGGATAGAGATCGGGGTCCAACCCATCGCGGATAATCTGAAGTTCCACCGGCTGGTAGAGGACGCCCAGGTTGCGGGTGACACGTGCCTCGTTGAGGTAGTTGGCATAGTCATAACCACTTACGAACTCGGGGGTGATAGTGCGGGTGTTGTAGCTGGTCTCCAGCTTGGCGTTTATCTCCACCTTGCCGGATTTACCATGCTTGGTAGTGATGAGGATAACTCCGTTGGCGCCTTTGGAACCATAGATGGCGGTGGCCGAGGCGTCCTTCAGCACGGAGAATGACTCGATATCTTCGATGTTGATGTCATCGAGGTTCTCGCGTTCGAAGCCATCCACGAGGATGTAGGCCGAGGAACTGGCGCCAAAGGTGGAGATACCACGGATCCAGAACTCTGACGTGTTCTTACCAGGCTGACCGGAAGACTGGAAAGCCATGATACCTGCTACGTTACCAGCGAGGGTATTGGTGAGACTGGAGGTGGAGAAATGTTTCAGTTCGTCCATCTTCACATTGGTCACGGCGCCCGTGAGGGTCAGTTTCTTCTGAGCCGTCATACCTGTCACGATAAGTTCATCCATGGCGCTGACCTTGGATTCGGAGAGGGTGACGTTGATGGCGGTTTGTTCCTTTACCATCACCTCTTGGCTTTCGAAACCCATATAGGAGAATTGTAAGGTGCGGTACTGTTCCACCTTAATAGAATACTTACCATCCATATCGGTGATAGTACCCAGTCCCGAGGCATTCTTGACACTGACGTTCACACCGGGTAGGGGTTCGCCGGCAGCGTCGCTGACGACACCTGTGATGGTCATTTCCTGCTGTGCCAGGGCCGTTAGGGTAGTGCCGAGCAGGAGTAGTAGTGTGGCAATATATTTTCTCATAGTGTTCTTGTCGTTTAGGGGGTACTGTTAATTGCCTTTATTCGCATCTACTTCGAGGTTCTCCTCCATCGTGATTGTGCGGATACTGTAGTTATAGGTGTCCAGAATGTAGAAGATCAAGGTGTTCTCGCCAGTGATGCCATCGCGATGAACGTCGTTCACCAACCCCGTTGGACGATGGAATCGGGCGAAGTCCCTCAACTCACCATTCTCATTACCATAGGTCTCGCCATCGGAGTGCGTGGCAGCGCTGCCTCCGGCGTACGTCTTGACGATTCCCTCAGGGGTCAGCAGGCGGATAGCATCGTTCTCGCTGTCGCAGAAGTAGAAGTCATAGATGTCTTCCTTGCCTTCTGCCTCATATTCTTCGTTCTTGACAAAGGTACCTTGGTAAGGACGACGAAGCAGGGCCGAGAGGCCGACTCCATCCTGGAATCCGCGATTACTCATATCTCCTGCAATGCGGTAGGGAGCCGAGAAACGCTTCGTCTGCTCGTTGTAGTCGGTGCGCAGAATATAGCTGCGGTTGATGACGACAATGTACGCATATTTGCCACTTGGATGGATATCTATCTGGAACTCCCAGCTGGTGTCTTGTACGGTGAACAGACGTTCGAAGGCACCAGAGCCTGTGACGGTTGTTGCTGTCGTCTCGTTGTCCAGCACGTAGGGCGACCAATTGCTGCCCAAACCTCCTACAGAATCGGGAAGTATTGTGTTCCAATATACATCCATGTCCAGTCGGATGACCTCACCCTGGGTGTAGCTCGTGAAGTAGAGTTCGCCATTGGGGTGCAGCGACGCGCCGTTGCACTGACGATAGTTGGCCAACTGACGTACGGTTGACGCGGAACTGAAATCGCCATTGGGGTCGCGGTCCACAATATATACGGAGTTGGCACGATATTGCTCGTTGTTGTTGTCGGCAGAGATGATCAGGTGCTCTCGCCATTTCAGTTGGTCAGGCGTTGCGCTCTTTTCCCAGTTCTCGTCGGCATAGCCGGTCTTGTTGCCATCCTCGTCCAGACGCCAGGAATAGGTTCCATCCTCGTTGTACATGAAAGGATCCACGGCGAAGTCGATGGTGCGCAGACGTTGGTTGGAGAATTTGCTCAGGGGAAGAATGGTGTTCACCGTCTTCGCTTTCAAGTCCAGCAGCTGGATGCCATGTGCCACAACGCCGAAGCGGGGTTCCTGGTCATAGACGATGAACAGTTGGTCGTGGTTATAGGGCGAGAACTGCATCACGCCATCGTTCTTGAAGCCGCTGACATCGTCGGGAGAGTTGGCAAACGAACCATCCTGCCATACGGCGTGGTCATAGGTGTCGAAGGACATGCCGCAGAGCCGACCTACTACCATTTTGCGTTCGTAGGTGAAGCCGCCCGGAGCTTTGCCTTTCTGGAGCACTTTACCTCCCTCTGTCACAGACACCTCAATGTCTCCCGTGAGCACAGAGCCATTGATCTTGTTGTAGGCGGCGCTGGGCACGTAGGCATAGAGCGCGTTGCTCTTTCTGCTGACGACTACGGCTTCCTTGCCGCCGATGGTCACATGTACCTGTGTCAGACTGTCCTCATTGCTTCCGAAGTTGGTGCCTTGGATGACAATCTGCTGTCCCACACTACCTGAGGTAGGAGTGAACTGTGTGATGGTCACAGGCTTCGTACGGTCGAAAGCTAATGACGTCTGCACACCTACATAGTCCTCGGCGGTTGTCGAGGACTCACAGCCCGCAAGACATCCTCCGAAGCCTAGGATGGCGGCGCCGAGAAGGATGGACTTCAGCTGTTTACGTTTCAGTTTCATAGTCATTTGGTTTTGAGTAAGTATTAAGATATTTGGATTTCATTCATTTCTCAGAAAGTTTGTCCACGAGGACGCGCATCCAGTGTCCTGCGACAACGGAACGGGCTTTGAAGCCTATCATGGAAGAGGTCTTCGTGTCGTACCAGTCGCTGGTGGGCACGCGGGATGGCGTCTCGTTCATATAGGCATACAGAGGTTCCACGAACTGCAGGAAGTCCTCCTTGGAGTCAGCCATGCCGGCAGTCCACATGATCCAGTCGCTCTTGGTATAATCCTTGCGGCAGTCCAGGGGCAGGCCGTATTGGTTCTGCTTCGTCAGGTAGTACTTCACCTCTCGTTGCATGGCATCGTTCGGGAAGAGTCCCAGGCTCCAGAGCTTGTCCCAAATCATGTTGTACTTCTGACTCCAGGTGTCCTCGCGATCGAAGGCCAGGCGATAGTGGTCGTCCTCCCGGGCATCTTCTTCCCATTTCTGGGCCATCTCTCGTGCGCGTTCCATATATTTATCTGCTGTTTCTTGTTCGCCCTTAATACGAGCCATTTCAGCGTATCCTGCAATACCCATGATAGCTTTGATGCTCAGGTTGCAGTTGTGGGCCCAGTGGCCGGCGAAGTCGTCGGTGCAGAGTTGGTTGGAGGGGTCTTGCCCATTCTCGGAGAGATAGTCTGCCCATGTGGTAATCACTTCCCAATACTTGTCCACATACGCTGTGTTGCCATCCAGTCGGCATATCTGTGCAGCTAAAGTCAGCATGTTGCCAGCTTCCTCCAGAGGCATGTCGCCACCGTAGACCTGACCATTAGCGATGGGATAGGTACCAAGGTCGTGGGCGGCGAAGGGTTTGGTCCAGCGTCCGCTGAGGCTGTAGTCGAAGATGGAAGTCATCTGGGCTTTCTGCAGCTCGGGATTGTAGGCCAGGAACAGCGGGGATTCCGGATAGGTGAGGTCTACGGTGTTCACACAACCATTGGAGTTGTTCTCCTTGGAGAAGAATAACAGGTTGCCGTCTTCATCTTGGAAAAGTTTATGGGCAGCAATGACATGCCGGTAGGAGGCAGAGAGTATCTCGGCATAATGCTCGTTGCCGCTTGCCAGTGCATCGTCGTAGATGACTTTGTCGAAGTCGCGGCAACGTTGCATAATGCTGGCATACTCTTTGTTCATCCGATTGAACATATCGAAGATGCTGACTTTTCCTTCGTGAGCCCAGTAACCTTTGTAGCGTTTGTACATGTATTCAATGTCTTGTACTTCGTCATATCCGAGCATCAGATAGCTTGAAGCTTGCTTCGTCTTGCCGAAATCATGTACATAGCAGAGCGCTCCATCGTCGCCTACACTCACTTCACCATTGATGGCGGGCAAGTAGAGGTATCCCCAGTCGATGCATATCCCGTCGCCCTTCTTGGCCAGAATAGGTTGGTCGATGGTTCCGCATTTGCCGTAATCGATACCTCCTACATTAATCAGCTCAGAACGCGTCTTCTGGGACTTCTTGTTCAAGGCCAGCTCTTTGGCGGCGGAGAAAGAGAGTTGCACTTCATGCTGTTGACCATCGGTGGAGCGCACTTGATAGGATATATAATTAATAGGTGAGGAGAGGAGGTCGTAGTCGTCCATGAGGAAGGGTGCCGTGAATACCACGTCAAGTTCCACGGGTCCGCAGACGAATGTATAATAGGTGTTAGTGGCCAGCACGTCTATGCTCTTCTGTTCTGCTATCTGGATGTCCTTGTCCCCTTTGTTGGTGTCTTTGTAGAGGCCGAAGTCGGTGTAGGCTCCGCCTGTCGTGTTGTGGCAATGGGCTGCCACGATGTTTTCTCCGGCGTGGAGCAGTCCCTTCAGTTCGGGAGTCAGATGCAGCTGAACGCCATCCACCCACGTCTCTCCCGTGTCGGCCACCTTCGTGCCATTGAGATAGAGTTCGAAGACATCATCGTGGGAGTATACGATATAGAGGTCTTCCTGGAGGTCGGAATCCGTGAGCACAACGTTTCGACGTACATAGAGGTCGCTGTTCAGCTCGCTCCAGTGGGTGCGTACGAAACTCAGTCCATCGGACCCCCACGCTGCACGTCCGGTGCGCCAACTGTCGTCGGTGGCGTAGCCGGGCTGTTGCCAACCGTCCTTCTGCACGTTGCGGCTGTAGAGGGCTTCCCATGGTTCCTCGTCGGCCATAGGTGCCAAGGTCTGGAAGATGGTGCGTTGAGAGCCCAACCATCGGTAGGTCTGTCCGTCCACGGTGAGGAAACCATCCAGGGGCTTCTCGTCGTTGGTCCAGTGGCGGGTGGTGCCGTCGGTGAGCTGGTCGTAGGGCGACCAAATGGAGAAATACGGGTCTGAAACGACCAGAGGAACGGAAGGTACTCTGAGTTCGGTGGACTTGTAAGGCTCGAAAAGCTCGTCCCCGAGGCTTGCACCGTTTGTGCAACTTGCGCTTGTCAGACAGGCAGCAAAGAAGGCCGAAAAAAGTGTGAAACTGTTCTTCATTAGTGATATTTTTTATGTTAGTTTGGGTTTTATGCCACAAAGTAAACGTTTTTTTATAGAAATAAATGCAAAATCCTCTTCAAATCATACAAAAAAACGTTCAGAAAGTATTTTTTTCCTCAAAATGAAAATTCTCTTGCCATCAAATTTTCCAAAATATAACATTCTTCTTACCTTTGCAATCGAAATCCAGAAACCTAAACCCCCACAACAGGATGAAAAGATACCGCTCATTCAAGAATCATGCATCTTTGGCTGCAGGCATTATGCTGGTTGGTCTGTTAGGCGCTTTCTTTGCTTGCAACCACGCCGAAGCCCCTTCTCAGGAAGTGATCATGCTCTTCCCGTACGGCAGATATCCGCATGCCCTTTTCTACCAGGACCGCTATTACTACACCTCCCAGCCCGATGCCGATACGATATATCTCTCCGAAACAGCTACTCTGGAAGCGCTGGCGCAGGCGGAGCAGCAGGCTGTTTGGTGGCCAGACAGCGGACAGCATTTCTATCACCTCTGGTCGCCGGAGCTGCATCGTATTCAGGGCAAATGGTATATTTATTTCGAAGCCGACGACGGCAATATGGATAACCACCATTTATATGTCCTGGAGAACAGTTCCGACAATCCGGTACAGGGCTCCTGGCACATGAAAGGAGTGCTGCAGACCAACGACGAGTGGAACTATGGGCTGCATCCAACTATCCTGCAGGCAGAGAGCGGACTCTATCTCCTATGGTCGGGGTGGCCTAAGAGAAGAACGGAGATAGAGACACAGTGTATCTACATCGCGCAGTTGTCCGACCCTTGGACGGTGGGTTCTGAACGTGTGATGCTTTCGAAGCCGGAATATGAGTGGGAACTCCAATGGATAAATCCCAATGGCAACCGTCTGGCCTATCCTATTTATGTCAACGAGAATCCGGAGGCATTTCTCACCCCCGATGGTCGTCATGTCTGTGTCTGCTATTCTGCCAGCGGCATCTGGACAATCTATAATGTACTAGGAATGCTCACAGCTCCGGCAAATGCCAATCTGCTGGATTCCGCCGTGTGGTCGAAGTCGTCGGAGCCGCTCTTCACGGTGCTTCCTTCGTCGGGGGCGGACTCGGAAACGAAATCACCAGCCCTCGGGGAGGAGAGTAGCAGTTCTGCCGACGATGCTGGAGTGATGGATTTCCCCTCGTTTTGTGGTACATCTAATATCTGTCTTGTCGTGGATGCATCCACTTCCCGGCTGATAGCCTCGGACAATGGTCGAAAAACCCCATTGCTCTATGAAGGGAAATGGTATGAAGACCATCAGGAAAACAGATCTATATTCCTGGGGACTGTGACGTGGGGTGACGATGGATTGCCAGTCTTTGGTAATCCTGTTCCCCTCCAGTAGTTGCAATCCCTTTCTTCTCTAGTCGTTGCAGTCCCGTCCCTCTTCGGTAGCAGCAATTCAGTCCCTCTTCTGCAGTTGCGACCCCGTTCCCCTCCAGCAGTTGCAACCTCGTTTCCCTTCGGTAGCAGCAATCCCGTTCCCCTCCAGGAGTTGCAACCTCGATTCCCTCCAGTAGCAGCCACTTAGCTGGACTGGAAAGCATGGGCATAACTGCTCGTTTTGGAATAGTTGCATTTTATCCCAAAACGGTCATTAGGATTTCTCAGTGCTGTATGGCAGTGAGAAATCCTTTAGCTTTTCCCATATTGAAAGGAATGATTGTCGTGTTTTCAATGACCTTGCCAAGTATAGGATGTGCTTGTCTTTCTTCTTTCCCAGATATGCGGGAGTAGAAATCAGTTCATATCGTATTGTCTTGAGAAACTTCTTCTTGTCGGAGTTAATCAATGCGTGTCGGAACAGCGACATGAAGTTGTATGCCATGACGATGAAATTGCCGCAGGCCTCGGTCGCCCAGAAGTTGTGCGCTACGAAATCGTCAATCGAGAAGTCGCCCTTCAGTTCCTTGATCCTGTTCTCAGAGTCTGCCCTGCCGCGATATGAGTCATATACGATCTTGGCTGGTAATCCGAGATCTGTGACAAAGCAGCTGTATCTGTATTTCCCGAAATCCTGTTCATCCTCAAACAACTCCAGCTGCTTGACCTG
>JAILFY010000244.1 GCA_024697285.1 Bacteroidaceae bacterium
TGAAGTTTTGCATATGCATAATGCTCAGATTATAGGACCTTTAATTGTCCGGTGGCCAAGGTCTGGTACTTAATTTCCTTTTTTATGTATTGACCCTCTTGCCCCCTTTCAACCCCTTAAACTTCTTAAACCGCGAGCTTGCTCGCACCTTAAACTGACGAAACTGAGCTTGCGAAAGTTGAGTTCTTTGCTTCATTTGTTCTGTCGTTCTATCTCCTGGAAGATTGCTTCGAGCATCCCTTCCTTGGTCTTGCAGATACTCCAGTCGAAGGTGTGGCGGATGCCTTCAGCCGCGAACCATTTCGAGAGCGGTTCCGTCTGGCTGTGGTACACGGCAAAGCGCTTGCGGATGGTCTCCTCGTTGTCGTCGGCGCGACCTTCGATTTGTGCGCGACGCAGCAGACGGGCCATCAGCACCTCTTCGCTGACGATGAGTTCTATCATCATGCCCAATTCGTGACCGCGCTGGGCCAGCATCTGCTTCAGTGCCTCGGCTTGGGCGATGGTACGGGGGAACCCGTCGAAGATGACGCCGGAACCCTGGGGTTGAGCATCGTAGGTCTTGGCAAGGATGTCGATCATCAGTTCGTCGGGGATGAGTTGTCCCTGGTCGATGTATCCTTTGGCAATCTTGCCTAATTCTGTTTCGTTTTTGATTTCGGCACGGAGGACGTCTCCTGTGGAGATGTGGCCCATACCATAGCGTTCAGCGATCTCTGCGCTGTAGGTGCCTTTGCCGGAACCGGGGGCACCGAAGATGATGATGTTCTTCATTTGTGGAGGAATGGAATATTATTTATAAATAGGAATTTTGCGATGTGCGAGGGGGGGGGATGTGGGGACCCGTGCCTGACAGCACGGGAACGGCGGCGGAGGGAGGGGGAAGGGTGGACCGGGGACAGGGGGAAAGGAACGAGGGGGACGGGGGGGAAAAAGGAACGGGAAGGGGGGGGGGAGGAATGGGAGGAGGGAGGGGGGAGTTAGGATTCAACGAGTGTGTAGATGTCTTTGGTGTTGCGACCGAATCCGTTGTAGTCCAATCCGTAGCCCACGATGAAATCATTGGGGATGTCCAGGGCGTGGTAGTGAATAGGCACTTGCACCTTCAGGGCACTGGGTTTCACGAGCAGGGAGCATACGCTGATGCTTGCGGGGTTCTGCTTCTCCAGCGTCTCGATCATGTGGGCCATGGTAAGTCCCGAGTCGATGATATCCTCGACGATGACGACATGGCGTCCGGTGATGTCGGTGTTCAGCCCTATCACTTCGCGAATGGTGCCAGAGGTCTGAGTACCCTGGTAGCTGGCCAACTTGATGAAACTCACCTCGCAGGGGAGGCTGATCTGGCGCAGGAGGTCGGCAGCAAAAATGAACGAACCATTCAGCACCGGCAGAAACACGGGTTCCTTGCCTTGCATGTCGCGGTTGATCTCAGCCGCCACTCTGGAGACCTCCTTCTGAATCTGCGCCGCGGGGATGCTAACGGCAAAAGTCTTGTCTAATACTTGCAGTTTTTCCATTGCATTTTAGATTTAACCCAAAACGATTATCAGGTCGAACTGTTCACCTATTTATATATATGGTTCTTTTCATGTCGTGCCAGCCTCTTTTCAAGTGCCTTTCTTTCCGTTCGCTCTCGCCGTAGCCTACTACGCCTTTGGGACAAACGACAAGTAATACACTAAAAATATACGCTGTTCAGACATGAATCCTATTGACCGAATTGGGTTTTACGGCACAAAAGTAGTGATAATTTTTGTTTTATCCATACTTTTGCCGTAATTTTGCGCCGAAAACAAATAAAAAAGACAAATATGAAGATTCTCACGGGTGGACAGTTTCGCGAACTGGACCTATACACCATAGAGCACGAGGGTGTCTCGTCGCTGGAACTTATGGAGCGCGCCAGCAGGGCTGTGGCCGACGAGATTCTTCGTCGCTGGCCCTCTACGGAACGCCGCGTCTTTGTCTTCGCAGGTCCCGGCGGCAATGGTGGCGACGGACTGGCAGTTGCCCGTATGTTGGCAGATGCCGGACGAATCGTTACCGCTTATTTATTTAATGTACGCGGACATCTCAATCCGGACTGCGAAGCCAATCGTGATGTGCTGTTGCAGCGCGAGGACGTTCAGTTGGTGGAAGTCACCACGGAGTTGCTGTTTCCCGAGTTGCATCCGGACGACCTGGTGATAGACGCCCTCTTCGGCACGGGGCTGAGCAAACCCCTCAGTGGTGGTTTCGCCCTCGTCTGCAAGCGGCTGAATCAGAGTCAGGCAACCATCGTGAGTATCGACCTGCCCTCGGGACTGATGTGCGAGGACAACTCCTACAACGACGTCACCTGTGTGGTTCGCGCCACTGCAACCCTGAGCATCCAGCAGCCCAAACTCGCCTTCTTCTTCCCAGAGAACCAGCGATTTGTGGGAGACTTTGTCCTCCTGCCCATCGGCCTCAGCGCCGAAGGACTCGATGCCATGAAGACCCACCTCTGGATCACCGAGCAGGAAGATATACATAGCCTGCTGCGCCGGCGTTCGCGCTTCGCCCACAAGGGCACTATGGGCCATGGTCTGCTCGTGGCCGGCTCCCGGGGCATGGCAGGTGCTGCCATCCTCGCCTCACGCGCCGCCCTGCGAGGCGGACTGGGCAAACTGACCTTGCACACGCCCTATGCCTGTCTGGACATTATTCAGAACAGCGTGCCAGAAGCCATCGTGCAGATGGATGTGGACTCGGACCGGATAACTTCGGCCGTGGATGCCACGAATTTCCAGGCTATAGGGATAGGTCCCGGACTGGGACGCAGCCGCTACACAGCCGCTGCACTCCATGATTACCTCTTGCAGCAAACCGGCCCCATGGTGCTGGACGCCGACGCGCTGAACTTGCTGGCAGAGAAGAAGGAATGGTTATCCGATGTCCCGCCAGAGAGCATCCTCACTCCACATCCCCGGGAACTCGACCGCCTGGCGGGGAGCAGTCAGAGCAGCTTCGAGCGAATGAACAGAGCACGCGACCTCGCCATCACCCGCGGAATCTTTGTTGTCGTAAAAGGCCATTACTCACAGATATGCACTCCTTCGGGAGATGTCTATTTCAACCCCACCGGCAACCCGGGCATGGCCACTGCCGGCAGCGGAGATGTGCTCACAGGTCTGCTCACCGCCCTGCTGGCGCAAGGCTATCTGCCTGCCGAAGCGGTGCAGCTGGGCGTTTATCTGCATGGACTCGCAGGCGACCTGGCAGCAGCTGCCCTGTGCGAGGAATCGCTCATCGCATCGGACATCATCAGCTACCTGCCGGCTGCGTTTCGCAAACTGCATGAAGGAGCTACTGAAGCAGACGCCACTCGCAGCACACCCTTCCAGGAAGAAGGGAAGTAAACGGAGGCACACCCCGAGATAAAGGAAAACAGCGAAGACAGGAAAGGGAAAAAGGAAGTCGGCGCCAAAGGCCGACGCGCCCAGACAGAGAAGATGCGGCGGAGGCTGACACGCCCAAATAAACAGAGGCAGAAAAGAATATGGAAACAAACTTCATAGATTACGTAAAGATTATTTGCCGCTCCGGCAAAGGAGGACGCGGCTCGGCACACATGCATCGTGCGAAATACGCCCCCAACGGAGGCCCCGATGGAGGCGACGGCGGTCGCGGCGGACATATCTATCTGCGCGGCAACCGCAACTACTGGACCTTGCTTCACCTGCGCTACGACCGACACATCTTTGCCGGCCACGGAGGCAATGGGGGCAAGAACGGAAGCCACGGAGCCGACGGTGCCGACCGCTACATAGAGGTGCCCTGCGGAACGGTGGTTTATGATGCCGAGACGGGACATTTCCTCTGCGACGTAACGCGAGACGGACAAGTGGTGCAGCTGTTGCAAGGCGGCCGCGGCGGAATGGGCAACAAGCACTTTGCCACTTCCACCAACCGCGCTCCACGCTATGCACAACCAGGCGAACCCATGCAGGAACTCACCATCATCATGGAACTGAAGATGCTGGCCGATGTGGGTCTCGTGGGCTTCCCCAATGCCGGCAAGAGTACTCTCGTGAATGCCATCAGCACGGCACATCCCAAGATTGCCGGCTACCCCTTCACCACGCTGGAACCCTCGGTGGGCGTTGTCCCCTATCGCGACAATCGTTCTTTCGTCGTTGCAGACATACCGGGGATTATAGAAGGTGCGAGCGAAGGACGCGGACTCGGATTGCGGTTCCTCCGCCACATAGAGCGCAACGCCCTTCTGCTCTTCATGATTCCTGCTGACTCCGACGATATCCGCCGAGACTACGAGGTGCTACTCGGGGAACTGCGGACCTACAATCCCGAAATGTTGCAGAAACATCGGGTATTGGCCATAAGCAAGGCCGACCTCCTGGACGAGGAACTGATACAGATGCTGCAAAGCGAGTTGCCCGACGACCTCCCGTGCATCTTCATTTCTGCCGTGACAGGGTATCAAATCACACAACTCAAGGATTTGCTTTGGCAACAGCTGGAACCGCTGAAGCTGCACGAGGAGGCAGTGGCCGCTGCGGACGGAAGCGATGTACATCACGCCGCACTGGTGCATGCCGACAAGGACTTGCAAGACTTGGGTGACCTGGAAGATATAGAACCCCTGGACGAGGAAGAAGAGGAACACGATTTCGACGACGACGATTACGAGGAACTGGACGACCTGGAATACGTGGATTTGGAAGACGAATAAACCCATCGCAAGCTGAGATGCACTTTAACTACAATCCGAAAGTCTTTGCCTTCTTCAGCGAACGCTTCATAGAAGAAGAACAGACCTTGGACCCCTATGCAGGTTTCAATGTGACGCCCTACACAGGTGATAGTCCTTTCCACGTGGAGAGATGCCAGAAACGCATGACAGAGTATCTTCATATTCCTCGACATCAACTTATTATCCCTCACCAAGTCCATGGCACCCGATGTCTGGTTGTGACAAAGGATATCATTGATACTCTAAGCTCCTTCGGTTCCAATCCCAGCGTCCAGCAACCTCCTCTGCTCGAAGGTTATGACGCGGTTGTCACCCAACTGCCGGAGGTCTGTGTGTGCATCAGCACGGCCGACTGCGTTCCCATCCTATTCTTCGACACCCGCACAGGAGCAGTCGGGGCGGTACACGCCGGATGGCGGGGCACAGTAGCTCGCATAGCTGTACTCACCCTTTGCACCATGTATGAGACCTTTGGCACTCGTCCCCAAGACGTCCTTTGTACGATAGGTCCCAGCATAGGCCCCAGCGTCTATGAGGTTGGCGAGGATGTCTATCGCGCTTTCAGTAGTGCCAATTTCCCGATGTCGCATATTTCCGTGAACAAATACACATCTGCTCATCAGCAGACAAAGCGTTGGCTACTGAATCTTTGGGAAGCTAATGCCTGGCAACTGCGGAAGGCGGGATTGCTCGAGAGTAATATCTCCGTGACCGGAATATGCACCTACACCAACGTGAATCGCTATTTCTCTGCTCGCAAACTTGGCGTCAACAGCGGTCGCATCATCTCTGGTATCATTCGGCACAAATAAGCCCGGTCGCCAACACAAACATACCTCTTTCTCAACACGTATATACATCTTTGCCAACACGTATATACATCTTTCCCAACACGTATATACATCTTTGCCAACACGTATATACATGTTTGTTGATAGGTATCTACGTGTTTGTTGATACGAAGCTTCGTATTCCTCAACACGAACCGATTTCTTCGCCAACATGACCCGACGCCTTCTTAAACACAAAACGACGCCTTCCCTAACATGATTGTATATCGGACAAACAATAAAAGGGCGAGAGATGAAAGGTGTGGTGAGAGAATATGACTTAATCG
>JAILFY010000251.1 GCA_024697285.1 Bacteroidaceae bacterium
CTGCAAAGTAAAGGATAAAAGGAGAAATGTAACAACACAATTTTAGCCGTCGCTAACACTCGGTTAATAAAGTGCTGGCGACGGCTAAAATAAAGGGATAATATGTGAGGGCTGACTATGAACTTATCATCGCTCCGATACGCTCTATGAGTTCCAGACACATGCGGCCATTGTGGTACGGACATTTCCAGAAGCCTGCATGGTCATCGTCGAGGTTCACGCTACCATCCTCGCGGATGCTCCAGTACCATTCGCCATTCTCATGGTCGATGAGTCGGTTCTTGATGTAGCTCCACAATCGTAATGCCTTATCCAATGCCATCTCATCGCCAAAATGCTGATAGAGGTTGAAGAAGCCCACGACGGCCTCAGCCTGCACCCACCAGTGGCGGTCGAGGTCGAAATGCGAGCCGTCCGGCTCTCCTTCATAAATCATGGAACCGTCTGGCTGCAGCCCCTTATCGCTCGCCAATGCCACCTCTCTCACTATCGGCTCTACCTTATTTAATATGGCTTTGTCTCCCAGCACAAGCGCAGCCTCGTGCAAGAGCCACGAACATTCTATGTCGTGGCCGTAGCTTTCGGTCGTGCTGCGGCGCGTCCATTCCATATCGAAGAAGAGGTCGAGGTGATGTGTCTCGGGGTTAAGGATGCGGTCGGTGAAAAGGGAAGCCAACCGTCCGACTGCGGCTGATACCTTTCCGGCATACTCGCTTCCCGGGTTTGTTTCGCGTAGCAGACGAAGCAAGTTGGTGTATGGCTCAATGACGTGCAGATGCGTGTTCTGGCTCTTTGGATAGTTCTCGTCCTTGGCGGAGAGACGCATATCGGCGATGGGTTGCCAGTCGCGAGTGCAGGCCTCAATGTATCCTCCGTATTCCTTGTCCCATGCATGGCGTTCAATAAGTCCAAAGAGTTGCAAGGCCATTTGTGTGGCTTCCTCGTCGGCGGTGGCACGAGCGTATTCCGAGAAGCCGTACAGCATGAATCCTTGTGCGTAGAACTGCTTCTTGGTGTCCAAAGGCTCTCCGTCTGCTGTTATACTCCAGAACGTGCCGCCATATTCCTTGTCAACAAAATGCTCAAGGATATAGTTCTTTGTCATAGTGGCAGCATCCAAATAGGAGCGGTCAGAAAGTACCCCATATGCTGCGCTCATTGTCCATAGCAGCCTGGCATAAAGGATGGCGCCACGTGGAGCATCTTTCTCCAGTATCCCGTTTCCTGTCATCCGACCATACCACCCCTCGCGTTCGTGGTCTTGCATGTTTTTTAGCCAAAAAGGCAGGATGTTTTCTGTCAGACATTCATAGGCTTCATGGCGTAATGATTCAAGTATATTATTCATTAAAGGAAATATGGATGGTCTCTTTTTCTACTGCAAAGATAATCCTAAAAATTGGATTTTGGAAATAATGATTGAAAAATGTGCTGTGTTCGTATATCATTTGCTAACAAAAGCTCTTACATAAAATAAGTCCGTGTACTTATGACGACAAGTACACGGACTTTTGGCTATAAGTACACGTACTTGTGGCGACAAGTACACGTACTTTCTTTGGCATGTTCCTACATATATAAAAAAAGATTCCTAATCTCACGACCAAGAATCTTCAACCTTAAAAATCTAATACCATGAAAAACACTTTTGCTTCGCGGTACGGACGAGAGTCGAACTCGTTCCGACCATTACGTCAACTTGTGAATCCATTGTTGATGTTTTGCCTGAAAGACTTGCTTTTGCTGCAGGCTCTTATCGCCAAACATCAATGTAGTTCTTCTGAATTCGTTGCAAAGATACGAATATATTCTTATATCACAATGATAAAATCGAAAAAATTTTATTTAATTAGTAAAAAAACGCATTTTGACATCATAAATGACCCACTTCCGAGCAAAAAACCGATTATTCTTGTCTTACTTTATGTGTGCCCATTTTTTTTCGAAGTCCCAGATCTCGGCATCGTACTTCATGGCGCGCTCACACTCTTCCTTTGTCTTGTCTTTGGGAATGTTTGGACCTTTCATGTTGACAAACGGCTCGCCTGCATCATAGGCCGCCAGGACGGCATCGAAGAACTTCTGCCAGCGGACTTTGTAGAAGGTCTCCACCAGGCCGTCATAGTCGCGATTGGCATAGTCTGTGAGTCGGTACGTGTCGCCCCAGACTGTGATGATGGTGCGGGCGTTCATCTCGAAGTAGTCTTTCTCCTCCTCGGTCGTGCCCCAGGCACGGGCATCACGAATCCAGTCGTCGAGCGAAAAGTCGTGACACTTCTTCAGCTCCACGACCATCTTGTCACACATCCCCAGGAACTCCTGTGAGGCTGCCACCATTTCGTCCCTGTTGCCTGCCTTATAGGCATCCGAGAAGCGTTTCCTCACGGCCAGAGCGTTATTGCGGATGGACTGTCGGCATGTGTTGGCGAGGTCGAACTTCAGGTAGTTGGACGAGCCTTCCACCTTCTCCAGGATGGCCAGCGCTTCGTCGAGATTCTTGATGTCGTAGCCCTTGCGGAGTTCTGTTGTCCAGTTCCATTCGCCCTCCAGGTTGGGATGAGCGTTGATGATGCCAGCGGCACCTGTACTTGTGTGTGTGGTGCAGACCTTGTCCACCATGGTGTGCCAGAATGCCCGATAGTTCGCATCCACGCGACCAAGATGGCGGTCGGCAATGTTGTCGATATAGGCGTCAAATCCGATGCCTGTGTCCCAAGCCTGAGTCAACAGCGCCTCGTAGATAGGCTCATTGACGCCAAAGCCTTCCAGCGTGGAGCCGATGCCAACAAACTCCTGTCCGCCTTCCTTCTTCGCGCCGGCTATCAGCTTCGCATTATGTTTGTAGTCGCCCTCTATCTCCGTCATTCCGCCGAAGTTGCCCAGGTAGCACCAGATGAACTTGTGTCCGTAGAAATGCTCCGTCATTCGCCATATCTCGGTATAGTCGCACTCGTAGTCGAGCATAATCATCTTGCCTTGCGGAACGGCTGTGAGGTAGGCTTTGATGCGCTCCTGCGTCCAGGCTTTCTTGTTGCTGATGAAGAGCCACGCCATCTGCAGCCAGACAGCTTCAGGGTCCACGCTTGCCAGGGACTGATAGACGCCGGCAGAAATCTTTGCCAGCGAGTCAGGCTCCCATGATGGCGGCGAGACTTCGTTGAAGAGGTCCACGCCGTAGATGTGGTTGGTGCCGTACATCTTTGTCTGCTCCTCGAGGAAATCCTTCTGGATGCGGGCGAAGATGGGGTCCGACGGGTTCAGATAGGTGCAGCGGTACTTCTCGTCGAAGTTGCACCAACGGTTCACTTTCGAGGTTCTGATGCCCGGCACAGCTTGTTCCAGGTCGGAGGGGACGTGGCCGGCAAAGGCAGGGAGTACGGGCGTCATGTTCAGTTCGCGCTCTCGCTCAAGGATTTGCTTCTGCAGCTCTGACTGTCCGTCAATCCAACTTTGTGGGAGCGGGGCTTGCCAGCGGTCGATGTTTATCATACGTTGCCAAGGCAGGGACCACTTCCCCAAAGCTGGATTGACGGACAGGCCGAGTTGCAGAAACAAATCCTGAAACGTGAGCGCGAACTGAACATGACACCCGTCCTCCCAGCTTTCGCGGGTCATATTCCCTCCGATTTGGAACAGACCGTTCCTGGCATCAGGACCTCTAAAGTGAACCGCTGGTGCAACTTCGACGAGAAGTACCGCTGTACCTACCTGAATCCCTCCGACCCCATC
>JAILFY010000252.1 GCA_024697285.1 Bacteroidaceae bacterium
CTTATGCGAATACAAGGAAAAATCACACAGATGCTCCCCCTGCAGACGGGGTTGAGCAAAACGGGAACGGAATGGCGCCGACAATCCATCGTAGTCATGGAGGACGACCCCAGCATCGCTTTCCCAGAAGAGATGGTACTGGATTTGTTCAACGACCGCATACCGGACAACCTGACACCGGGTCAGCACGTGGACGTACACTTCGGCATCCGCGCCAGAGAGTATAATGGACGATGGTATAACGAGGTCAGCGTGCTGAAGATTCAGACCCACCCCTCACCCTCCCTGTGAGGGAGGGAGTGGTTACCGGAGACCTCCCGAGGGGTTATGAGAGATAATAACGAAATAATGAATAAATAAAAACAACAATGAACAGAGACACCCACTCAAATAGATCCTACTCCCTCCCTCACAGGGGAGGGTGAGGGGTGGGTCTGAGGTGGGCAGAGGGATAAGTCTTCAATTATGAAACCATCAAAACAACTTTTTCAGAAACTCAAGGAATTCGAGGGGCTGCGGCTGGAGGCGTACCTGGACGCAGCGGGGGTTCCTACGATAGGCTACGGCCACACGAAGGATGTACGCATGGGCGACCGCATCTCGGCCTACTGGGCAGAGGAACTGCTGCAGAGGGACGTGGAGCGGGTGGCGAAGGAGGTGGAGGCGCTGCACGTGGCGCAGACGCAGGGCCAGCTGGATGCGCTGGTGAGCTTCGCCTTCAACCTGGGCACAGCACGGCTGCGGCGCTCCACGCTGCTCAGAGTGATACGCGAGGGACGGGGACCGGAGACCATACGACGCGAGTTCTGCAGATGGGTGTTCGCCGCAGGACGACGACAGCCGGGGCTGGTGCGACGACGACAGTGGGAAGCCGACCGCTACGAAGAACGCGAAACGGAAGGAGGTGAGCCATGAAACAGAGGCGAATCAGAATCGTATACAACCCCAGAGGAGTGCCCGTGAAACGCTGCTGCGCATCGTGCCAGTTCCGGATGATCAACATGGAGGGAAAGCGCATCTGCGAACACACACACAATGTGGTGGAACAGATGGACCGGTGCAGGAAATGGAGGATGAGGGAGGGGCTGTGGAGGGTGTAGAAAAGACCCACCCCCAGACCCCTCCCGTTAGGGAGGGGGGTGGCCTGGCGGGCAGTTTTTTTATTTTTTTATTTTTTAATTTTTTTATTCTTAAATATCAAAGTGTTTAGCTATCAAAGAAGTTTTATCAATCCCACCCTGCCCGTAGACGAGGCGCGATTCATGGCGCTGGTGCGGGATGAGCGGTGCGCGGAACTCATTGAGGAGTTCCGCCGGACGGGCGACGCAAGCCTGAAGCGACGGCTGCCCGCATTCATCTTTCAGGCAACGTTCGACGAGACACTGTCCAAGAGCGGACGCAGAGGACAATGGCGCAAACAGGCCGCCACCCGGCTGACGGGACTCGTAGTCATGGATATCGACCACCTGGGAGCGCCGAAGGAAGGCGACGCGGAGGCTCCGGCGCAGAAGCAGGAGCCGAAGGAAGGCGACGCGGAGACCTCGAATATGGGGTTGGAGCCGAAGGCGCTCTTCGCGAGATGGCAGCAGGAGCACCCAGAGCTCTTGGAGGGCGAGGCGCCCACGATCCTGCTGGTCTTTGTCACCCCCTCGGGCAAGGGCCTGAAGGTGGTCTTCAAGGCCGACGCCGAGAAGGGCAACCTCATCGACAACCAACATGCCATGGCCGAGGTGCTGGGCGTGGAGGTCGACGAGAGCTGCAAGGACGCCAGCCGCATGAGTTTCGTTTGCCGCGAACAGGACATCCTGCACCTCCGTCCGGAACTCTTCGCCTACGAGGATAAGGCGTTCGCCGAGCGCTACAACGAGAGCTACCGCAACGGACGGACGCAGCCCACAGCGAAGAACGGCTGCCAGGCGCAGAAGACCGAAGGCAAAGGCGGCAAGGCTGCGCAGAAGGCCGCCGAAGCCGCGCAGACGGGCGCCGAGGCGACGTGGCGAGGCTACAGCCTGCAGCGCATCATCGACGAGCGCTTCGCCCAGAAACTGCCCTGCCGCGAGGACTCCAACCGCCACAAGGAGAGCCTGCAGCTGGCCAGCGACCTGCTGGCGATGCTGGATGGCGACCGCGAGGCGGTGCTGGCGCTGCTCAAAGAGCAGCCGTGGGTGCAGGAGATCATCAGCGAGAGGCAGGAGAACGTGGCGCAGACCGTGGACAGCGCAGCAGAACACCTCGCGCAGAGGGAACGTAAGTTCGGCTCGGCAACGCCCGGAAAGGCCATGCAGGAAGCCATCCTGCGAGCCACCGGCCACAGCTACCGCGAGATCGCCAACGCCACCGTGGCCGCCGGTCGGGACCTGGGCGAAGTGCTGAGGAGCCCGCAGCAGGACATGCTGCTGCAGCTGCAGCGATGGGGAGAGCACATAGAGGCGCTGATGGCGCACTTCCCGCTGCTGCGCGACATCTGCCGGGGACTGAAACCCGCGCAGTACCCCGCGGCGATGTTCGTGGGAGGAGGACTGCTCATGACGCTGATGACGCGCTGCACCTACCGCTTCTACCACCGACCCGAAGAGCTGCGACGCCTGAACTGCTCCGCACTCATCATCGGAGACCCCGCCAGCGGCAAGAGCTTCGCCACCAGGCTCTACAAGCTACTCTCGGAACCCATCGTGGAGGCCGACAAGGTGGGGCGCGACGCCATCAACGCCTACCGCGAGCTCACCCGCACCAAGGGTGCCAACAAGGAGAAACCGCGCCGACCGAAGGTGGTGGTGAGAGTGCACCCCGCACGTACCTCCAACGCGCAGTTCATTCAGGACATGGTCAACGCCGTGGAGATCGTAAACGGCGAGGAGATGCAGCTCCACATGCTCACCTTCGACACCGAACTGGACAACACGCTGACGGTGCAGCGCGGAGGCTCGTGGATAGACAAGCAGAGCCTGCAGCTCAAGGCCTTCCACAACGAGGAGGACGGACAGGCCTACTCCAACATGGACAGCGTGATGCAGGACTTCAACGTCGTATGGAACTACATCTACACCGGCACGCCCGTGGCGCTGAGGAAGATGGTCAACGAGCAGAACTTCGGCAGCGGACTGGCCACGCGACTGACCTGCATACCCCTGCCGCCCACGAACTTCGAGATGATGGACCGCCAGGAGGACACCGACACGGACAGCGACGAGCGGCTGAGCCTCTGGGCACGACGGCTGGACCGCACCAAGGGCGAGCTCTCGCTGGGACATATCGTGGACGAGCTCTACGACTGGACCGCACGCCGCATGGCCGACGCCAAGGACAACGACTCGCGCGCCGACGAGATGCTGCTGAAGCGCTGCGCCTACCACGGGCTGAACTTCGCCGCACCCTACATCGTCATGCGCCACTGGGACGAGATGCACCAGGACGGCGACTTCTGGTGCGGCAGCTTCGAGACCGACGAGCGCGACTGGGAGCTGGCGGAGCTCATGGTGAACATCCAGCTGGCCTGTCAGCGCCACTTCTTCGGAACCCTGGCCCAGCACTACTTCGAGGACCAGCTGAAGAGCGACAGCCTCCACACGCAGCTGCAACATCGCACCCTCGAGGCCTACAGCCGTCTGCCGGAGCTCTTCACCGCCGAGGACGTCCTCCGCTGCTTCAACCTCAGCAGCATCGGCTCCGCCAGAGTGCGGCTCACGAGGATGGTGAAGGACCACCAGGTGGAGAGGCTGGAGGAAGGGAGGTATCGGAAGAGGGCGCAGTAGCGGCGCGGCGGAAGCCGCCGCCGCTGCGGCGAATGCCGCAGCGATAGATGCTATAGACTTTATAGACTCTATAGTCTCTATAGCTTCTATAGCATCTATAGCATCTATCCCCTCTATAGCTTCTATAGACTCTATAGTCTCTATAGCATCTATAGCATCTATAGCTTCTATAGCATCTATCCCCTCTATCTCTCTCCCCCCCCTCAGCGCGGCCGAAGCCGGATGACTCCGGTGCCGTTGGTCTGCAGCAGAAGGTCGCGGCCGTGGGGCGCGATATCCTCGAACTCGTGGGGCACCTGGGACTGGAAGTTGAGGATGTGGTCGAGGCGGCGGGTGCGGAGATTCCAGACGTAGAGG
>JAILFY010000014.1 GCA_024697285.1 Bacteroidaceae bacterium
CCGTTCCTCTCGAAGGCGTAGTGGACTACGGCGAGAGTGGACGGTGAGCAAGGCGCAAAAAGAGATGCTGTCATGGCATGAAAAGAACCTATAAACAAAAAAATAGTGCTCAGTTCGGCCTAATGACCGATTTGGGTTAAATACTCAATAAGCGAAGCCATGTGGCCTCGCTTATTCTGTTCGGTAAAGGACACCTTATTATATATAGAGGAAGATGAGAAGAAAAAAAATGGGTGGAAATGAACGGAGTTCGGAAAAAATGCGTATCTTTGTGGCCGAAAATTAGTATAAGACTAAACAGAACTATATGAAATCTGATAAACAGACGGCAACCGCAAACGAGATACCTGCCCAAGGGCAGATCAAGTCGCGCAAGCGTGTGGCAGAACGTGGGGAGGTGTTTACCGCCGAAAGGGAGGTGAACGCCATGCTCGATCTGGTGAAGCAGGAAACGGAACGCATCGACTCCCGGTTCCTGGAACCCGCCTGCGGCAATGGCAACTTCCTCGCCGAGATACTGCGACGCAAGTTGGCCGTTGTCGCCCGGCAATATGAGCACCAGGAAGCGCAGATACACCTGCAATCCGCCATCGCGGTGAGCAGCATCTATGGAGTGGAAATAATGATGGACAACGTGGTGGAGTGCCGCCAGCGGCTGCTGGATATTCTGTGTGAGTGGTACGGCTCTGCTATGCATGGAGCAGTGGCCCCTGCGGAGCTGTGCGCCGTGTGGCGCTATCTGCTGGAACGCAATATCCTGTGGGGCGACGCCCTGTCGCTGTGCCTCCCTCTGCCCGCCGACGCCACTCTCATCCAGCGTCGCGACGCCGAACCCATCATCTTCAGCGAATGGTCCTTCATCAAGGATATGGTGCTGCGCAAGGACTACCGACTGGCCTCGCTGCTGCAGGCCCAGAGCCAGAGTGTTCCGGACTTGTTCAGCGACCAAGGTGATGAAGCCTACCTCCCGCCCAAGGCCGCGAAGGAGTACAAACCCATCCACTATATGAAAATACCTACCTACTATGATACTCAGCAATAACTACAACCCAGATGTGTTGACCTGCCTGGCCAACCTCTCTAACGATGAAGTGTTCACGCCGCCTCAGGTGGTGAACCAAATGCTCGACATGCTTCCGCCCGAGTTGTTCCGCAGCCCCGAGACCCGTTTCCTGGACCCCGTGAGCAAGAGCGGTGTCTTCCTGCGCGAGATCGCCAAGCGGTTGATGAAGGGACTGGAAGACCAGATTCCCGACATCCACGAGCGCGCCAACCACATCTTCACCCAGCAGCTCAACGGGATTGCCATCACGGAACTGACTTCGCTCATCAGCCGACGGTCGCTCTACTGCAGCAAGTGGGCCAACGGGAAATATTCGCTCTGCACGGCCTTCACCGACGAGCAGGGCAACCTCCGTTATCGCCCCATAGAGCACAAGTTCGTGAGTGGCAAATGCAAGTATTGCGGCGCCTCGCAATCCGTGTTCGGCAAGGCCGTACGCACCGAACTGGAGAGCCACGCCTACGAGTTTATTCACACAGACAAACCAGAAAAAATATTCGGAAACATGAAGTTTGACGTTATCATAGGGAACCCGCCGTATCAGTTGGAAGATGGAGGAAATGGGAAGAGTTCAGTGCCCATTTACCATTTATTTGTTGAGCAAGCCAAGAAGTTAAACCCTAGATATTTATGCATGATTATTCCATCAAGATGGTTTACAGGTGGAAGAGGGCTGAATGATTTTCGTTCGAAGATGTTAACAGACAAACATATTCGCATACTTGTGGACTACGAAAATTTCAAGGATGTCTTCCCTGGAGTAGATTTGGCGGGGGGGGCTTGTTATTTTCTCAGAGAAAGAGATAGCGAAGGTAAGTGCAAAGTAGTAAACAGAACTACACAAACAAGTGATGAGGAAGAACGATATTTAGATGAGTTTGATGTCTTTGTTCGTTCTAATAAAGCTCTATCAATAGTTAGAAAGGTGAGAGAGACTCATCTGGGACAATTTATGGATAGTACTGTTTCACCTTCTAAGCCATTTGGCCTCAGAACTTTTTATGAGCCAAAAGAATCTGGAATACCTTGTCAATTTATACAGAAAATAGGATTAAAATATGCGGATGAAGCAGATGTAACGGATAATTACAATCTTTTAAACAAATGGAAATTCTTGGCTCCAAGATCACCAATTGCAGGACAAACGGATTTTTCAAGACCCGTAGGCTTTTATTATGATGGAAATACTAGGATTGTTCCTCCTGGAACTTGCTGCACAGAGTCTTTGATTGTTCTATTCGCCTCAGATAAGAAAGAAGAAGTTGAGTCTTTCAAAAGCTATTTATATACAAAAGTAGTAAGATTTTTACTCCTTCAATGCGTGGTTTCGCAAGATGTTATTAGAGAAAAATATAAATTTGTACCTTATTTAGAACACTACGACAGAATATATACAGATGAATATTTGTGCGAATTGTGGAACATTGATGAAACTGAGTGGGAATATATAGATTCTAAGATTCTTAGGTCTGAAGACATGGGTAGATAAATAGAATTATTATGGCACAAAGTGATTTCTTTCCTCAGCGTCCTTACTTGACGCCACAGATATATGCCTACAGCGACCCACAATACCCTGGTCAGCTGAAGGTCGGTTATACGGCTCACGACGTTCAGAAGCGAGTGGCTGACCAATATCCCACCAAGCGCCCTGGCGACAAACTGCCTTATAAGATTGTTTTTCAAGAGAGCAGTGTGCGCCCTGATGGAACGGTCTTCACTGATAAGCCCGTACACAAGTGGCTCAAGAAGATGGGCTGTGTGAACACGGGCGGAGAGTGGTTCCGCTGCACGGTGAGCGATGTTCGTGCTGCCGTATACGCCTTGAAGATGGGCACAGACAACGAGGAGATGCGCTCAGAGACCTTTGGTATGCGCAGGGAGCAGCAGGCAGCCGTGGACAAGACGGCAGCCTACTTCAGAAGCTACGAGCGCGAGACGGGCAAAACGCCCCACTTCCTCTGGAACTGCAAGATGCGCTTCGGCAAGACCTTCACGGCCTATCAGCTGGCCAAGGAGATGGGCTGGAAGCGCGTGCTGGTGCTGACCTTCAAACCTGCCGTGGAGAGCGCGTGGGAGGAAGACTTGCTGACACATGTGGATTTCAAGGGCTGGCAGTTTATCTCGCGCACATCGGAACTGACCTATGAGACGGCTGACCACAACAGACCCATTGTCTGCTTTGGCTCCTTCCAGGACTACTTAGGCAAGAACAAGGCAGGTGGAATCAAGGTGAAGAACGAATGGGTTCACATGATCAACTGGGACTGCATCATCTTCGATGAATACCACTATGGTGCCTGGCGCGAGAACGCCAAGGACCTCTTCTATAACGAAGACAAGGCCGAGCAGATGGCGCAGGACGGCGAGGCGCTGGATTATTTCAGCGAGGAGAATATGCCCATCACCACCAACCACTACCTCTACCTCTCCGGCACTCCCTTCCGAGCCATCTCGTCGGGCGAGTTCATAGAGGAACAGATATTCAACTGGACCTATACGGACGAGCAAGAGGCCAAGGAAGCGTGGAGCGGCAGCGAAAAGAATCCCTACGAAATGATGCCCCGAATGGTGCTAATGACCTACCAGCTGCCCGACGCCCTGGTGCGCGTGGCAAAGGAAGGCGAGTTCGACGAGTTTGACCTGAATGAGTTCTTCGCTGCCGACGTGCCCGAAGAGGGCGATTATCATTTTGCACGTTTCCGCCATGAGGACGAAGTGCAGAAGTGGCTGGACCTCATCCGTGGCTCCTATCGCGAGCAAATCAAGGCCAACCTGACGCTGCGCAGCGAGAGGCCACCGATGCCTTTCAGCCACGCTCCCCTCTTGCGAGTGCTGAATCATACGTTCTGGTTCCTGCCCTCAGTGGCCGCTTGCTATGCGATGTGCAACTTGCTGGCCGAGCGCAACAACGTGTTCTACCACGATTTCAAGATCGTGGTGGCGGCAGGCACAGAAGCCGGTATTGGCGTGAACGCCTTGCCTCCAGTGCGCAAGGCCATGGACAACCCCTTGGAGACGCGCACCATCACCCTCTCTTGCGGTAAACTGACCACGGGCGTGACGGTGAAGCCCTGGTCGGGCATTTTCATGCTGCGCAACAGCTCGTCGCCCGAGACCTATTTCCAGGCTGCATTCCGTGTGCAGAGTCCGTGGGTCATCAACAACCCATCTAGCGAAGACCCCAGCAGCAGTGAGATTATGAAGCGCGAGTGCTATGTCTTCGACTTCGCGCCCAACAGGGCCCTGCGCCAGATCGCCGACTACTCCTGCCGGCTGAACGTGGCGGGGACTCAACCCGAGAGGAAGGTGGAGGAATTCATCAAGTTCCTGCCTGTGCTGGCCTACGACGGCAGCCACATGAAGCAGATAGATGCAGCAGGCATTCTGGATATCGCCATGAGCGGCACTTCGGCCACACTGCTTGCCCGTCGATGGGAGAGTGCGCTGCTGGTGAATGTGGATAATATCACGCTGCAACG
>JAILFY010000031.1 GCA_024697285.1 Bacteroidaceae bacterium
CATGACAGCATCTCTTTTTGCGCCTTGCTCACCGTCCACTCTCGCCGTAGTCCACTACGCCTTCGAGAGGAACGGCAAGCAAATCACTAAAAACATATGCCGTCCTGACATAAATCCTAATGACCGATTTGGGTTAAACGGACCTAGGAAGGGTATTCATGTTTACCGGACAGCAATATTTCCAAAAAGAATCTGATTCTATATTTACGCCATTTTCCACGCCATCTTCCAAGCCCCCCTTCCTCCAGCAGCAGTATACATACTGATAGCTATTCCAAACATCTGCAAGGGTTTAGACGCGTGGGGGATGATATGTGATGCGAGGTCGCGATAGGCAGAGAAACCATACATGTCACACTCCTTCCGCAACTTCCCGGCCATGATCATCGCACGGAGATACAATGCCCGCAACGCTCTTCTCTTCTCAGATCGGTCCGAAGCACCCTGTTCAATGTCGTTCTTAGCCACCTCCATGGCATGCAGCGTCCCCTGCAACGTCTGTCCGAACGAACTTCCCGTGATGCTGTCGTCGTGAATCAGAACACGATGATAGCTGCGCTGACACAGCCACGCTATGCGTGGATGCAGCAGCAGACACCTCACGCCCAGCTCCCAGTCTTGCCATATCATCAGGTCCTCATTCCATCCTCCCATCGCCCGCAACCATTCGGTGCGAAACACCGTACTATGTGTGGAAAACATCGCAGAAAGGATGTGATAGCTAACCTCCGTTTTCTTGCTGTAGGCCCTCTGTACAGCTCTTCCATCGATCACTTGTTCCACCGGCAGAAACGCCATGTCCCATCCCCCCTCTTGCACGACCGCTGCAAGGTCCGTAAGCGCTTCGCCGCAGAACCAGTCATCGCTGTCGAAGAAACACACCCATTCCCCGCGGCACTCTTTCAGTCCCCTGTTGCGCGCCGCATTAGCCCCACGTTTCCCTTCCGTGAGCACCCGTATGACCATTTCGCTGTTCTCGTTAGCTCCCGCCCACTGTTGGCACACCTCCAGGCTGTTATCCGTGGAGCCGTTGTCCACCAACAGCAGTTCCAGCGGCCGGAGGGTGGCGGCAACGATGGAGTCCAGAGTAGCTGGGAGGTAGTTGGCTCTGTTGAAAACAGGTAGCACTATGGAAATCAGTGGATTCATGAGCGTATGTAAGTTACACCTTGCCAGATGGTTCTGAAGATTCTGATGGGCGACTTTCGGTGGCGAAGCGCCAGGGAAACAGCTTCTCGGAGGCTGCGCGCCGCCGTCCACAAGATGGAATGTTTGTATCCATATACGGCTCCTTTCGAGCGCAACGCCTTCTCGTCCAGTGTCCTGCTACCGGTGGTGCCCGCCGCGGTGCTCCCTATCACCTCCGGAACGATATACACCCTAAGCCCGCTCTGCTGCAGTTCGCGTAAGAAGATATCTTCCTCGCCCGCACACAGATAGTCGCTGCCCAGGCCAAAACGCTCGTCAAAATGGAATCCCGTCTCTGCTACCCGGCAGCGCAGGGTCAATTCCACCGAACTCGGGTAGTACCAGCGCGGACGTGACGCATAGGGAGTAGGCTCTTCGGGGTATCGCTTCATCCAGCGTTCGCTCCCGCTCTCTCTCACCCTCAGCAGGGCCGCGTCCAGTCGGGAGTCCGCCCCGTACAAGGTCCTCAGAGTGGCGGAGAGGTCAGCGTCCAGTCGTTCGTCGTCGTCGGCAATCACCAATATGGCATCATCCAGCACATTGCTGCGCAGCGCCAGGGCCGTCTGCATCGCATGATTACGGCTTCTGCTGAGTCCTTTTCCTTCGAGCACCGTGAGCCACACATCGCTGCGCTCTTGCAGTCGTTCCGCCTCGCGCTCCTCCTCGGCAGCCATCTCCTCGCCCGTCTTTGTCCTCTGCCAGCAGACCACGTACCTCAGTCCCGCCTCGGGAGGCAGGAGCACCTGGTCCACTTGTCCTATTCGTTCGTCCAGGGTGCTGATGAGCACAAAGATCTCGGGGCGAAGCATCATTGCGAGACATTAAAGAGGTTCACCGCCTTGATCACGCGCTCCACCTCAGCCTCTGTCATCAGTGGCGAAATAGGCAGGCTGAGCACTTCGCGGTGCAACTGTTCCGTCACCGGAAGCTTCAGGTCCATCAACTCGGGCAGTGCGCCTTGTCGGTGGGGTGGGATAGGGTAGTGGATGATGGTCTCCACCCCCTGTTGAGACAGCCATTCGCGCAGTTCGTCGCGATAGGGCGACCTCACCACGAAGGCATAGCATACATGTTCCTTCTCGTTCTTCGGCATCGCAGGCAGTGTCACCAGAGGGTTGTCGATACCTTCCAGATACCTATGGGCCACCTGTCGCCTGCGCTCGTTGTCGCGATCCAGTCGTGGCAGTTTCACGTCGAGCACCGCCGCCTGCAGTTCATCCGAGCGCGAGTTTATGCCGGGCACCACATGCACATATTTCTCCTTCGAACCGTAGTTCGCCATCTTCCTCACGAGTTCCGCCAGCGTGTCGTCGTCGGTGGTCACACATCCGCTGTCGCTCAGTGCTCCCAGGTTCTTGCCGGGGTAGAAACTGAAGCAACCCGCGTGGCCCAGGTGACCGGCACGTCGGTCGCCCCACATGGCGCCGTGGGCTTGTGCAGCATCTTCCACGACCAGCAGATGATGTTCGGCAGCATAGTTGTTGATGCGTTCCATGTCACAAACCTGTCCATAGAGGTGCACCGGCAGAATGGCCACGGTACGTTCCGTGCGCAGTTCCTCCAGCCGTTCCGTGTCGATGAGGAAATCGGCGGCACTGGGTTCTGCCAGCACCGGGCACAGTCCGGCTTCCCGGATGGCCAGGATGGTGGCAATGAAGGTATTGGCCGAGACGATGACTTCGCTGTCCTCCGCCCACATATTCAGGAACTTCAGCGCCCTCAGCGTCAGTGTCAGCGCCTCCAGTCCGTTGCCACAGAGAATACAATGATTCGTGCCGATATATTCTGCAAAATGCCTCTCGAAAGCAGCTACTCGCTGCCCCTGCAGGTACCATCCGCTGTGCACGGTGCTCAGTATCTCTTCAGACAGAGTAGGCTCGAAGCTGGCAGTTATGCGCTTCAGGTCCAGGAACTTCACTTGTCCGTCAGCAGTCTTCTCGTCGGTATTCTTTTGCGAAGCCAGAGCGCGGTCTATCTCCAGCTCGTAGGTGTCGTAGCACACCGTCCGCGCTCCGAAGCCCTCCTTCTGGAAGATCAGGCCCTCGTTCAGGTATTGTCCTTCGTGTTCTGTGGAAATTCCGAAATCCACATAGGCCATCTGCTTGAATCGCTCGTTGATAAGGTGACGGAAGAGCAGGTCCAGAGCCCCCGTCTCGCGCCCTTCCTCCGAGGCCGCGATGTATTGAATGTGAGCCACACGTTGAGTCAGGAAGGTCACACAGCCCGCCACCACCTCCTGTTCCTTGCGCACCAAGTACAGTTTTATCTGTTGCGGGAAGCGGGTCATCAGCAGTTTCATCTCCTCCACCGTGTGCACGGGTGCCACATCATGATAGGTGTGCAGCACCTCCGTCAGCACCTCCCAGAAAGCCTCCAGCGTGTTCCAGTCGCCCTCAGACATCCTGTCGATATAGAGTCCGCTCTCTATGGCCTTCTTCGCTCCGCGCAACCGCAGTTTGCGCATCCGCAGCGGGTTGTTCATCGCCACAGCGCTGCTCACTCCGCGACTGCGCAGCCGGGCGCCGGCGCGGAACAAGGCATACAAATCCTCCGAGGCTCCGCACGAACTATATATATAAGGTATAGCTTTATACACCATCCGCTTGGCCTGCAGGAAATCGGAGTACCACTGCAGTATGGCCTGAAACATCTGCATCACCAGCTGTTGAGTCGCCTCTTCGGAGAGGATGAGACCGCCGTAGGTGAGTCCCTGATGTGACCACACCACATGTCCCTCCTCATCCCAGTTGGCAGGGAACAGCCCCACGAGGTG
>JAILFY010000167.1 GCA_024697285.1 Bacteroidaceae bacterium
CCACGGGAGTCCACTGGGCGTAGGAGGTGGGACGATAATTGATGTCCACCACATTGATTTCCTCGAACTTCCGCCAGGGCACTCCCTGCCGGTCAAGTTCTGCTATGCGGTTGGCGGGCAGGTTGGTGACCTCCACGCGCAGGCGGTTGTCGCCACGGTGCAAGCAACCGGAAGGAATCTCCAGCACATAAGGCACGCTCCAGGCGCAGCCCACACACGAGTCATTGACAAAGACGCGAGCACTCTCCCGCACATCACCTAAATCTATGAGCCAACGGCTATGAGCCTTCAGCTGGCGGGAGGTGAGCCGGAAGGTCGTCGCATAGATGCCCGTGCCCATCGCCACGGCGGTCTGGTCGTCCAACCCTTCCCAGCTGCGGAGCGCTGGCAACTGATAGGTCTTGCTGATGGAGGGGACGCTTTCGGCATCGAAGCTTAAGGTCCACTCCTTATCCGATGCCGAGAGGTCAAGAATCGTATGGTCCTCCGTCGTCGATGCCGTTGGAGTTCTATGGAACACGAGAAGCGGTTCGCTACTTACCTGCTGAGTTCCCTCTGCAACTGCGTTATCGAAGGTCTGCAAGAAGAGCGACTGTCCCGAACGCAAAGCTACCCGCACCCCTTTGCCGGTCAGTACGGCCTGTCGCCACGTATCGGTCAGCGGGTCGAACCACCGTGCCTGCTTCAACGCTACGGCCAGAGGCACCTCGCAGTCCACATCTTCCGGCGTCAGGTTAGCGATGAAATAGTGGTAACCTGTGGGATTTCTGCGACGGATTATATTCAGTCCACAACGGGCTTTCAGCGCCTCGGGAACAGCGGCCTGTGCCAATGCCTCGGCCTCAACTTCACGTATGATCTTGGCCCCGGCGGCCTCCAGTTTCTCAATATGTGCTTGCACCTCGGGTGGCAACAGACAGTCTCCAGGAATGACGAGTCCCTTGTAACGGGTGCCGGCCGCTGTACGGAGCAGCTGGCCTTCGGTAGTCGTCGAGAGCAGGTAGTGGTCACTCACATAATCGCAGTCGAAACCCAACGAGTCGATGGTCAGGATGGCACTGATGAAATCCGGAGCACGACGGCTCATAGAATGGATGTCAAACTGCATCAGGCGATGCCGCGTGTCGCGCCGCCACATATCATGCACGGGCAGATAAACTAGGAAGTCGTTGTCAGGCTGGCCCCACTGCAGCAACTGCTGGCAACGCGCCACATAAGCGGTGAAATAAGGGGCGTCGCGCCATATCGTGTTGTTAGGCGACATGTCCATAGAGGCGTAGAAGCGCCAACCAGGCCATGCATCGTCCTTCGGGGAGTAGCAGGTGCCATGGAAATACATGCGGTTCACTCCTGCACAGAACATCAGATCCAAGTCAGGCTTCATCTGCGAGAGGCTGGTGCGGAAATGTTCCGTCAGCCAGGTGAACGTCTCGGAGCTGGTGAGTGGTTTGCCCGTGATATGGGCGGCAGAAGAGGCGTATTTCAACATCGAGAGATCGGAATAGTTGGGACGCGTGCGACCAGGGTCGGTGCGCAGGCCTTTTATGCCGAAGTCCGTGAGTCCGAAGCCTTCGATCTCGGGGATATCCACTGCCGCATATTGGTCAATAAGGTTGGCGGGCGAACCGTGAGCCTGGTTACGCACCTGCACGCCATGGCTGTGGGCCCAGCTGGCCCATTGACGGGTGAAGTTATTCAGCAACAGGTCGGAGAGTGTCTCGCGATAGTGGGCCACCACTTCGGGTGCTCCGTCGATGAACTCGGGCAAGTGGTCTTCCAGGCGGTAGCCGCGGCGCCGCGCGAACTCCTCCAACAGCCGGGGCGTCCAGTCGGCTCCGTAGACTTCATAGCTGTCGTTGAAGAAGGTATGGGGCCAAGGGGTGTTGCCGGCAGCGAAAGCGCGGTCGAAGCGTTGGAGGTAATGGGCCACGGCAGTGGAGTCGAAATGGTCTATCACCCACCCTTCACCGCCGGGCGCCGCCCGCTTCACCTTCTGACGGGTGCGGCTGCAGAACAAGGCGATGACCCGACGACGGTCGGACTGCTCCGTGGGAAAGGAGCGCTGCACGGTCAGCTCAGCCACGCCTCGCTCGCGCAGTGGGGGCAGCAGACGAATGGTGTCGGCAACGGCTGCGTCCACGATGGTGTCGGTCACCACCAGCCTACAGGCCGCTTCACTCAATGGCACCTCGGGCCCGCCAAAGGGCCATCCCGTACCACAGTTCATATCCACCTGGATGCCCACTTTCGCGCCTTCGTCCATGCACACCCGCAGCATCTGCATCCAGTGCTCCGAGAGGAAGGGGATGTTATTCTGCTCATTGCCCTTCACCCCGTACAGCGGGGTGATCTCCACGGCACCGATGCC
>JAILFY010000077.1 GCA_024697285.1 Bacteroidaceae bacterium
AAAAAAACAATTCATGAAACCTACACTTTTTCTCCTTGCTGCCGGTATGGGCAGCCGCTATGGTGGTCTGAAACAACTTGACGCACTGGGCCCCAATGGTGAAACAATCATGGACTATTCCATCTATGATGCCATTCAGGCAGGCTTTGGTAAAATCGTTTGGGTGATTCGCCGCGATTTCGAGGATCAGTTCCGCAACCAGATTCTCAAGAAATACGAAGGCCATATTCCCTGCGAACTCTGTTTCCAAGCACTCGACGACCTCCCCGAGGGATTCAGCGTTCCCGAAGGTCGCGTTAAGCCCTGGGGTACTAACCACGCTGTCTTGATGGGTAAGGATGTTATCAAGGAGCCCTTCTGTGTCATCAACTGCGACGATTTCTACAACCGCGACGCTTTTATGACCATTGGCAAGTTCCTGAGCAACCTGCCCGAAGGCTCTACCGGCAAATACGCTATGGTGGGCTTCCGCGTAGGCAACACCCTCTCCGAGAATGGCAGTGTAGCACGCGGCGTATGCGGAAAAGATGCCAATGGCAACCTCACCGACGTTGTGGAGCGTACAGAAATCGAACGTGTCAATGGCGAGATCTGCTACAAAGATGGCGACAAGTGGCTGCCCGTTGGTGGTGAGAACGTTCCCGTGTCCATGAACATGTGGGGCTTCACACCCGACTACTTCAAGTACAGCGAAGAATACTTCAAGCAGTTCCTCTCCGATCCCAAGAACATGACGAACCTCAAAGCAGAGTTCTTCATTCCTCTGATGGTCGACAAACTCATCAACGAGGGTACAGCCACTGTTCAAGTACTCGACACTACTTCCAAGTGGTTTGGCGTCACCTACGCAGCAGACCGTCCAGGCACTGTGGAGCGCATTCAGCAACTCATCGACGAAGGCGTTTATCCCTCGCCCCTCTTCTGATGTACGCTCCTGCCATCAATAAGTAAACCTTCTTCAAACTCCGGACTGCACCTCGCAAGCCGGAGTTTGTTTCATTGTCTCTAAGAACCGTCCTCCACACACACATTCACAGATGAAGAAACTACTGTCACTAATCCCCTTTGTGGCGCTTATAGCACTTATTGCGGTCTGCGTCTCCGTGTTCGGAACAGATGCGTTGGACGGAGCCACCCAAGTGTCCATCCTGATTGCTTCGGCCATCTGCGTGTTCGTAGGTTATCTGATGGGGCGCGTCGATTGGCCGTCGTTAGAAGAAGAGATAACAGCCAAAATTGCCAATTGTATGCCTGCCATCATCATCCTTCTTCTGATTGGTGCTATTGGAGGAACCTGGATGGTCTCTGGAATTGTGCCAACCATGATCTACTATGGTGTGCAGATTCTTCGTCCGGAGTGGTTCTTGATAAGCAGCAGCCTCTTTTGCGCACTCGTCAGCGTGATGGTAGGCTCATCTTGGACCACTGTTGCAACAATTGGTGTAGCACTGATGGGCATTGGCCGTGCGCTGGGATTTGACGATGGATGGATTGCCGGTTCCATAATAGCTGGAGCATACTTTGGCGACAAGCTATCGCCTCTGTCAGACACTACCGTCCTGGCCTCAAGTGTCTCGGGAACCCCTTTGTTTACCCACATCCGATACATGATGACCACGACGATTCCCACTTTCTCCATCTCCCTGTTGATCTTTCTCGTCGCCGGTCTGATGATGGATGTCCCGGCGTCGACTGATGTCAGTTTCCTGGAACAACTGTCCGACACCTTCCTCATATCACCTTGGTTCCTGCTTGTACCTGTACTGACGGGAGTTATGATTGCCCGCCGCTGGCCTGCCATGGTCGTTCTGTTTCTGGCAGCTTTGATGGCAGCAATAGTTGCGGTTGTATGGCAACCCGAATTGGTTGCCCAGATATCTGGAACAGCGGAAGAAGGATACCTTGCTTCTTACGAGGGTGTTATGAAAGTGATATACGCCCCTACCCAGCTACAGACGGGCAGTTCTATGATCGATGAACTGGTACACACAGGCGGTATGGCAGGAATTATGCCTACAATATGGCTTATCATCTGTGCACAAGTCTTCGGAGGAGTCGTCACCGCAACAGGCATTCTTCGTGACCTGATGTCCATGATATTGTACTTCGTTCGAGGCACCGCAAGTCTGGTGGGAACCACTGTGCTGACAGGTATCTTCTGTAATATTGCTTTGGCCGATCAGTTCTTATCTATCATACTGACAAGTTCTGTCTTCAAAGATACATATCATGACAGAGGCTACGAGTCGCGATTGCTGAGTCGTACTTGTGAGGATGGCGCGACCGTGACATCCGTGTTAGTGCCATGGAACACCTGCGGATTGGTGCAGAGCACGGTACTGGGTGTAGCCACATTGACCTACCTGCCATACTGCTTCTTCAACCTTCTCTCACCACTTTCCAGCATCATCGTTGCCGCAACAGGAATCGGAATCAAACGGATCGCCAATCCAGAATAATCCCCCTCTTCAACATTCCATTCCAGCCCACTCAAACATCTTCCGATAGGCTTCCACTTTCTTGTCGAATGAGAGGGGATAAGCCCTGGAGGAAGATGGCAATCGGTAGAGAGAGAGTTGCTCCCCATCGTCGTTACGAAGATGAGGAATGGGAATATAAGTTCCCACTTTAGGAACCTCAGCAACAGCTAATCTCGCACAGATCGTTTCAGTAGCTTTCTCCCCTGTGGTGACAATGGTTTGACAATGGGGCAACTTGCTAAGGAGTGCCACGATGTCAGTTGGCTCCACGACCTCCAGGTATTTGTCAGAAGCATTATCCTTCAGACGACGAACAGCCGTGGAGGTGTCATAGAAAGCGATACCTTTTGCAGTGCAGAAGTCCACGATCTCATCAATTCTGAATCTTTTGTTCTCTGTGTCCACAAAATAGTTGCGGTCGTTGAAGAACACCTCTCCCTCGATTCTCCAATGGTCATTGATGAAGTTAGGATAATAGAAATCCATGCACCAACGTTTCCTCTGTGGTGGAAAACTGCCAAGAAAGAGGACCTTAGCCCCAACAGGCAGAAAAGGTATGAGTGGATGAAACTCTACTTCATCACTACTCCTGCGTAAATTCTCTTTATTCAGATAAGACTTCATAACAATATCATTAAGATAGAAAAATGCTCCTGCAAATAAACAGGGTTTTTATATTTCTGGGATAGGTGCAACGGTCAACACCTTAATATATAATATGGCGTTCAACTTTCGCAAGTAGGTATCAAGACTTAGAGCCATCGAACTTACTCGAATCTAAAGTCCCTTAAACCGCGAGCTCTTTAGTTGACAAGTTGACAAGTTGAGTGCTTATACTTGCTCGTTCTTTAGTTGACGAGTTGACAAGTTGACGAGTTGAGTGCTTAAACTTGCTCGCTCTTTAAACTCTTAAACCGCAGCCAACGGCTGCACCTTAAACTCCTTAAACCGCGAGCCCCGCTCGCTCCTTAAACCGCGCCTTGGCGCACCTTAAACTCCTTAAACCGCGAGCCCCGCTCGCTCCTTAACCCGCAGCCCTAAGTAACAACTTGTCAACTTGTCAACTACGGCTCTCGAACGTTGAGCAATCCTTTTACTTTCGTCTCTTCATTTGAAAGAAGTCTTGCATCAGCGCAGTGCATTCCTCTGCCAAGACGCCACTGGTGACTGTCGTACGGGGATGCAGTGCTTGAGGTGCGAACTTCCGGAATCCACGCTTGGGGTCCTCTGCGCCAAAGACAAGTCGAGATAGCTGAGCCCATCCAATAGCGCCGGCACACATTACACACGGTTCCACTGTGACATATAGAGTGCAGTCCGAAAGGTACTTACCCCCCATAAATGTTGCTGCAGCGGTGATAACCTGCATTTCTGCATGTGCTGTGACGTCCACCAACAGTTCCGTGAGATTATGTCCTCGAGCGATGATTTTTCCCCTGCACACAACGACGGCCCCCACGGGAACCTCATCACTGTCTAAGGCTGCACGGGCCTCCAAATAGGCCTGATGCATAAACCGCTCGTCTTCTTGCCGCTGAGAGAGTTCTGTCATGATGATAGAATACTTTGGTATTACGAAATCAGAAAAAAGTGTCGTTTTGTGTGCGAAGATAGCAAGAAAATTCGGTAAAATAGCATAAAAACCTTTAAAAGTGGGTTTTTCTCGTTGAAAATGCATACCTTTGCACCTTACTAAGGAAAAAATATGGGTAGAATAATAGCATTAGCCAATCAAAAGGGTGGCGTCGGCAAGACGACGACATCCATAAATCTTGCGGCTTCTCTGGCTACATTAGAGAGACGTGTCCTGCTCATCGATGCAGACCCTCAAGCAAATGCCTCCAGCGGTCTGGGTGTCAATATTCAGGAAGTGGAGACATCTATATATGATTGCCTTATCAACCAAGTGGATGCACGAGAGTCCATCTATGAAACCGACATCCCTCATCTGGACATTATCCCCAGTCACATAGACCTCGTGGGAGCAGAAATAGAGATGCTCAACGTGAACCATCGAGAACAAGTGATGCGCAAACTGCTGCGTCCGTTGCTGAGCGACTACGACTACATCCTCATCGACTGTTCTCCCTCTTTAGGTCTTATCACCGTGAATGCCCTCACGGCCGCTGACTCCGTTATCATCCCTGTTCAGTGTGAGTATTTCGCACTTGAAGGCATCTCCAAACTGCTGAACACCATCAAGCTGATCAAGCAAAAGCTCAACCCCTCTCTGGAGATTGAGGGCTTCCTGCTAACGATGTACGACTCTCGTCTGCGTCTGGCCAATCAGATCAAGGAGGAGGTCGAACGCCACTTCCAGGAACTGGTATTCAAGACTGTCATCAACCGCAATGTGAAATTGTCCGAAGCTCCCAGCCACGGACTGCCTGCTATCTTATACGATGCAGATAGCATGGGAGCACGCAACCACCTGGCGCTGGCACAAGAGATCATCGACAAAGAGACGAAGAAATAAGAACGAAAACATCCCCGAGAGCAGAGTGATACACTCTGAGCAGGAGAAGCTCAACGTTTGCGCCCCTCGTTGGGAACATCTATAAAACAAAAGACATGGCACCACATAAGAAATTTCCTGCTTTAGGCCGAGGCCTGGACGCCCTCATCCAGACAGATACCGTGCAGACCGATGGCTCTTCAAGCATCAACGAAATCCCCCTGGAGCAAATCCACCCCAACCCCAATCAGCCACGCCACGAGTTCGATGCCGTGGCTATGCAGGAATTGGCCGACAGCATCCGGGAGATAGGTATTATACAGCCCATCACGCTACGTAAAATGGACGACGGCACCTACGAAATCATCGCCGGCGAGCGTCGTTGGCGTGCCTCCCAGATGGCTGGTCTGCAGTCCATTCCCGCATATATCCGCACGGCAGACGACGAGAATGTCATGGAAATGGCGCTTATTGAAAACATCCAGCGCCAGGACCTGAATGCCGTGGAAATCGCCTTGGCATATCAGCACCTCCTCGAACAATATGAGCTCACGCAGGACCGTTTGTCCGAGAGAGTGGGAAAGAAACGTGCCACCATCACCAACTATCTTCGCCTGCTGAAGTTGCCAGCCACCATACAGATGGCTCTTCAGAATCGTGAGATAGATATGGGACATGCACGTGCATTGCTCTCTCTGGACAACCCCACCCTCCAGCTGAAAGTCTTCTCTGAGATTCAGCGCGATCACCTTAGTGTGCGCAAGGTAGAGGAACTGGTGCGTCGCCTTACAGAAGGCGAGACCGTGACCACTGGCGGCAAGAAACTGCGTCCTGCCAAGTCCCAACTCAGTCAGGAATATACCATGCTGCGCGACAGCCTCTCGCAATGTTTCCAGACACGTGTCCAGTTCACTTGTTCCGACAAGGGAAAAGGTAAAATCACCATACCCTTTGCCAATGAGGAAGAGCTGGAACGTATTGTGGGACTGCTGGATAAACTGAAACACTAATCTGACACAGCATGCAGAAACGAGCTGCCTTCCAGGTCGCAACAGCCGTCGCTTTCATGGCGACGTTACTGGTGATACCTCAGAAGATGGAAGCCCAAGTGCCGGAAGTCTCGTTGGACCACGACCGGGAGAGGACGCCTGAACGAATCGAGCGAGCCAGGGACATCACCACAGCCTCTGCCGACACCATCACCACTGCCTCTGCCGACACCATCACCATGGCTCCGTCGGCAACAGACACCCTGCGGCTGGACAGTGCCTCTCTCGACAGTCTCAGCCACCACAAACTATGGAAGCAGCAGGCTCAACCGTCACGCTTCAAGCCTGACTCCAAACGTGCCCTCTGGCTGGCACTCGTGTTCCCGGGCGCCGGACAGATCTACAACCGCAAGTACTGGAAGTTGCCCATCCTGTACGGAGGATTCCTGGGTTGCTACTACGCACTTTCATGGAACAACCAGATGTTGCGGGACTACTCCCAGGCCTACCTGGATATCATGGACAACGACCCCGACACGAAGTCCTACGAGAAGATGCTTCCTCTGAACTACAACATCAGTGGACGCGAGAGTCAGTTCAAAGAGATCTTCAAGAACAAAAAGAACTACTACCGCAAATACAGGGATATGAGCATTCTGGCGTTTGCCGCAGTCTATGCTATTGGCGTCATCGACGCCTATGTCGACGCCGAGCTATCCTCGTTCGATATCAGCCCCGACCTCTCCTTGCAGTGGGCCCCCGCCGTTCTCGTCGGCAGCGCCTCCGGTGGTCGCCAATCTGTTCTGTCCCCTAACCAAGAGCGCAGCTACGGCGTAGCTCTGCGTCTCTCATTCTAAGAACATACACAAAGCACATGAATAGAAGAAAGAACCTTATTACACTTTTGATGGCGGCCCTTTTCGTGGCAGCCCCCTCCCTCTCGTTTGCTCAGGAAGAGCTTGAAGAAGAAGCAATAGATGAAATGATAGAGGAAGCCGAGGAGGAAGAAGAAGAGGATGATGACATCCAAATGCCCGATGCGATGAACGCAGAGCTAGACAGCCTCCTGCAGGAATGGAACAACAAGAGCTATCTTATTCCCGAAGGAGACTGCACCGACAATGGCGTTAATCCGGAATTCAGCCGCGAGACCTATATCCATCGTCTGCAGCGCTTGCCCAATGTCATCGAGATGCCGTATAATGAAGTCGTGCGCAAGTTCATCGATCAATACACCGGACGCCTTCGGCGCACCGTGAGTATCATTCTGGGAGCCAGCAACTTCTATACTCCCATTTTCGAGGAAGCCCTGGAGTCCTATCAACTGCCGCTGGAACTGAAATACTTGCCTGTGATAGAATCGGCTCTCAACCCCACGGCCGTCAGCCGTGCCGGTGCTGTAGGACTATGGCAGTTTATGATCACTACGGGCAAGCAGTACGGACTGGAAGTCACCAGCCTCATCGACGAACGCCGCGACCCCATAAAATCCAGCTATGCTGCTGCCCATTATCTCAAGGACCTCTACGACATCTTCGGAGACTGGACACTTGTCATCGCATCCTACAACTGCGGCCCCAACAACGTACGTAAAGCCATCAGTCGTGCTGGCGGTTCCAAGGACTACTGGCAGATCTATCCCTACCTCCCGGCAGAGACGCGCGGATATGTTCCCGCCTTCATTGCCGCCAACTATGTGATGAACTACTACTGCGAACACAATATCTGTCCGGCAAGCACCACTCTGCCAGCCTCCACTGACACCGTGACTATCAACCGGAACCTGCATGTGGACCAGTTAGTGGGTTGCTGCAACGTCAGCGAAGAAGAGGTGCACGCCCTGAACCCACAGTATCGCACAGCACTTATCCCCGGCGAAAGCCACTCCTGCACACTACGCTTGCCTACTGCTGCCATTGCCACTTTTGCTGCCTCCGGCGACAGCATCTATGCCTGGAGAGCCACAGAGCTGCTCACCAACCGGCGGGAGGTAGAAGTCAAACAGACCAAGACCACCACCACCAGCAGCAGCACCCGCAGTCGCAGAGGCACCTACACCACCGTACGACGTGGCGACACCCTCGGCGCCATTGCCCGACGAAACCGGACCACTGTGGCCAGACTGCGCAGACTCAATGGCATTCGTGGTAACAATATCATTGCTGGACAAAAGTTAAGAGTAAGATAAACACATGGAAGAAGACACCGCCCATCCCGCACCCCAGATTCCCAGTGACGAGGAGATTGTGCAGAAAGCTTACCAGAAACTTATCGACACTTATCTCGCCTCGCCCCATCGCAAGAAGACAGAACTGATAGCCAAAGCCTTCAACTTCGCCAAGAAGGCCCACGAAGGTGTGCGCCGCCTGTCCGGAGAACCTTATATCACCCACCCGCTGGCCGTAGCACAGATAGTATGCGGCGAGATAGGACTCGGCTCCACCAGTATCTGCGCTGCACTGCTCCACGATGTGGTAGAGGACACAGAATATACGGTAGAAGATATAAAAAACATCTTCGGACCTAAGATTGCACAAATCGTCGACGGGCTGACAAAGATTTCTGGCGGAATCTTTGGCGACAAAGCCTCCGCACAGGCCGAGTCCTTCAAGAAACTGCTGCTGACTATGAGCGATGACATCCGCGTCATCCTCATCAAGATGAGCGACCGACTCCACAATATGCGCACCCTGGGCTCCCAGCCTCCTCACAAACAATACAAGATTGCTGGTGAGACCTTGTACATATATGCCCCTCTGGCCAACCGCCTTGGTCTCAACCGTATCAAGGAGGAACTGGAAGACCTCAGTTTTGAATACGAACAGCCCGAGGCCCACAAGGACATCTGCCAGCGTCTGGAGCTACTGCGTCCACACCTGGACGAAGCCTTCAAGACCTTCATCCTACCTATCCGAAAGAAACTGGATAAAATGGGATATACCTACGAGCTCAAAGCCCGAATCAAACGTCCCTACAGCATCTGGATGAAGATGCAGACAAAGCACGTGACATTCGAAGAAATCTATGACCTGCTGGCCGTACGTATTATCTTTGACTCCCACGACCCAGAAAGTGTGGAAGTGGAGAATGCAGACTGCTTCCAGATCTACTCCGCATGCACCAGCATCTACAAAGCCCACCCCGACCGCTTCCGCGACTGGCTCTCCAACCCCAAGTCCAATGGCTACCGAGCACTGCACACGACACTGATGAGTCCCGGCGGACGATGGATAGAGCTGCAGATACGTTCTCGTATTATGGACGACATCGCCGAACGCGGATTTGCGGCCCACTGGAAATACAAGGAAGGCGAAGACGATATCGACGCCACAGACACCAACGACACGGAGCTGGACAAGTGGCTGCTCACCATCAAGGAGATTCTGGACGACCCTCAGCCATCGGCCATGGACTTCCTCTCCACCATCAAACTCAACCTCTACAGTTCCGAGATTCTCGTGATAACGCCCAAAGGGGAGTTCAAGACAATGCCCATGGGAAGCACGGCGCTGGATTTCGCCTTCCTCATACACTCCGTAGTAGGAACCCATTGTATGGGTGCCAAGGTCAATCACCAACTCGTGCCCATCACCTACAAGCTGAACAGCGGCGACCAGGTGGAGATACTGACCTCCAAGGAGATGCGTGTGGAACCCTCGTGGATTGACATCGCCACGACGGCCAAGGCACGTGGCAAGATTAGCACCATCCTGCGCCGCCAGCGCCGCGAGCAGCAGAAGCGAGGCGAAGAGATGCTGGCAGAATGGTGCCAGAAAAACGACATCGAACAGAACAGCTACGTGCTCGACCGCTTGTGCATGTTTCATCTGGTGGAACTGCGCGAGGACTTGTATGTGGGCATTGGAGCAGGCAACATCATCCTCAGCCAGGAAGATATCGACGCCCTTCGCTCCAAGACCGACAACTCACGGCAGAAGAACAACAAAAGCTGGACACGATATATTCCTTTCTACAAGCGCAAGAAGAAGGTCAAGAACCAGCCAGCTGCCGAAGACATGCCTTCGCCCCTCGTCGTCGACCGCAAGAAACCACTCTACCTCAACGAGGAGAACATCGGACGCGTGGTGATGTGCCCAGAGTGTCATCCCATCCCGGGAGACGGCGTGCTGGGATATATCGACGAGCAGAACCGCATCATCATTCACAAGCGCAACTGCAAAATAGCAGACCAGCTGAAGAATGTAGATGGCAACCACCTGCTGGCCGTCTTCTGGGACACCCACAAGCAGCTGAACTTCTCGGCCACCCTGCACTTAGAAGGCATCGACCGCATAGGTATTATCCGAAGCCTCACGGACGTCATCACCTCCCAGCTCAACGTGTATGTCCATGGACTCAGCATTGCTGCCAACGGAGGAATATTCCAGGGCGAGATAGAGTTGAACGTTCACGACACAGAAGACCTGAACGTCATCATCAAGAACCTGAAGAAGATAGATGGCATAGAAGAGGTGACCCGCATATCCTAAACCAGCGCGTCCAGCTCTTTCTTGATAGCCAGCAGCTCTTCGCGAATGTAGGTCATACGCTGAAGCAGGTCGCTGCTGTCCTTGGCACCGGCGCGGTTGCGCTGCAGCAACTCACGCGCAGCAGACAACTTCATATTGCGGACCTTCACTAAATCATATACCAGACGAATCTCCTCCAAATCATCTTTGGTGTAGATCCGGAAATTATTTGCGCCCTTCTTCGGATGGATGGTGGGGAATTGTTTCTCCCAGAAGCGCAGAAGCGATGTGGGCACAGAGAATATCTCACTCACTTCGGCGATGGAATAATACTGTTTCAGGTCGTTCATAGAATTCTACGACGTCACATTCTTTTTGGTTTCTGGGCGCAAAGATAGCTATTTTTGCTTATTAGAATAACATAATATGCAGAAATCTTTCGTCATATCCTCTTTTTTCGCTACTTTTGCACCGCTTTTCGGGTGCAGTGGCTGTCTGCTGGTCTTCAGACGAGGTCAGATTATTGCGCCCAACCAAGAAAACATCAAACTATAAGAAAACAATATGTTGCACACAGCCAACGAAATTCGCGAGAGCTTCAAGCAGTTCTTTGCACAACATGGGCACACCATCGTACCGTCCGCCCCCATGGTCGTAAAAGACGATCCCACCTTGATGTTTACCAATGCTGGTATGAATCAGTGGAAGGATATCATTCTTGGGACCAAAGATCCCGAACCGCGCCGCCGCGCCGACTCCCAGAAATGCCTGCGAGTGAGTGGCAAGCACAACGACCTGGAAGAGGTAGGACACGACACCTACCACCATACGATGTTCGAGATGCTGGGAAACTGGTCCTTCGGCGATTACTTCAAGGAGGGCGCTATTGACATGGCGTGGGAATATCTCATCAAGGTCATCGGGCTGAAGCCCGAAGACCTCTACGTCACCGTCTTCGAGGGCTCCCCCGAAGAGAACATCCCACGCGACGACGAGGCTGCTGGCTTCTGGGCCAAGCACGTCGCTCCCGATCATATCATCAATGGCAACAAGCACGATAACTTCTGGGAAATGGGGGATACCGGCCCCTGCGGCCCCTGCTCCGAGATTCACCTCGACAGCCGCACGCCTGAGGAGAAAGCCAAAGTACCGGGACGAGAACTCGTGAACAAGGACGACCCACAAGTCATCGAGATCTGGAACATCGTGTTCATGCAGTTCGAGCGCAAGGCTGATGGCTCACTCGTGCCTCTGGGCATGAATGTCATCGACACTGGTATGGGCTTCGAACGTCTGGTTCGTGCCCTGCAAGGCAAGCACAGCAACTACGACACGGATGTCTTCCAGCCCGTTATCCAGGCCATCGAGCAGCTTTCGGGTAAGAAGTATGGTGCTCAGGAAGATGTGGACATCGCCATGCGTGTCATTGCCGACCACATCCGTGCCGTGGCCTTCTCCATCGCCGATGGTCAGCTGCCTTCCAACGCCAAGGCCGGTTACGTCATTCGCCGAATCCTGCGTCGCGCCGTTCGCTACGCCTACACCTTCCTGGGCCAGAAGCGTCCTTTCATGCACCTCCTCCTGCCCACACTCACCGAGGAGATGGGTGGCGCTTATCCCGAGCTCGTAGCACAGAAAGAGCTCATCGACAAAGTCATGAAGGAAGAAGAAGAAAGCTTCCTGCGCACCCTCGAGACTGGTATCAAGCTGCTCGACCGCGTGATGACTGAAACCAAGGCCGCCGGACGCTCGGAGATCGATGGCGTGCAGGCTTTCACACTCTTCGACACCTATGGATTCCCGCTGGACCTCACCGAACTCATCTGCCGCGAGAACGGTCTCACCGTAGACGAGAAAGGCTTCGGCGTCGAGATGCAGAAGCAGAAAGAACGCGCCCGCAACGCCGCCGCCGTGGAGACCGACGACTGGCAGGTGGTGGCAGAAGGCGAGAGCGAGTTCGTGGGATGGGACTACACCGAATATACCTGCCGCATACTCCGCTATCGCAAAATCGTACAGAAGAAGCAGACCTACTACCAACTCGTCCTCGACAAGACTCCTTTCTATGCCGAGATGGGAGGACAGGTGGGCGACCAAGGGGCCCTCGTCAGTGAGTTCGAGACCATAGACGTCATCGACACCAAGAGCGAGAACGGACTCACGGTGCATATCGCCAAGAAACTACCCACCCACCCCGAGGCCGAGTTCATGGCTTGCGTAGACACCGACAAACGTCATGCCAGCGAGGCCAACCACAGCGCCACCCACCTCCTGGACCAAGCGCTGCGCGAAGTCCTCGGCACCCACGTGGAGCAGAAAGGTTCCCTCGTGACACCCGAAGGACTGCGCTTCGACTTCAGCCACTTCCAGAAAGTCACTGCCGAGGAACTGCGTCAGGTGGAGCGAATCGTCAACGAGCGCATCCGCAAAAATATCCCCCTGCAGGACCACCGCAACGTACCCATCGAGAAAGCTAAAGAGCTCGGAGCCATCGCCCTCTTCGGCGAGAAATATGGCGACAGCGTACGCGTGGTGCAGTTCGGTCAGAGCGTGGAGTTCTGCGGCGGTTGCCACGTGAAAGCCACCGGACAGATTGGTATGTTCAAGATTGTGGCAGAGAGCAGCGTCGCTGCAGGCATCCGACGTATTGAAGCCATCACGGGTCAGACCGTAGAGAACCTCCTCTATCAGATGCAAGACACCATGGAAGGACTTCGCAGCCTCTTCAACGGAGCACCTGATGTGAAGGCCGCCATCGAACGACTGGTCGGTGAGAACGCCAACCTCAAGCACCAGGCCGAGGAGTTCATCCGCGAGAAAGCACAGCAGTACAAGCAGCAGCTCATACACACCGCTACGGAACAAGACGGCGTGTGCCTCCTCAAGGGGTCATGTCTGTTGCCTGCAGAGGCCGTGAAGGATATCGCCTTCCAGCTGCGTACCGAAGTCACCAACGCATTGGTGTGCATCGGCTCCATCAACGACGGCAAACCGATGCTCACCTGCGCAGCCTCCGACAGCCTCGTGCAGGAGCACGGAGTGAACGTAGGCAAAGTCATCCGCGATGCAGCCCGCCTCATGCAAGGCGGCGGCGGCGGACAGCCCCACTTCGCTACTGCCGGAGGAAAGAATGCCGATGGACTCAGCGCTGCCATAGACGAATTCATCCGTCTGGCTCTCGCATAAAAAACTCAACTTCCGCAAGCTCCGTTCGTCAGGTTAATCGGCGAGCGGAGCTTGCGGTTTATGGTGCAGCCTGCGGCTGCGGTTTAAGGTGCGCCCGTTGGGTGCGGTTTAAGGGGGTTGAGGTGTGCCCGTTGGGCGCGGTTTAAGGTGCGCCGTTGGGCGCGGTTTAAGGTGCAGCCTTCGGCTGCGGTTTAAGGTGCGCACCCTCTGAAAACATCCTCTGTAGGGGCAGGCCCCCGTGCCAGCCCGAACAGCCGGAACGGCTGTGCGTGTGCACCCAGGTTTGTTGTTCGCAAAACGTTTCCGCCTGTTATCTTACCGCCTGTCGGCGGTTCGGGCTGGCACGGGGGCCTGCCCCTACAGCGGGTGTATACAGCGGGTGTATTCGCTCCGCCAGGCGTTTTCTGTTCTCCTTTCTCACATATAATGTTCATGAATTACGTACATATAATGTTCATGAATAATTTTCTCACATATAATATTCATGAATTACGTACATATAATGTTCATGAATATTTATTTATGGTTGATTATATGTCCCTAATTAATGGTCATTCGTGTGAAAAATGGTTGCATACAGCGGGTGCACCTTAAACCGCAGCGGAAGTCTGCACCTTAAACCAAATCCCCACCGCGTCTCACGACGAAGTGGGGAGTCAAACAATTAATTGTTTTATTTTTTTTATTTTTTAATTCTTCCCTAAAGGTGGGCTGCGTTGGCGCTGATGGTTGTCACCAGAGCGGTGAGAATCGTGATCACCAG
>JAILFY010000029.1 GCA_024697285.1 Bacteroidaceae bacterium
GTCTATGGCGATGCCCATCTGGGTCACGCCCGTCCGGCTATCACCTTCGACCTGCTGTTCCGCTATCTTCAGCACATCGGCTACAAGGTGCGCTATGTCCGCAACATCACGGACGTAGGCCACTTGGAACATGACGCCGACGAAGGTGAGGACAAGATTGCCAAGAAGGCTCGTCTGGAACAGCTGGAACCCATGGAGGTGGCGCAGTACTACACCAATCGTTTCCACGATGCCATGCGTGCGCTGAACTGCTTGCCGCCGAGCATAGAACCCCATGCCACGGGACACATCATCGAACAGATACAACTTGTCAAGGAAATATTGGCCAACGGCTATGCCTACGAGAGTCAGGGTTCTGTCTATTTCAATGTGGAGAAATACAATGAGGACCATCGCTACGGCAAACTCTCGGGACGCAATCTGAGTGATGTCATCAACAACTCCCGCGAGCTCGATGGTCAGAGCGAGAAACATAATCAGGTGGACTTTGCACTCTGGAAGTGTGCCCAGCCCGAACATATCATGCGCTGGCCCTCGCCCTGGAGCGTTGGCTTCCCAGGTTGGCACTGCGAATGCACGGCCATGGGACGCAAGTATCTGGGCAATCATTTCGATATCCATGGTGGTGGCATGGATCTTGTGTTCCCCCACCACGAGTGCGAGATTGCACAAGCCGTGGCCAGTCAGGGCGACGACATGGTCAAGTACTGGATGCACTGCAACATGATTACCATTGGTGGCCAGAAGATGGGCAAGTCGCTGGGCAATTTCATCACCCTCAACGAGTTCTTCACCGGCAACCACGAGAAGCTCTCGCAGGCCTACTCCCCCATGACCGTACGCTTCTTCATCCTTCAGGCCCACTATCGTTCCACCGTGGACTTCAGCAACGAGGCCCTGCAGGCAGCAGAGAAAGGACTGCAACGACTGATGACCGCCATCGCCGACCTGAAGCGCATCAGCACCAGTGCAGAAAGTGATGCCGAGACACACCGCGTAGCCAGCGAGCTGCGTCAGAAGTGCTACGATGCCATGAACGACGACCTTGCCTCGCCCACCGTCATCAGCCTGCTCTTCGAAGCCAGTTCCACCATCAATCGAGTGATAGACCACAAAGGAACTATCAGTGCTGCCGACCTCGAGGAACTGTCCTCCACGATGCATCTCTTCACAGAGGACATCCTGGGACTCTTGCCACCGGCTGCCGCCGCCAACGGCGCTTCGGTTGCACGCGAGGAGGCTTTCGGCCACGCCATAGACATGTTGCTGGAGCAGCGTGCCATAGCCAAGGCCAATAAAGACTGGGCCACCAGCGACAAGATTCGCAATGAGCTCACCGCCCTCGGCTTTGAAATCAAAGACACCAAGGACGGTGCCACCTGGACCCTGAACAAGTAATCATTCATGCATTTGCGGGAAGTAGTGGGTTATTTCGCGCCATGTGCAGCATAAAGAGTTGATCATAGACCTCTATCTATATAACAACCTATATAACAACAAAGAGCAATGAAAATCAAAAATCTATTTTTCCTCTCCTTGCTCGCTCTGACGGCCACGACCAGCGTGGCCCAGACCCCCGAGGAAATGGAAGCCATGCAGCGGCAGATCATGATGCGCCGCTTGCCGGCAGACGACAGCGTCCGAATCGGACGCATGGACAATGGCTTGACTTATTATATCCGTCATAACGAAGAGCCAAAAGGTCAAGCATTCTTCTACATCGCACAGAAAGTAGGTTCCATTCAGGAAGAAGAGAGTCAGCGCGGTCTGGCCCACTTCCTGGAGCACATGTGCTTCAATGGCACAACCCACTTCCCCGACAGCTCGCTGACGGAATACCTCGAGGGTATCGGTGTGAAGTTCGGTGCCCAGCTGAATGCCTACACGGGTGTGGAGGAAACGGTTTATAATATAGATAATGTACCTGCGCGCGAGGGAGCCATCGATTCTTGTCTGCTTATCCTGCACGACTGGAGCCACGACCTGACGCTTTCCGGCAAGGAAATCGACAAGGAACGTGGCGTCATCCACGGAGAATGGCGCATGCGCAACACCGGATTCACCCGCATCCTCGTCCGTAACCTGGAACGTCTGATGCCCGGTCGTTTCGGCCGTCGCTTCCCCATCGGATTGATGTCCGTGGTCGACGAGTGCCCCTACGACACCCTTCGCGCCTACTACCATAAGTGGTATCGTCCGGACCTGCAGGGTATCGTCGTCGTTGGAGACATCGATGTCGACAAGATCGAAGGCAAAATCTACGATCTGTTCGAGGATATCAAGTTGGAGCAGCCCGTGGCTCCGCGTGAGTACTTCAGTGTTCCCGATAACAACGAGGCCATTGTGGTCAGCGACAAGGATCCGGAAGTCACCACTCAGGTGGTCATGATTTCCATGAAACATGAGGTCACTCCCGACAGCCTTCGCAACACCCTCGGCGCTTTCGTGGAAGACCTGATGAAGGAGGTGTCTATGGGAGTCCTGAACCAGCGTCTGCAGGAACTGTCTCTGAAGCCGGAATGTTCCTTCAATGGCGCCAGCGTGGAAGATGGCGACTTCCTGCTCTCTTCGAAAGTCACCGGAGCACTGAATATCCAGGTGGCACCGAAGGAAGGACGTGTGGAAGAAGCTGTGAAGGATGTCATGGCTGAGATCTATCGCGCCCAGCAGTACGGCATCACTTCCGGCGAGGCACAGCGCATGGCACTCGACATCATAGCAGATATGGAGCAGCGGTACAACAACCGCGACAAGCAGAAGAGCATCGGTCTGGCACATAAGTACTACCGCTCTTTCTTGGACAATGCTCCCATGCCCAGTCTGGAACAGGAATTTCCTCTTACCCAGCAGATGCTTTCCAATTTGCCTGCCGAGGCTTATGGAGCCTACCTGGAGGAGATCATCACCCGCACAGACACTAATCTCGTGGTGCTCGCACTGAACCCCGACAAGGAAGGACTGCAGCAACCCACAGAACAACAGCTGCTGGGAGCCATCCATGCGGCACAGTCTTTGCCTCTCGAGGCCTGGGTGGATAACGTCAAGACAGGTCCTCTGGTGACCGAACTGAAGAAACCCGGCGAGATCGAGAAGGAACAAGAAGGTCCTTGTGGTTCCAAACTGCTGACCTTGTCAAATGGCATACGTGTCATCCTCAAGCCTACTGACTTCAAGGACGATGAAATCCTGATGAGCGCATGGAGCAAGGGTGGCATGGGACGCTATGGCGACGACGAGCGCATCAATCTGAATGCTTTCGACGATGTGATGTCTCTGAGCAAGCTGGGAGGCTTCACTTCCGTGGAATTGAACAAGGCACTGGCAGGTCGTAATGTGAGCTTGGGCTTCAGCGCAGACCTTCGCACAGAAGGCTTGTCCGGCCGTTGCTCCATGAAAGATATTGCCACCTTCTTCGAACTGATATACCTCCACTTCCAGCCCCGCGAGAAGGATATGGATGCCTTCGGTGCCTACAAGGAGCAGCAGCGTGAGGTGCTTCGCAACAAAGCGTTGAATCCCACAGCAAGCATCAGCGATAGTCTCCAGAGCACCATCTTCGGTCACCATCCCCGCCTGCAGCCTCTGACAGAGGCCGAGGTAGATCAGATTGACTACGACCGCATCCTCGCTATGTATGCCGATCGCTTTGCCGATGCATCGGACTTCACCTTCCTCTTTATTGGTAATATCGACGAGCCCCTCCTGCGGATGCATATCAAGCAATATCTGGGCACCCTGCCCACCGTGAAGCGCGACGATACTCCTGTGGATGCCCATGTGAACTTCGTCAAGGGCCAGCACGACAATTTCTACGAGAAGAAGATGCAGACTCCTCAGAGCTTTGCTGTGTGCATCTGGTCCGGACAGACGGAGATGACGCCGCGCAACGAGGTGCTGGTAGAAGCCCTCAGCACGTGCCTCTCTGAAATCTACTTGAAGAAGATCCGCGAGGAGCTGGGTGCTGCCTACTCCACTCAGGCGGCTGGTTCCATCACCCGCGGCAGCGACGACCAACCCTACTATCTCATTCAAGCTGTGTTCCCGCTGAAACCTGAGATGACCGACACCTGCGTGCAGATAGCACAAGATGTGTTTGAGGATATCGCCAGAAATGGCGTGGCAGAAGAAAGCCTCACGAAGGTGAAGGAGTATCTGCTCAAGACCTATCAGCAGAACCAGCGCGAGAACGGATGGCTGATGAGCCGCATCCAGACGATAGCTTTCCGAGGAATAGACCCTGCTGAGAACTACGAATCGGTGGTCAAGGCCATCACCGTCGACGACATCAAGAGTCTTGCAGCATCTGTCCTGAAAGACAACAACCGCGTACGTGTCGTCATGAGACCTGATGCCGCCTCCTTGGCAGCAGAAAGCAAGGAATGACAGACCTCTCGGCCTGCTGATCAGTTCGTGATTCACACTGAACTGATAGCACCGGGCGAATAAATCCCGAAGGGGAGACAGCGTATTGGAAACGATGCTCTGTCACCTCTTCGGGGTTCTTTTGTAGGGGACCGTCGTAGCGGGCGTTCCCCACTGCGCCCTCACTCCATACAACAGATTGTTGTCCCTCCCTCCCTTGAGTCCAGTCCGGTCCTTCTCCTTTTGGGGAAGTCAGAGGGAGGGCTTGTTATGCGGATGCCGATGGTGGTAGGCTTGTATCTGAACGGCCTCTTGTAGGAAAAAAATATTCCTAATAAGGTCTTGACAACGCGAAAAATGAGCTTTCAAGTGGAAGTCTCGTATGAAATGACTATCTTTGCACCCGAAAATTACATAGAAGTCTCACTTTTAACCCAATCCGATCATTTGGCTTCATGCCCGGAAAACAGATATCTTGAGTGAATTGCTTGTCGACTATCCCGGAGGCAGTAGCGAACTGCAGCGAGAGGAAACGATGAGCAAGATGCCAGAAGAATGGCATCCCAAGAATAGATGTTGCGACATGAACAGACGTGTAAGGATGAAAGTTCTTCTCGGCCAGATGACCGATTCGGGTCTCATTCAATAATTATCCCTATATGGCACTGAAAGCTGGAATAGTTGGACTCCCCAACGTCGGCAAAAGCACCCTCTTCAATTGCCTGTCGAGCGCAAAGGCGCAGGCAGCTAACTTCCCCTTCTGCACCATTGATGCACAGATGGGACAAATCACCGTACCCGACGAGCGCCTCACCCGCCTGGCAGAACTCGTTCATCCGGGACGCATCGTTCCCGCCACCTGTGAGATTGTGGACATCGCAGGTCTGGTCAAAGGAGCCTCCAAAGGCGAAGGACTGGGCAATCAGTTCCTGGGTAATATCCGCGAGTGCGACGCTATCATCCACGTGCTCAGGTGCTTCGACAACGACAACATCGTTCATGTCGATGGCAGTGTAGATCCCGTTCGCGACAAGGAAATCATCGATACGGAGTTGCAACTGAAGGACCTCGAGACGGTGGAGAGTCGCATGCAACGGGTGGAGAAGCAAGCCCGTGTGGGCGGCGACAAGCAGGCCAAACTGGAGCTGGGCGTGCTGGAAGCCTACAAGGCAGCCCTCGTGGAAGGACGCAGTGCCCGCACCGTCAGCTTCGAGACGGAGGACGAACAGGCTGCTGCCCGCAACCTCTTCCTGCTCACTACTAAGCCTGTGCTCTACGTATGTAATGTCGACGACACCGCTGCCGCCAACGGCAATGCCTATGTGGAGGCTGTGCGCCAGGCCATCCAGGGCGAGAACGCAGCCCTGCTCATCATCAGCGCACAGACGGAAGCCGACATCGCAGAGCTCGAGAGCTACGAGGAGAAGCAGATGTTCCTCGAAGACCTGGGCCTCACAGAGAGCGGTTGCGACCGCCTCATCAAAGCCATCTATTCCCTGCTCGGCCTGCAGACCTTCATCACGGCCGGACCCATGGAAGTGAAGGCGTGGACCTTCCGCCGTGGATGGAAAGCGCCCCAGTGCGCAGGCGTCATTCACACTGATTTCGAGAAAGGATTCATACGTGCCGAAGTCATTAAGTACGACGACTATATCACCCTCGGTTCCGAAGCTGCCGTGCGCGAAGCTGGCAAGATGGGTGTAGAGGGAAAAGAATATGTCGTTCAGGACGGCGACATCATGCACTTCCGATTTAATGTATAAGTTATGGAAAACCTCTTTATCACCTGGAACCCGGATATCATCGCTTTCTCCATTGGCTCCTTCGGAGTCCGGTGGTACTCCTTGTGCTGGTGCATAGGCCTGCTGGCCGTGTTCCTCCTGGAGCAACGGCTGTTCAAGGAGCAGCAGATTCCCGATGAGAAGTTCGATCCCTTGTTCCTCTATTCTTTCCTGGGCATACTCATCGGTGCCCGGCTGGGACATTGCATCTTCTACGAACCCGACTATTTCCTCAGTTCGCCCGCTCATGTGGTGGAGATGATTCTGCCCATCAAGCAGGGAGCCGATGGCGCGTGGCATTTCACGGGCTACACGGGACTTGCCAGCCACGGCGGAACGCTGATGTTCATCCTCGCCCTGTGGCTCTACAGCCGCCGCACGAAGGTACCTTTCCTCACGGCCCTCGACAATATCGCCATCGTAACCCCTATCTGTGCGGCTGCCATCCGTCTGGGCAACCTGATGAACAGTGAGATCATCGGTAAACCCACCGATGTGCCCTGGGCATTCATCTTCGAGCGTATCGATCAGCTGCCCCGTCATCCGTCGCAGCTCTACGAGGCCCTGGCCTACCTCCTCTTCTTCTTCGTAGGATGGTGGTTCTATCGCCGCTCGCCACAGCGCGTCGGTTCGGGCTTCTTCTTCGGTTTGTGTATCTTCTTGATATTCACTTTCCGCTTCTTCATCGAGTACACCAAAGAGGTGCAAGTGGACTTCGAGAATGGTATGTTGTTCAATATGGGCCAACTGCTCTCGGTGCCTTTCGTTCTGGTGGGTTCCTATTTCATCTGGCGTGGACTTAAGAAAAGCACACTTGCTTAGAGGCCTCCCCTTTCTCTCGCTCCTTGGAGCAAACCTTCAGTTCACTTCCTGTCCGTCGGACCTTCAGCTTTATTGACGTTTTCTGAATAATCATGTCCTCGCAGTCGAACATACAATCACAAGTCCAGAGTCAGACTCAGGTTCTCTCGCCTCAGCAGCTTCTGGTAAGCAATCTGGTAGAAATGCCAGTGGAGGCGTTGTATGAGCGTGTGGACCGCGAGCTGAAGGAGAATGTATCGCTGGAGGCTGAGGGGGCGTCGCCATCCGACGGCGCCAGCGACCCCGACTACTCTCCTGACACCTCCGAGCCGGACGACTATTCGTCTTTCGACGACGCCTCGGCTTCTGCCGATGCCCAGTCGGCCGACTACAGTAATCCCGATGATATCCCAGACAACCTGCCGTCGTCCCGTTCCGGTATCCTGGAGTTCGTAACCCAGGAGACCCAGTCCTTCTACGATCAGCTGGAGGAGCAGATAGGACTCTTCCGACTCACCCCCCACGAGGAGGAGATCATCCGCTATCTCATAGGTTCCTTGGACGACGATGGGCTGTTGCGCGTATCGCTCCAGCAGTTGCAGGATGAACTGGAGGTCTACCATAATATCCAGACCTCTCCTCAGGAACTGGAGCACATCCTGGAAATCCTGCAGAACTTCGAGCCCGCAGGCATTGGAGCACGTTCGCTGCAGGAATGTCTCTTGCTGCAAGTGCAGCACGCCCCTGAGCAGAGCTCTGCCACTCGACAACAACTGCTGCAACTGCTTCAGGAGCAGTTCGAGAATCTGATGCTCAATCGGTGGGACCGCATACAGCGCGACATGGGTCTGAGCGACAATGATGTAGCCCGCCTGCGCCGGGAAGTGCGGCGTCTGAACCCCCGTCCGGGCAACGCCATGGGCGAAGCCATCGGTCGCAACCTCCAGCAGATAACCCCCGACTTCATGGTGGAAGCCGACAACTATGGTCACCTCACTCTCTCGCTGAACAACGGCAATGTGCCCGCTTTGCAGGTCAACCCCGATGATATGGATTTCCTCCGCTCCTACGAGGGTGCAGACACCCGTCAGCTCTCCCGCGCCGAGCGAGAGGGCATCACCTATCTGCGAGACCGAGTGGAGAAGGCCCGCAGTTTCATAGATGCCCTGAACCAACGTCGCCAGACGTTGCTCACTACCATGCAGGCAATCATGAAGTTGCAGCGACCGTTCTTCGAGAGCGGCGACGAGACCCTTCTGCGTCCTATGAACCTGGAAGATGTGTCCAAACTCACGGGGTTGCACGTCTCCACCATCTCCCGTGTCAGCAACTCCAAGTGGGTGCAGACACCCTTCGGCACCTACTCGCTACGCTGGTTCTTCACCTCTGCTGCCCGACTGCAGGGCGGCGATGAAGTGTCGGTGCGCAGTATCAGAGCTGCCCTGCAAGAGATTGTGGATGCCGAGGACAAACGTGCCCCGCTATCTGATGACGTACTGGCCAAGGAACTGCGGGCACGCGGCTTTGATGTGGCACGCCGCACCGTGGCCAAATATCGCGAACAATTGGGAATCCCTATAGCTCGATTGAGAAAATGAATAAAGCATTACTATTAGGAGCTCGAGTCCTCTCCAGTATCTTCCGCCCCCAGTACTATCCCCTGGTGGGCTTCTTGTCCTTGTTCCTTTTCACCTATCTGAGCCTGCTGCCCTTGCCCTTCAAGAGCCTCATCCTCCTCGTAGTCTTGTTGGGCACCCTGTTGCTGCCTCAGCTGACCATCCGTTTCTGGCGTCAGATGAATGGCCTGAAGCTCCATCACCTGCGTTTGCGCGAGAAACGCTTCTTCCCCTACATCATCTTCATCCTCTACTACGCCTTCACGTTGCACCTGCTCAGCCGTTTCCGCCTACCTTATTATATGGGTGGTATCCTCGTAGGTGCGCTGATGATACAGGTGAGTTGCTTCTTCATCAATATCTGGTGGAAAATTTCTGCCCACAATGCCGGGGCAGGCGGAGTTATAGGCGCTTTAGTAGCCTATGGTTTCCTCTTTTCCTTCAATCCCGTCTGGTGGTTGTGTCTGTGTATCCTCGTTGCCGGATTGGTAGGCAGCAGCCGAATGCTCCTGCGCCAGCACACACTCTGGCAAGTTCTCGCTGGCACCTTCTTAGGCATCATCTGCGGTTTCCTTGGCATCATCCTGAAATTCTGAGCCCCTGTTGACCAGTTCTTGCGCTGCCCAGCAACCCACACGTCAGCGGCTTTATCCCTCCCTCCCTCCTTCCTTTCTTCCCGCACTCTGCCCGTCTTTTGTTGAGTGCGCTGCGGTCCGTTCGCGGCGATCCCCCTCCAGCGAAAGAACTTTTATCGCTTGTGATACAAGCAGGCTGGATGAGAAAAAGTGGAGGCACAGAGGAAGCATCGTGGAGGCAAACAGGGCAATAGTGAAGGCAAGGGTGGGGAGCGAATTGGGGTAGAATCTTATGCGAATAAGATATATATCTTACGGATAGAAGATTTATATCTTTTGAGCGGAAGATATAAAACTTATTGAGCAGAAGATATAAAACTTATTGAGCGGAAGATATAAATCTTATTGACAGAAAATAAATATCTTTAAGCAGAAGATATGTCAACACTGACTTGACATCTACTTGCGTTTGTCAACACGAGGTTTCGTATTCGTCCACACGTATATACGTCTTCGTCCACACGTATATACGTCTTCGTCCACACGTATATACACATCTTCGTCATACATACGTCTTCGCCCACACGTATATACATCTTCGTCAACACGTATATACATCTTTGTCACACGTATATACATCTTTGTCCACACGTATATACGTCTTCGTCCACACGTACATACGTCTTCGTCCACACATACATACGTCTTCGTCCACACGTATATACATCTTCGCTAACACGTATATACATCTTTGTCCACACGTATATACATCTTCGCCAACACGTATATACGTGTGGAAAATAGGTTCGCGACGTGATTTGCGAGGAGGAAGGGGGGAGGGGCGAGGAGGAAAGAGGGAGGGGGCGGGAGGTTATTTTCCTTGAAGGATGCGTTTGATATCGTTGAGCTTGTTCAGGGCCTCGATGGGGGTGAGGCTGTTGATGTCGAGGCCGAGAATCTGGTCGCGAATTTGGCAGAGCACGGGGTCGTCGAGCTGGAAGAAGCTGAGTTGCATGTGGTCCGTGGCGGGCAGGTTGCCGATCTTGGCACCGCTGCCCAACCCTTCGCGGTCGGCACTGCTCTCGAGTTGTTTCAGTATCATCTCCGCACGGCGAACGATGTCGCGGGGCAGTCCGGCCAGTTTGGCTACATGGATACCAAAGGAGTGCTCAGAACCGCCGGGCTCCAGCTTGCGCAGGAAGATGACCTTGCCGCGCAGTTCGCGGACACTGACGTTGAAGTTCTTGATACGCGAGAAATGGCGTTCCATCTCGTTGAGCTCGTGGTAGTGGGTGGCGAAGAGGGTGCGGGCGTGACCTTGCGGGTTCTCATGGATGTATTCCACGATAGCCCAGGCGATGGAGATGCCATCGTAGGTAGAGGTGCCTCGGCCAAGTTCATCGAAGAGGATGAGCGAACGCTCGCTGAGGTTGTTGAGGATGTTGGCTGCTTCGCTCATCTCCACCATGAAAGTGCTCTCGCCCACAGAGATGTTGTCGCTGGCGCCCACGCGGGTGAAGATCTTGTCGGTCCAACCGATGTGGGCGCTCTCGGCGGGCACGAAGCAGCCGCACTGGGCCATGAGGGTGATGAGGGCCGTCTGGCGGAGCAGGGCGCTCTTACCTGCCATGTTCGGACCCGTGATGATGAGAATCTGCTGGCTGCCGGTGTCGAGCCGCACGTCGTTGGCGACGTAGCGCTCGCCCAGTGGCAGTTGGGTCTCGATGACGGGGTGGCGGCCCTGGCGGATGTCTATCTCCGTGGAGTCGTCCACGATGGGTCGCACATAGTGTCGCTCGGCCGCACAGAGGGCGAAGCTCAGCAGGCAGTCCAGTTCGGCGATGGCCATGGCGTCCTTCTGGATAGCGGCGGAGAACTGCATCACGGCAGATACCAACTCGCCGAAGAGCTGTGCCTCGAGGCTGAGGATCTTCTCCTCGGCGCCCAGGATTTTCTCCTCATATTCCTTCAGTTCCTGAGTGATGTAGCGCTCGGCGTTGACGAGGGTTTGCTTGCGAATCCAGGTCGACGGCACGCGGTCCTTGTAGGTGTTTCGCACCTCGAGGTAGTAGCCGAAGACGTTGTTGTAGCTGATTTTCAGACTCTGTATGCCCGTGGCCTCTGCCTCGCGCTGCTGAATCTGCAGCAGATAGTCCTTGCCGCCCCATGCGATGTGGCGCAACTCGTCGAGCTCGCTGCTCACTCCGTCTCTGATGACGCCGCCTTTCTGCACCTGCTGTGGCGGGTCGGGATTTATCTCTCGGGCGATGCGCTGACTGATGGCTGCGCAGGGGTCCAGGTGCTCTGCTATTTGTTGCAGGGCAGGCTCGTCGGAGGCCTGGCAGGCCTGCTTCACGGGCTCTATGGCCTGCAACGCCACCTTCAGTTGTACGATGTCGCGGGGCGAGACGCGCCCTGTGGACACCTTGGAGGTGATGCGTTCGAGGTCGCCTATCAGGTGCAACTGCTCGATGATGATGTCCTTGAATTCCGGTTGGCGGAAGAAGTGGTCCACGATGTCCAGCCTGCGGTTGATCTGCTGGATGTCGCGCAGCGGGAACTGCAGCCACCGCCGGAGCAGACGGGCACCCATGGGAGTGGTGGTGTGGTCTATGATTTGCAGGAGCGAGCTGCCGCCCTCGTTCATTGCATCGAGCAACTCCAGGTTGCGTACGGTGAACTTGTCGAGCCGGACGTAGCGCTCTTCCTCTATGCGCTGTATGGTGGTGATATGCTTCAGCTGGGTGTGTTGCGTCAGTTCCAGGTAGAAGAGAATGGCGCCTGCTGCAATGACTCCTGCCTTCAGCCCTTCGATGCCAAATCCCTTGAGGTTGCGCACTTCGAAGTGATGGGTCAGTTTGTCGGTGGCGGTCTGGGAGGTGAACACCCAGTCGTCCAGCTCGAAGGTGACGTGCTTGGTGCCGAAGCAACCTTGGAAGAGGCCCTTGCGTCCGTGCTCATAGAGCACTTCCTTGGGCGCGAAGTTACCTATCAGTTTGTCGGCATATTCTGCCGAGCCCTCGGCCACGAACCATTCGCCGGTGCTGATGTCGAGGAAGCTGACGCCCACGAGGTCTTCTTTCATGAAATGTACGGCAGCGAGGAAGTTGTTCTCGCGGTGGTTCAGCACCGTGTCGCTGATGGCCACGCCCGGAGTCACCAGCTCCGTGATGCCGCGCTTCACCAGCTTCTTGGTCAACTTGGGGTCCTCCAGCTGGTCGCAGATGGCCACGCGCCGACCCGCCCTCACCAACTTGGGCAGATAGGTGTCGAGGGCGTGGTAGGGGAAACCGGCCATGGCGATGGGTTCGCCGGTGCTCCCGCCGTTGTTACGCTTGGTGAGGGTGATGCCGAGAATCTCCGATGCCTCCACGGCGTCGGTGGCATAGGTTTCATAGAAGTCTCCGCACCTGAAGAGCAGGATCGCATCTGGATGCTTGGCCTTCAGGTCGAAGAACTGTTTCATCATGGGGGTGACGTCAGCCATAATTGTTCTATTTTGTCTGCAAAGATACAGAAAAAAACAGGATTAGCAGCTGGGAGGAACCGTTTTTATGTTCCGACGTCTTTCTTTTCGGCGTTTTTTCTGAAAAAGCCTGCCTGCAGCTTCGTGGGAGAGCGAAGCCATGTCCCCGCTTCGACCCGGCCGAAGGTGAGGGAGCAAGGCGGTTATTGTGGGCTTGCAGGACGATGGCCCTGGGAGGTGATGCGGAAAGCGGTGAGGCGTGTGTGGCTCCAGGTTGTTCGGAAAGCGAACCACCCGCGCCGGAGTGGCTTGGCATCGAGGTAGTCCACGAGAAGAGTATCGTCGAGGTAATAGCGGGTGCGCCCTTCCGCAGAGACGTCGATGCGGACGTCGTACCAATGGTTGGGGCGCAGGAGATGGGCCGAGTCGGTGTACTCCACCAGAACGGGCGGCCGGCGGGTGGCGTCGGTCACCGCCAGTGTGTCGCCGTCGTAGCGACGGAAGCGCGTAGTAGTGTTGTAGTTGCCGCCATAGCCGAGGTAGTAGCATTGCAACCGATAGTTCTCGAGGAAACGGCCATCGGGCAGCAGCTGGTCCGCCATCCAGAAGCAGTTGAGGTCCGAGAGGCGGTCGCAGGGACCACCTTCGACCACCACGCAGGCCCTGTACTGAATCGTGCAGGGGGCCTCCAGCGGACGGTCCCACCAGAGCGAGAGTCCTTTGGGAGAAGTGATGTCGAGGGTGTCGCCGCGTAACAAAATGCGCGTCAGCGGCGATTCCGCCGCGACGCGCCAATGGGTGCTCTGGGCCAGCACATCAGAGAGAGAACTCCAAGTCAGAAGGGCAAACAAGAGTGCTATAGTCCTTGCGGACCGTAGGCGGGAGATGTAGCTATGTATGGAGGTTCTCAAAAGGTGCGTGGTCTGGAGGTGTGATCAGAGGTTATCTTTCTCGATATCTTTGAAGTACTTGTAGGTGCCGTGCTTGATCTCCTCGGTGGCAGCCTCGTCGCAGACGATGATGCCGTGGGCGTGGAGCTGGAGGGCGCTGATGGTCCACCACTGGGTGACAGGACCTTCGATAGCAGCCTGCAGGGCACGTGCCTTGTTGTGGCCATTGCAGAGGATGAGCACCTCGCGAGCAGCCATGACGGTGCCAACACCTACGGTGAGAGCCGTTGCGGGCACGTCTTCGGGTTTGCCACCGAAGAAGCGGCTGTTGGCCACGCGGGTGTCAGTGGTAAGGGTCTTCTGGCGGGTGCGGCTGTTGAGGCTGCTGCCCGGCTCGTTGAAGGCGATGTGTCCGTCGGGACCGATACCGCCCATGAAGAGGTCGATGCCGCCGGCTTCCTCTATCATCTGCTCGTAGTGAGCGCACTCGGCTGCCAGGTCCTTGGCATTGCCGTTGAGGATGTGGATGTTTTCCTTGGGGATGTCGATATGGTCGAAGAAGTTGGTAGCCATGAAGCTGTGGTAGCTCTCGGGATGGCTCTCGGGAAGGCCCACATACTCATCCATGTTGAAGGTGAGGACGTGCTTGAAGCTGACGCGGCCTTCTTTGTTGGCCTTGACAAGTGCCTGGTAGGTGCCGATGGGGCTGGAACCGGTGGGCAGGCCGAGCACGAAGGGCTTCTCGGCGGTGGGGTTGGCAGCATTGATCTTGCTGATAATGTACTCAGCTGCCCACTTGGACATCTGGTCGTAGGAAGGTTCAATAATAACTCGCATAGTCTGAAAATGTTTTTTGTGGTTGTTTTACTTGTTCTCTTGTTTTGTTGAATATCTTGTTCTGAAATGCGCGGCAAAGGTACACAAAAAGTACGTACAACAAGACGTTTTTCTAATAAAAGTTATAGAAAAGGGGTCTTTTTTACTCATTTTACTTACTTTTTGTCATTTTTCCGCACCAAAAGGTGCCTTTTAGGTACTATTTGGAGAGGCCTTTATAGGTCGCCAGTTCTGCTTCGGTAGACCGAATGGCCTTGTTCATCTGCTTCTGGGTGAAGGGCACCGCCGAGCGGGTCAGCTGCGGCACATTGTAGCTCTTCAGCAGGAGTTGGTTGTACTCGGGGTCTCGCTGCGGGAGGAGGAAGGCTCGATGTGCCTTGCCCTGGACATCGAAGTAGGCGATGTAGGAGCGTGTGTAGCTGCTGTCGTCGCGGCGCGAACTGAATACAATCCATCGGCCGTTGGAGGACCAACCAGGGAAGCTTTCGGCGTCTGGGGAGTTGGCGGCCGTGAGGGGATAGAGGGCGGTTGAGACCTCGTCCGCAGGGGCGGCTGCGGCAGGGTTGTTCTCGCCCCGATAACTGGAGGAGTCCTCCCCGGAGGGCGAAGGGCGAAGGGGCTTCACCCACAGGTTTGCACTCTTGTGGTAGATATGGAACTGTCCGTACTGCGCTACGCTGAAGAGCAGGTAGCGGCCGTCGGGACTTACGCGAGGCATGCTGCAGCTGAGGTGCTGGGGACTGAGGGAGACCTCCAGACGGGGTTCGCCGAAGGTGTAGTTTACCGTGTCGAAGGGCATGGAATAGATGTCATAGAGGAGGCTGTCGAAGTGCATGACGATCTGGAACTCATAATCCTTGTCGGTGTGCTTACGAGGGGGGCGCGCCTTGCAGTAGAAGAGGCGGGTGCCATCGGCGGACCAGCAGGGGAACGTCTCGTAGTCGTCCGGGGTGTGGAGGATGTGGCGGACCTCATTGTGGTCGGGGTCATAGAGCAGGAGGTCCGAGCTGTAGTCATATACTTCTATCTTCTCCTTGTAGCTGTAGTGGAACACCTGGGCGGTCTTGTTGGTGCTGAAAGCCACCAAGGGTAATTGGGGATGCCAATTGCCATAGGCTCCAGAAGCAAGGATGCTGTCGTGCCTGATGATAATCTTTTTGGTCTCCGTGCCGTGGGTGAAGATGGTGCCGCTATGGTTCTCGCGCACATGGAGGTACATGCGTTCCGTGTCGTAGTTCTGGAAGGTGTGGCAGTTGATGCAATGGGTCTTGCCCAAATCAATATCCCGATGGTTCTCGTAGATGGTGGTGACCTCGAAGTTGGTGAGGTTGCGCTGGTAGATTCCAAGCTGCTGATAGATCTCATAGCCGGGCTCGATGAGTCGATAGTAGAGGTAGGAATCGATGTCCTCTGCAGCTACGTGTAACGCGAAGGCTGGATGTCGCACCCACCCTTGCTCTCGATGGGCATAGAGCTGGACTGGCACGTCCTTGTCCCGATGCTCGGCAAGCAGCGTTCGCCAGGCAGTGCTGTCGATGTCGAACTTCCCGTCGTCGGCAGCGGCGCAGACCATGCCTCCGATGTCAGCCACAAAGGCGTCGGCCAGGGAATCCACGACCATGAAATTCAGTGGTGCAATATTTGGTGGGATGGTGACATCGCGATAGTCGGGATATATCTGTGCGCTGTCTGTTGTCTCTGCGAAAGTATCCGGCAGGGCTGCTGGTTTGCTGCTGCAAGCAGAGAGAAGGATGTTGCCAAGGAGTACGAGGGAGAGCGAGAGAAGAGGATGTGCGGAAACGCATACTCTCCTGGGCCGGAGATGGGCCGTTGAACTTCCTGTCGTCATGTGGAGCCTATGGAGTGGATTGTAAAGAATCATATCGTTATTCTAAAAATAGTAGGTACTATATATAATAAGGTGTACTCAACTTTAAGGAGCGAGCGGGGCTCGCGGTTTGAGGTGCAGGTTTCGGGAGTCCGCCCCCGGCATTTAGTTCACGCCTGCCCGGTTATGTTCCAGCACTTCACTTCCATTTGTGTGGTCGGTCTTGAGATTTCCGAAGAAATAGTAGTAGGGATAGTAACCCTTGTATTTCTCGAAGAGCTCCTCACTTCCCCGCTCTCGGTCGCCCATATAGGCTGAGGCTTCTCGCAGGAACTGGTTATACCGATCCACTTCCATCTGCAGTTGCGGAAAAGCCTCGATCAGAGAAGGGTAGCGCTGTACTTGAGTGATAAGTCCCTCGAGGATGGAACGAGGGGGAGTGGAGCCAGCGAGACTGCTGCAACGTTGCAGGAACTCGGGCATGCGTTTGCTATAGAGACAAGCTATGGTACTCCACAACAGCGTTTCGGGATTGTTGAACCTCTTCTGGGCGACGTAATATCCGATGAAACTGGGCTTCTCGTAGACGTTTTCCAGCGTGTGGCGAGGGGGCAGAGTTCGGTAGATGGCTGCAAATTCGGCATCAGCCAGAATCAGGTCGGGCCTACCGACCATGGGGGAGTACTTATTGATAAAAGCGTCCTCGAAAGGAGCTTTCTGGAGAATGTGGAGGTATTTGCGGGCTAAGGCCCAGTCTCCCTCAAGGAGGGATATCTTAGTAAGATGTTTCAGGCTGAAAAGGGAGGGACCATCCCACATCATCTGTTCCATGGCCGAGTGGTAAGCGGCACGGATGAGACCTGCATGATAGTTGCAGTCGGTGTGATGGTAGTTCCGGCTCTCGCTGGGCTTGCCCGTGTAGCTGTAGGTTCTGATGGGTTCGAAATTCAACTTGATATCGAAAAGGTGGTCAGCAAGTCGTCCCGTGCGGACCAGCGCTATCACATAGTAACCAGCCATCTGCCGGTAGCTCATGTCTGCATGTTCGTGGGCAGTGCGGTAGATGCCTTCGTAGTCGTTGTGCAACAACTGCACCTGCATCCGAGTGAGCGGACGAAGGTAAGGATGGCGGTGGGAGAGGTGGAGCATGGGGATGGCGAAAGAGGCCAGGAGCACTACGGCGTAAGCGACTCCCATCAGCAGCCTCTTCTTCCGGGCAGACTGGGCGGGAGGAACGTCCACAGGGTACTCTCCAGCCCTCTGCCTGGAAAAGGCTTTAATAAGTGCCACCCCAGCAAGAACGACGACAAAGAGGAAGGGAATGGAGAGGATGCGTCCCGGCTCGTGCATATAGAAGAGGTTCAGACCCACATGGGCGGTCCAGGTCATCCATGCACAGGCTGGCAGAAACTGAAGCCAGCGCCAACGTTGGGACAGCTGCAGGACGTTGCCCAGCAACCATGAGCCCGTGGCCAACAAGATTGCCACCAGCAATCCACCAACTACTGGCCAGTGGTATAGGGTCAGCAGCACGCGGCCAATGATCCATAATAAACCATTGGAGCGTTGCCACAACCAGTGCATCAAGGTTGCATCGGGTGCGATGAACGAATATTCATAGGCGATACGGAAGACGTCGCCCATCCACCAGGAAGCCCAGAGCCAGACGAGGAAGAAGAAGAACCATCCGGCGATGGTGCTTTCCGTGAAGTGTGTGAAGATGTTTTTTCTTTCCATGTACTATAGTTGGATCAGATGCTGAGATTCAGCTGGCATGAGTCATTGTTGAGTGCGAGAGGTTGGGGTTCTCGGAGTATGAGAGGTAACGACGGGAAGGGCAGGACGCTGGCCCTAAAGTGCTTATTCCTTATAGGTAGCGACCTCCGCTTCGGTGTGGCGTACTACATGATTCAGCTGCTCGACAGATACTCGCACGGCGGAGCGTGTGAGTTCGGGAACGTTGTAGCTCTTCAGCAGCAAGAGGTTGTATTCGGGATCGCGCTGAGGAAGCAAGAAGGCGCGGTGCGCGGTGCCATGACGGTCGAAGTAGGCGATGTAGGGACGGGTGTAGTTGCCGTCTTCGCGGCGCGAACTGAAGACTATCCATCGGCCATTGCTCGACCAGGAATGATAACTGTCGGCATCGGGCGAGTTGGCAGGGGTCAAGGGACGGGGCAGAGACAGTGAGTCTTGCAGGTCTTTCACCCAGAGGTCCGAACTCTTATGCCAGATATGGAATTGTCCGTACTGTCCCAAGATGTATAGCAGATCACGACCATCGGGACTGATGCGAGGCACGCTGCAACTGAGACCCTTGGAACTGGCGTCGATTTCGAGGCGGGGAGCACCGAAGGTGCGGGTCCGGGAGTCGAAGGGGAGAGAGTAGATATCATAGAGCAGGCTGTCGAAGTTCTGGGCAATAGAAGCGTCGGTGATGGAATCTCCACTGTAGCGCAGTCTGGCGGAACAGTAGTACAGGCGGCTGCCGTCTGGTGTCCAGCAGGGGAAGGTCTCTAAGAAGTCTGAAGTGCGGATGACATTCTGCACCTCATTGTGCTCAGCATCATAGAGCAAGAGGTCGGATTCCGTGTCGAGGACTTCTATCTTCTCCGGGTGGAGGAGGTGGAAGACCTGACCGGTCTTATTGGAGGAGAATGCAATGAGTGGTAAGGTGGGATGCCAACTGGGGTAGACACCAGCTGCGAGGATGCTGTCGTGCTTGATGGCGATCTTATGGGCTTCGCTGCCCTCGGTGATGACCGTACCGCCATGGTTGGCACGGACATGGAAGAGCATGCGTTGGGTGTCGTAGTTCTGATAGTTGTGGCAGTTCACACAATGATTGTCGTCGCCCTCAAAGGTGCGGTTGTTCTCGTAGATAGGCACTTCATCGAAGTTGGTGAGATTGCGTTGGTAGAGTCCGAGTTGCCGGTAGAGCTCGTAGCCCGGCTCGATGAGGCGATAGGAGAGGTAGCTGTCGATAGTTTCTTCGGCAACATGGATCTGGAACGATGGATGATGAAGCCACTTATCGTTTCTGCGGGCATAGAGATTCACCGTCAGCGACTTCCCCCGGTGTTCGGAGAGCAGTTGACGCCAAGCTGTACTGTCAGA
>JAILFY010000033.1 GCA_024697285.1 Bacteroidaceae bacterium
AGCTGCTCGTCGATGTTGTCGAGCATGAGTTTCAGCTGCGCTCCGTCCTTGGGCGTGTTGTCCGCTTCGCCTCGCACGAGGGCGTTGCGGCTGTCTCGAATCTCATATATCTCCTCGGCGGTGAGTTGGGCCATCTTGGCCGTACTGCCGGCCGCCAGGATCTCATGGGTCATGAAGTCACGTCCGTTGACGGGCTTGGGCGCTGCCACTCGCTGCGGCAGGCTAGGCTCCGGTTCCGGCTCGGCCTCGCTGTTGATACCTAGCAATAGCCCGTTGTCGGTGAGGCTCACCAGGGGCGCCACCGTCTTGGCCTTCACGGCGATGGAGTAGGCCTTGGTGGAGTCGGGGACACCATAGGGTAGGAGGGTGATGCTCTTCACGGTCCATGTCGTGGACTCTATCGTGGGCACGTCGGGCTGACGGAGATATCTGTCGGAGTAGGCAGCGAACTCTCCGGGTGTCGTCACTGCTTTCTCTGCCACGATAATGACCTCGAAGACGGTCTTGGGCAGGAAGTAGTTCACGCCCTCCAGTGTCTGGCCGGGACGGAAGGCCGTCGTCTCCGTCTGTGCCGCCGCGGGCATGGCTGTCAGCAGGAGCGCTCCTGCCAACAGACAAGTTCTTATATGATTAAAGTTTCGCATATGCATAAGACAAGTTCTTTGAGGTATCAAAGCGAACAAGTTCGAGCGCTTGAAGTGTCAAGCGACCAAAGGTCGAGCGGACAAGTTGGTTCTTTAGTTCTTGAAGGGTCAAGCGAGCGGACATCTTAAACCGTCGCGAAGCGACACCTTAAACTCTTAAACCGCGAGCTTGCTCGCACCTTAAACTGACGAAACTGAGCTTGCGAAAGTTCAGTTCTTTGCTTCATTTGTTTTGTCGTTCTATCTCCTAGAAGATTGCTTCGAGCATCCCTTCCTTGGTCTTGCAGATACTCCAGTCGAAGGTGTGGCGACGACAACGAGGAGACCATCCGCAAGCGCTTTGCCGTGTACCACAGCCAGACGGAACCCCTCTCGAAATGGTTCGAGGCCGAAGGAATCCGCCACACTTTCGACTGGTCCATTTGCAAGACCAAGGAAGGGATGCTCGAAGCTATCTTCCAGGAAATTGAACGTCAGAACAAATGAATAGCGCCAGACGTTACGCAGGCCTTCTGGCAGGACTGTTGCTGATGGCAACGGCCCTGCCTCTGGCTGCTCAGACGGAGGTCTCCGACTTCCGGCCGGGAGTCACGTTGGACGGAGTCAACTATTTCCTGCCCAAGACCAAGTTCCAAGTCATCCTCGTGGCCGAGAAGGCGGTGACCACACCAGGAGAGTTTGCTGCCTACTCCGACAGGTACCTCCGGCAACCCGACGTGCCAATCACGGAATCCACCACTTGGACGCTGAAGAGCATCACCCTCCGCCCCTTCGGCGTTCCCGATTCCACCAAAGCCTACTCTATCCGCCTGAAGGCCAAGACGTCGGCGCCGCTGCTGAGCCTCGCCGACGACGGACTCCTCCTGAGCATCAACGCGGAGGCAGAGCCCGAGCCGGCTCCCTCCCTCCCACAGCGAGTGGCTGCTCCCAAACCCGTCAACGGACGGGATTTCATGACCCATGAAATCCTTTCGGCGGGTAGCACTGCCAAGATGGCTCAACTGACGGCCGAAGAAATATATGAGATTCGCGACAGCCGAAATGCACTGGTCCGCGGCGAGGCCGACAACACACCTAAGGACGGAGCACAGCTGAAACTGATGCTCGATAATCTGGACCAGCAACTCTTTGCGCTGGAATCGCTGTTCAAGGGGCAGACATTGAGCAGCACCGAGGTGCTCTCCTTCGAGTACGAGCCCACCGGCGACCAAGCCCAGCAGCATGAGTTGCTCTGTCGTTTCTCTCGCAGATTAGGCTTGGTGGAGTCCGACGATCTGAGTGGAGAGCCCCTGTGGATAACCATCACTCCATCGGGCAACCTGCCCCAGCGCATCGATGATCCCGATGCGGAGAAGCGCAAGCAGAAGATGGAACAAGGAGTATGGGTGAATGTGCCGGCCAGCGCCAAGGTGAAGATAAGTACCGCCGAGCAAGACTACATAACGGCCGAAGTGCCCATCTGTCAGTGGGGGACTACCGAAGTGCTCTCCGAAGACCTCTTCAACAAACGATCTGACACCCACGTGACCATCTTCCAACACACGGGCAACGTGAAAAGACTCTGGCAGGAATAACCTGCAACATCCGTTCTTCTTCCCTCAAGAATGAATACGTCCTCCCTCCTACGTAGATATCTGCGGAACCTCTGTCTGATGGCAGCGGCTTGCGGCTCTGGACAACGGGCCTCAGCCGCCGCCTCGGACCTTGTCATCAACGAGATTCAGGTAGCCAATATCGACATGTTCATAGACTTGTCCTTCAACTACGGAGGATGGATAGAACTCTATAATCCCACGGATTCCGCCGTGTCGCTCTATGGTTTCTACATCACCGACGACCCCGAGAACCCCAAGAAGTTCCGGTTGCCCGCAGGAATCGGTATGGTGGCTGCCAAAGGTTTTCATACCATCTGGTTTGACCACCACACAGCCGCCAACGAGACCACTATGAGCAAGACGGCCTACAAACAGGCGGATTTCAAACTTTCCCTTGAGGGAGGAAGTATCTACTTGTTCGACTCCAAGCAGAACCTGCTGGCCAGTCAACAATATCCCCCCGCCATCACCCGCTGCAGCTATGCCCGCACCACTGATGGCGGCAGCACATGGTCCTACTGCAGCACTCCCACTCCTGCTGCCTCCAATGCCGGCAGCTCTTTCGCCAGCGTACGACTCGACCTGCCTCAGGCCGACCGCGACGGGGGTGTCGTCAGCGAACCCTTCACCCTGCATGTGAACATACCTGCAGGCACTCATCTCTACTACACCACCGACGGCACAACACCTTCGCAGACCAATGGCAGCGAGAGCACTACGGGCAACTTCGACGTGCAGCAGAATACCGTCTTCCGCTTCCGCCTCTTCCGGGACGGTTATCTCCCCAGCGCCGTTCTCACTCGCTCCTTTATCTTCAGAGAACGAGAATATTATCTGCCCATCATCTCCGTAGTCACGAACCCCGACAACCTCTACGACAAGAAGATAGGGGTATATGTCGATGGAACCAATGGCACCAGCGGCAACAACAAATCGTCGAGCAACAAGAATCGCTCGTGGGAGCGACCTGTGAACATCGAATACTTCGTTCCAGACCAGCAGGGAGACTACTCTATGGTTCTTTGTCAGGAAACGGACTTCCAGGTCAGCGGAGGCTGGAGCAGACACTACGCATCCAGTTCCTTCCGGTTGACAGCCACCAAGCAGTACGAGGGGCAGAACTTCATGCCCTACCCGATATTTGATAAGGACAAACCTTATATCAAGAACAAAGCCATACAGGTGCGCAACGGCGGTAATGACTACAACTGCCGCATCATCGATGCAGCCATACAGCAGTGTATTCTCTCCAGCGGATTCTACGTCGACTGCATGGCCAACCAGCCCGCCCACGTCTTCATCAATGGTGTCTTTCAGTTTACCTATAATATACGTGAGACGAGCAACAAGAATCTCTCCTACAGCAACTACGGCATCGACAAAGACTCCGTGGACGAGTTCGAAATCAACACGGTGCAAGGCTACTATCAGAAGTCCGGAGACGACCAGGCGTTCATGCGGTGGATGAAGTTGTCGGAGCAGTTGGCCTTACGCCCCACGAGTGACTCCATCTATCAGGAAATCTGCGAGTTGGTGGACATCGACAATTACTGCAACTACATGGCTGCCGAGTGCTATATCGGTTGTTCCGACTGGATCACCAACTGCAATAATATCAAAGGGTTCCGTTCGCGCTCCGAGGGCGGTCGTTTTCATCTTGTCATCCTGGACCTCGACTCCGGTTTCTCGTGGGAGGATATGATTCGTCGCATACCCTCCAGTCTTGGCGACAATCGCTATGCAGGCGGTCAGAGCTTCCTCGTGAAGATCTTCATAAACATGCTTAAGTACGAGCCGTTCAAGAAACGACTCGTCGACTCTTTCTGCCTCGTGGCGGGCAGCGTCTTTGAGCCCGAGCGATGTGCTGCGATCATTCAGGAGATGGCCGACAGGACCACCGAAGCCCTCAGTTGGGAAGGGCACTCGCCGTGGAGTTCTGCCTATAGCCTCATCAACAAAATCACCAGCACTTCCCTTCGAGACAATCGCATCAACTCCATGCGTAGTTACCTCAAACAGCCACTGCCTCACCGACTTAAGCTCTACTCCAATCTGTCCGGAGCTGTGCTGCAAGTCAACGGTCTCACCGTTCCCACAGGACGATTCGACGGCCAGTTGTTCTCCCCCGCCACCATCAGCGCTCAGGCTCCTTCCGGATGGAAGTTCGTGGGATGGCAGCGCGACGGAGAAGTTATCAGCGAGACTCCAGTGGTGGCTCTAGACGAAGAGTGGGACTACTACGACCAAGGCTCGCTCGACGGAAAATACTGGAAGACACTCACCTACAGCAACTCGGGATGGAGCAAGGGCCAGGGGCCGTTTGGATATGGTAATATCGGTATAGAAGCAGGTGTTGCTGACTACAACACCAAATTGGACTATGGTTCCGATTACAATAATAAACGCCCCACTTACTATTTCCGGAAGAGTTTCCTGCTGAGAAAGAAACCGACTAATGAGGAATCCTATCACCTCACCTATTACGTCGACGACGGATGCGTCATCTACCTCAACGGCACGGAGATAGCGCGATACCACATGTCCGACGGCACTCCTACCTATAATCAGTTCTCCACCAGCTACGAGTCTAATGCTGCCTACAGCACAAGTATAGTGATTCCCAACGAGTTGCTGCGGGCAGGCACCAATGTGCTTGCGGTGGAAGTCCATAACACCAACGCGGGTTCTTCGGACATCTACTGGGGAGCAACGATCACCCATGGAGCCTATGAGATCATAACAACAAAGGAGTCCTTCGAGCTGAAAAGCCTGGACCAGACGGTGGAACACAGCCTGCAAGCTGTCTTTGAACCCACGGGAGACAGGATTGCTATGGAGAATCATGCAGCACCCATAAAAATCAATGAGATAAGTGCAGGCAACAGCGTCTTCATCAACGACTATTTCAAGAAAAACGACTGGCTGGAACTATATAATACTACTGACACCGATCTCGATGCGGCTGGTCTCTATCTGAGCGACGACTATAACAATCCACAGCTCTATCAGATTCCTGCCGACTCGCCCCTCAACACGATTGTTCCTGCCCATGGACATCTCGTCATCTGGGCCGACAAACTTACCGACAAGAGTCAGTTGCACTCGGGCTTCAAACTCAGCAACAAAGATCAGGGCCTTGTTCTGCTCACTGCCTCCGACGAGTTCCTGCAGAAGAATGCTGCCTTCTTCGATGCTCATCCACAACTCAAGTCTTTCTCCGACATCATCACCTACGACATCCACCGTGGAGACCAAAGTGTAGGTCGATTCCCCGATGGAGGCGACACCTATTATATAATGTACCACCCGACCATCGGACAAGAGAACGCTTGTCACACCTTCGATCGTTTGCTTGCTTCAGACGAAGATGTCTTCGACCGCATCGAGGAGCTCAAACCGGAGGAATGGACGGTCTCTGAAGATAACAGGGCAACCAGCCTCGCCGGCTTCTACAGCCTCGGAGGTCTCTACTTAGGCACCGACCGACATCATCTGCGTCCAGGTCTCTATATTCTCCGGCTGTCCGATGGCACCAGCCGCAAGATATCTATCAGATAGCTCTTGCAGTCAAGAGCCGTAAGACTGTGTACGGGCACCGCAACACGTTGGAACACCACTTTTCTATCCCTCTCCTATATGCTATGACTCACTTACATAAAGTCATTTTTTTCTGTCTGCACATCTTCCTTTTCGGCTGCTTCCTCTGCAGCTGTCTTTCCCCCAACCCACAGGTCTCTGAAGCGGATTTGTCGGACTTCGGAGAATATGTCTACCGCCTGGACACGACAGAGATGGAACGCACCTACGGACAACTGTTGGCGGCCGACACCTCCAACTGGCACAGCGATCAAGTAGTGCGCCACCGCTACGACTCCCTGCCTTTTGAGGAAAGAGCCCTGTGGTTCGACCGCAGAGGCATTTCGCCTGATGCCGACAGCCTCGTTGCTCACCTGCGTCGTCAGTTGCCTCGCTGCGGACTCGACAGCAACGCATTCCATATTTCTCAGATAGCAGAAGACCTGCAGATAGCACACAGCCTGGCTTTCGATTCCCTGCAGATAGATATCAACGAACTACTTCCACGGCTGGACTACAACCTCTCCAGAGCCTATGTACGCTACACGGCCGGTCAACGCTATGGCTTCTTCCGCCCCAACAGAATACTGAACAATCTGGACCTTAAGTCCTCCGGGGAGGGGTTTGCCCGGCTCTTTGACTACGACACTCAGGCCCCGGATTATGCTGAATCTATGCAGCAACTGATGTCCGGCGAACGTATGGATTATCTCTTTGAATCCCAACCCCAAGGCGCTCTTTTCCAACAGCTCAGTTCACGGCTCCTTTCAACAACAGACGCCGCCGAATGCCACACCCTGGCCGTGAATATCGAACGTTGCCGATGGCAAATGGCACAACTGCCCGAGTCGGGACGACGTATCCTCGTGAACATCCCAGCCCAACGATTGTGGGCCATCGGTCCAGACAGCATACTGACCATGCGTATCTGTTGCGGAGCCACCACCACAAAGACGCCCCTCCTCCACAGTTCCATAACCCACATGCAGGTCAATCCTGATTGGATCATCCCACAAAATATTGTTCGCAATGAGGTGTCTCGCCATGCCGGGGATTCGGTATACTTTGCCCGCAACAGATACTACATCGTCGATCGTCGCACGGGCGACACCCTACAAGCATCCCACGTCAGCAGAGCCCTGATGGAAAGTGGACATCTGAGAATCGGGCAGCATAGCGGTCCAGGCAACAGCCTCGGACGCATCGTCTTCCGATTTCCTAACGACTTCGCCATCTACCTCCACGACACCAACAATCCCCGGGCCTTCCAGCGCAACCGACGCACCCTCTCCCATGGTTGCATCCGTGTCGAGAACCCATTCGACCTTGCTTCTTTCCTCCTGCCTGAGACCGACGAATGGACCTTGGATAAAATTCGTCTGTCCATGGATCTGCAGCCACAAAGCGACAAGGGCAAAGACTATCTGAAAGAGCTCAGCCAGCGAGAACGAGAAGACAGCACCTACACCCGACCACGTCCCCTTCGCCTCGTCAAACATTGCGACGTTCGTCCCTCCGTGCCCGTCTTCATCACCTATTTCACCGCCTACCCCGACCCCATAGATGCTTCCATAACCTTCTATCCAGACCTCTACGGGTACGACCGCTTGATATCCAAAGAGTTGCAACACTTGCTCATCCCTGCTCCTAACTCGTCTCATTAAATGAGGTAAAGGCAACCTGGAATGTTGTAAAAGGAAAAACGCTCACAAGATTCTCTCCACTGGAGCGAAACTGTGTGGAGCTGAAAAGAATCGAACTCTCGTCCAAACAGGGAAGCCCTGTGCTCCAGACTTCGTCACTCATTCTTAGCAAATAAACACAACAAGCTTATACAGAATTATTTGTAACTTTGCGCATTCTACTTCAGGGTGGAACAAAGGGTTCCTTTAGACGTAATACAGGTCCTATGCATGTAAGATTGAAGAAGACAGTTCGGGTAGTATAAGCGTTATTATTGTAGACAAATCTTCTGATCGTTACAAGTTTCAGACTTTTGGGATGTAAGGTAGCTTTGTTATTATTGTAGACAAATTTTCTGGTCGTTACAAGGAGTTGCATACTATCGGCATCGCCAATGTCGAATCAGAAGTCCTTCAGCTCCGCCAGAAAGATTGGGAGTGGATACGTCTCCGGAAATGGGAAAAGCATCCGGAACTTGACCTGTATGGTGAGGAGCGTAGGACTTGTGAGTATGAGATGGAGATGACCTTGTGTGTTGTTGCCAACATCGACAAATTCCTCATAAATCGAATTAATTTGTAAAGAAAAATCATTCAAAATACATTTTTACACACTAAAATACATCCAAAATACATCATATTAA
>JAILFY010000037.1 GCA_024697285.1 Bacteroidaceae bacterium
GTGGCGTTTATGGACAGCATGACTATGTAGTGGGAGACATCATTCCCGATGCCATCCATGATACTTATGAGGCAATAACGAGTAAACCTACAGAAAATCAGGCTACCGTAGTGGAAGCTTATGTCGCCAAGGATGAGGTCATCTACATCATCGACGGGACTGAACACCATGCCTATAAGGGCACATCTATTTCCAGGACAGATTACGATCAACTGACCGACGAACAGAAGGCTTGCTTCGCCGCGGCCCATCTCTGCACCAGCACCATCGACTTGGGCAACAACGAGTATGTCTTCTATGGCGACCTGCTGACAGATGAAGAGATCAGTACGTACAAGGCAACCTATAAGACATATCTCATCAGTCAGGGGTATTCTGATAGCGATGCCCAAACCAAGGCCAATACAGACTTTGCGACCGATATTTCCGATGCCTGGTATTGCACCGTGGCGGGCAAGTATGGCGGTGACTACTACGAGGCCAGCAAGAACTACCGAGCCCTGGATGCATGGTGCTCGATGCCCGAGAGCGACCGCGCTAACTTCACCTTCAACTACGATGCCCTGGATCTGCTTATCGACGATAATTATGCGGGTAATCCTCAAAATTATGATGGCTATGATAATGCAGAAGAACGACTCTACTCCCCGCAAAAAGCTATCAACTACCTGGCAACCTATAATGGAGAAGAGAATCTGACTTATACCGATGAGAAAGGTGCAAACCAAACCATCGAACCAGGTTCTTCTATTGACAATGAGGCCTATGAAGACCTCCCCAACGAGAAGCGCCACTATAAATCCATCACAGTGGATGCCTCGGGGTATTACTACATCGTGAAGGTCGCCTTCACCGTGGGTGATGTACCCTATTCTGTGGGCACGACCCTCTCTTTCGCAGTCTACGGGAGTCTGGATGCTGATCAGAAAAACAATGTGGATGTGGTTCCTCTTACAAAGGGGGAAGGCGAGTCAAATACCTATCACTACTGCCGTGAGGCATACAAAATCAATGAAAAGGGTGAGGGCGTTGCTGTAACGGATATCAATGATCGTACTCATCTTTCGGGATCCGTGGTTTCTGTAGGCACCATCATCAGTGACGATGAGTTTGTGAAACTGACGAACAAGCAGACCAATTTCACCATACATGGCACGGTACCTGTGGAAACCTCTACCCTTTATGTGGCGAAAGAGTCGGACATAAACAACCTCAGCGAGGACAAAATCATCACGGTCATCTACGAGTACACCTACGAGGAGAGCGATGCCACGGGTAATAATGTCGATGAGATCACAGAGCAGCATATCGTGAACATCCATCTGCAGTTCAGAAGTGGTGTGCCGGAGATTGGCGAACTGCAGAAACCGAATATCGTGCTGCCCGGTACCAGTGTGGGTCTGAAACAACCCAACGTGACGCCCGGTGCCTATGAGATTATCGGTGGTGGATGGGAGATGTACACCAACGAGACAGATGCCAACAACCACACCAATGGCGTCCCCTATGAGAACAATGTGACGAAACTCTACTGGTACCAGGATGGTTACTACGTGACCTACTACGCCAAGTCGTACCTCGGAAAGACCTACTCCAATGAGGTGCAGTTTGCCGTGGCCAACTACCACGATATGGATGAGGTCATGCAGCATAAAGATCACCACATGTACGTCGATTATCCGGTAGTGAAACGACCCAGCAAGATTTATATCGACGACCGCGATTGCAAGTCGGATGAGACCAAGAGCGAACTCGACCTGCTCAAGGACTTCTATGACCTGAGTTTGCTCACTACGGAACCCACCGAAGGAACGCTCCGCGGTCATAAGTTGCTCAACAACCATATCACTCAGTGTGACAACCTCGACATCATTCTCCGCAGCGATGTGGAACCGAAGGCCTACACCAACTGGACCCCCATCGGGGACGACAGAAAATGTTTCTCCGGCACCCTCCATGGCGATGGCTACACCATCAGCGGCCTGAACAACTCGCTGTTCAACTACCTCTGCGGCAGTGTCTATAACCTCGGCGTCACCGGCACTTTCACGGGCTCTGGCATTGCAGAACATGGCAGTGGCTACATAGAGAACTGCTGGGTGAGCACCTCAAGCACTGAGGCCAGAACCAACAAACCGGTGTTAGGTGACCCCATGGCGGCTCGTGATGTCAAGCAGATAGTCAACTGCTATTATCAGGAAGATGACGATGCGACCAACAAGTATGAAAACCATACAGGAACCCACGGCATCCCGACACGTAAGCCTGCCGAGGCATTCTACAACGGCGAGGTGGCTTACGACCTGAATGGCTTCTACCTCTTCAAGCGCTACTGCGACCCCAATGTCACCTCTGGCACCGCGGCACTGACCTATAAGTACTTCACGGTGGATGCCGACAACACGTTGTCCGATGTGCCAAAGACGGGATACTACGCCGACAAGATGACAGAGGCCCGTGGGACTACAGATCCTGTTTACTGCTCTTCGGGCTACAATGGTATATTATATGTGGAGGACCGCTTCGACGATGGCGACTTCATCTATGCTGCCGGCACGATTCCTGAAGGTGAGAACGAACGCTACTGGTCCGACGAGGACGTCAGCACCTATTATCCCATCTGGCCCGACGACTATATCTTCTTCGGTCAGCGGTTGAACTACGGACACGCCGACGACCAGGAGCACCAGCCTCTGCCTTCCTATGTCATCAGGCTCGACAACCGTATCCTGACCGTCAAGGGCAACCGTGTCTATCGCGCTCCGGCCTACTTCCAGAGCAGCGATATGAAGTCGGCGCACTTCAATCCCGATGCCTACTTGGCAGAACTCTCTAAGGACGGCACCCGCACCGCCTATCCGAATATGACAGCCATCGACTTCACGGGGTGCAACGACGTGAAGTATGGCTATCGTCTGGGACTGCATTCCAACTCGTTCTTCCCGCCATTGCTCGACGACGACGGACTCACCAGCATCGTCAATATCGATGAGACCAAGAACCTGCTCTTCTATATCCCGCAGGCAACTTCCTCCGACACCGATCCAGAGACAAAGACCAACCTCGTTGTCACCGACTACCTGCCTGATGCAACTTATGCAGAGACTAATACCACCTACCGAACAGTGGCCGTGAGCCAGAGGATCATCAATGGCCACCGGGTCGTGAAGAACAATGCAGGTTATGCCGAGGGCAGCTACACCGCACCCGTCGACCATCGACTGGTGGACAAACAAGACTTCAATGCTCCTATTGAATATACCTTCGCCAGCGGCAGACGAATGTGGTATCAGAGGACTCCCGACACGTTTGTCGACAGGACAAAGGGATGGGATGGCATCAGTATTCCGTTCTCGCCGGAGGTCGTCACCACACAGACGAAGGGCGAGCTCACCCACTTCTACACCGGCAGCACCACCGGCCACGAATATTGGCTGCGTGAGTATGACAGCGGCGGTGCCGTGGACTCCGAGAATGAGAACATCTTTGTTGCCAACTTCAGATATCCTGATGCCGGCACCAGCACGAAGACCTACACCAATACCTTCCTCTGGGACTACTACTACTCCCAGAACCCGAAGTCCGAGGGCAAGGCCGGACAAGATATCAACACCGACGAGTACCAGAAGAAGGACAACGACCGCAAGTACTACAGCGAAACGCGCACCTATTCGGACTACGCCTATGCCGCAGCTGGCAAACCGTATATCATCGGCTTGCCCGGCGACACCTACTACGAGTTCGACCTCAGTGGTTCCTTCATCCCGGAGCATACCTATCTGTCGATAGACCAACTGCCCACGCAGACCATCACCTTTGCCTCCAAGGCCGCCGCCACCATTGCCATCAGCGACACGGAACTGAAGAACGGCAAGGTGACCGCCGATGGCTATGTCTTCCAGCCCAACTACCTGGCCACGACCCTCGGCTCCGGCAAATCCTATATGATGGAGAGCGACGGCAGTGCCTACAAGCAAACCACAGCCGCCACCGCATCAGTACCTTTCCGCCCGTACATCACTCCGGCACCGGGTGGTGGTGTCAAGGGTGTCACGGATATCATCTTCTCCAGCGTCAGCTCTTCCCTCGATGAGGAGGCCGAGAGAGGCAATGGTGATGCAGACTCCGGCAAACTGCTGATTCGCAGCAAACGCGGACGCATTCTTGTCAAGTCCAACTGCAGCAGCACCACCGTCGTGCATATCGTGAGCGCTGCAGGCGCCCTGATCCGCACGTTCGACATCGCTCCTGGCCAGTCCGTCGAGACACCTGTGGCGGCCGGAGTATTCCTTGTCAACAAGAAGAAGATATTCGTCAATTAGTCCCTTCACTACACCTTAATATATATACACACGCGTGCGCGTGAGGGTTGAGAGGTGTACTCTATTCTGACTGATCGCTGAAACATATATTATCATGATACAAAGGAATCCTGACTATAAGAAAAACGTGAAACGCCGCAGCGCCCGGCGCGACTATGATGAACCGGGTCTTTACCACATCACTATTCGTGTGACAAAGGATTGCGGGCAACCCTTTGGTCATATTGCAGGGGAACCGATGGCCCCCGCCGACAGTCCCGCCGCCCCTCACATGGAGCTCTCTCCTGCCGGAAAGATGATAGAGTACGAGTTGCTCCATAGCATCACTGCTCGCTATCCCATGCTCCAAGTGCAGGACTACGTCATCATGCCAGATCACCTCCATTTCATCTTGGAAGTGCGTGAGAAGATTATCAGCAGATACGGCACCTCCCAGCAACTCGGTCAGGTCGTAGCAGGATTCAAGAAAGGCTGCGACTCCCGCTACTGGGAACTTGTTGGCCAGGCCACCGCCTCCCCGCAGCAGGCCTCTCCCTCGCCTGCCTCCCCGCAGATCCCTTCTGCCTCTCCTGTCTCTCCGCAGGCCCCCTCACCTGCTTCCCCCTCCTCCTTCCGCTCTCCCAAGCGTCGTTTCTCTTCCGGCCGTGCCTCCCTCTTCGAGCGCGGCAACAGCGACGTCTTCCCTCTGCCAGCAGGCCAGCTGGCCACTCAGCGCGCCTACATCAAAGATAACCCTCGCAGTCGCCTGTTGCGTGTCACCTCTCCGTGGCTCCGTGTGTTGCGTGGAGACGTTGCCACGGCACTCTACCCGTCCGCCCTCCGCGGTTTCCTGAAACGCGAGTGCTCGGCCGCCGCCTCCACGGATGAGCAGCTTGCTGCCATCGAGCAACAACTGCTCCTTGCCCCCGACGGCACCATCACCTGCGACACCTATGGCGACCGCCAACTCCTGTCGCAGCACCTCCTTCCCGTGGTGTGTCACCGCAAAGACGCCCACCGCTTCCTTCAGCAGAAAACACGTTGCCTGGAGGCTGCCAGACAGGGAACCGTACTCATCAGTGCCCGTATTGCCAAGGGAGAACAGGAAATCATGGACGCTGCCATCGCCGCCGGATATCCTGTCATCCTCATCCACAACAACGGCTTCGGCAAGCACTACCATCCATATCTGGAGCGGATGATGCTCTGCGCCAGACACCGCCTGCTGCTCATCACTCCCTGGCGCTATCACTACAAGCCAGCGGACGCGAGCCTCCAACCGGCCACCTGCAAAACGCTGAATTGCCTGGCCCAAGCGCTCAGCCGACAGAAAGACAGCTGGTGGTGAAACCAGCTGCTCCCCCTCATCAACGAATAATCTATTTAGGTGGCTGCTAAGAATCCATTTGACCACCTCCTTCTCTTAAAAATATCAAACTAATATGATGATTAGAGGTAATATTCTTTTACTCATTATGACGAATCTAAAACTATATTGCGGCACACTCAGGAAATCCGTGCTCATGCTAATCGCGCTGATCGTGTTAGGTGGAAGCGATGCGTGGGGACAGATACCTGAATTAGTAGGTAAGACGATAGTGCTGCATAATAAATCAATAGAAACAGCTAATGATAAAAAGGTTTCTTTAGCCTACACCACTGAGGCATCAGACCCTTGTCGAGTGATGACAACGGATGATGATGACAAGTATCAACAATGGATTGTGGAGGATGCAGGAAAAGGAAAAGTCTCTCTGAAAAATGTAGGTAGTGGTCTCTATTTACAACGGACGGGAACTGATAACTGGACGATGGGTTTTACTGGGTCTGTGCCTGACAACACTTGGCAAGCTAAATTTACTCTTGAGCGTGGAACGAATGGGGACGAGTTCTTAATAAAGACCGACAAAGGATCTATTGGTACTAATAGTGGAGATAGAGATACTAATAAACCGGTCTATGCTGATAAAAAAACAGATAATGGCAATGTGTTGTGGAAATGCATGGCAGCTCCGACCATCACTCAAGACGATGGATACTTCACGATAACAAAGTCGGATGACAGCAGTACCATCTATTATACAACAGATGGCACAAAACCGACTACGAGTAGTGCTACTTACACGGCTCCTTTCTCAAAGGACGGAATTATACTAGTTCGTGCGATTGAGAAAAAAGAGGGTTTGGAAATGGTGCCAAGCCTTGAGGCGAATTTGATTAACACAACACCTGCTTATCTTTTCAAAAACAATGAAGCGGTAAATACATCTTATTACCTGATACCACCGTTTGACGAGTCAACATACAGGCCCACCACGTCTAATGTGCCCAATGAGAATATGGCATGGCGAGTGGAAGATGCGGGTATCGACAATAATATTCAGTATTATTACCTCAAGAATGCAGCTAACAACCATTATATGTATTGCGATAAAAATGGTGATTATATGGATGTAAGCATGCTTGATGAATTAAACAAAGATGGCTATACTGCCGATTATTATCAGTTCAGAATCGCAATAAGAGATAATGGGACGTACGTTATCATACCAAAATTTTTTCCTACTCAGGACCCGACAACAGGTGATTACTGCTTTTATAACAAAAGCAATCACATGTCGGAAGATAAAATTACAGGTCATAATAATATTAGTTTAAAAGCTGATAACACAGATAATGCAAGTAGTGGCTACACTCGCTGGAATCTTATCATTTGTCCTAATGACCCGAAGACTCTATTTGACAATTCTTTTGCGTCAACCAATTCATGTAG
>JAILFY010000056.1 GCA_024697285.1 Bacteroidaceae bacterium
ATAATCGCGAGTCCGCTGGCTCTTGAGTTGACAAGTTGATTTTTAGTTGACAAGTTGACGAGTTGACGAGTTGATACCTTTCCCAACAGAGGACTTGCATGCACCGCAGCCAACGGTTGCACCTTAAACCCCTTAAACCGCGAGATTGCTCGCACCTTAAACCGCAGCCAACGGCTGCACCTTAAACCCCTTAAACCGCGAGATTGCTCGCACCTTAAACCGCAGCCAAGGGCTGCCCCCACTCTATGGATAAAACTCTCTCCCGCAGAAACTTTCTGAAATATATAGCCGGAGGCGCAGCAGCTGCTGTTCCCGCCTCGACGCTGCTGACGGGCTGCAAACCCAGCTCCTCTTCCACGAACGGCCCCGACGGCGCATCGATGACCATGCGCGTCAATCCCAACTCCGGCGACCAAGTATCGCTGCTGGGCTATGGGATGATGCGTCTGCCACAACTCCCCGAAGGCTCTCCCGACGACCCCCAGACTGGCCCCTTCGACCAGGAGATGATCAATCGACAAATAGACTACGCGCTGGAACATGGAGTGAACTACTTCGACACAGCACCCGTCTATTGCCGCGGACTCAGCGAACGTTGCACGGGTATTGCCCTGAAGCGACATCCTCGCGACAAATACTTCATTGCCACCAAACTCTCGAACTTCGACAGCTCCATCTGGAACCTGGAAGGCAGCCAGAAGATGTTCGAGAACTCCCTGAAGGAACTGCAGGTGGATTATGTGGACTACCTCCTGCTCCACAGCACGGGCGGCGGCGGTCGCGACCCCGAAACGGGCGAGAACCTCAGTGGACTGGATGTCTGCCAACGCCGTTTCATCGACAACGGACTCATGGACTGGCTCACGGAACAGAAGCAGAAAGGGCGCATCCGCAACCTGGGCTTCTCCTGGCACGGGGATTACCGCGCCTTTGAACTGCTGCTGAAGCTGCACGACGAAGGCCGCTACCACTGGGACTTCGTGCAGATAGAACTGAACTACCTCGACTGGTTCTACGCCAATGAAATCAACGGTTCCAACGTGGATGCTGTGATTCTGTATTCGGAGCTGGAAAAACGCGGAATCCCTGCCGTAATCATGGAGCCCCTGCTGGGCGGGCGCCTGGCCAACGTCAACGACGCCGTGGCCGCCGAACTGAAGGAGCGTGACCCGGAAGCCACCATCGCCTCATGGGCATTCCGCTTTGCAGGCAGTCCGCAAGGGGTGCTTACCGTGCTGAGTGGAATGACCTACATGGAACACCTGCAGGAGAATGTGAAGACCTACTCTCCCCTGCAACCCATCAGCGAGGAGGAACACGAATTCTTGATGCACATAGCGGAAGTCATCTACGGACAGAAGGAGATACCCTGCACCGCCTGCCAGTACTGCATGCCCTGCCCCTACGGAATAGACATCCCTGCCAACTTCGCACATTATAATAAATGCATCCGCGAGGGCAACACCCCTCAGAGCTCTGGCTCGCCCACCTTCCGTAGCCAGCGACGCGCTTTCCTCGTGGGCTACGACCGCAGCGTTCCCAAACTGCGTCAAGCCAGCCATTGCATAGGCTGCAACCAATGTACCTCCCATTGTCCACAACAAATCAATATCCCGCGGGAGCTGAGACGACTGGACGAATATGCCGAGGAGCTGCGGCGCGAGGGAGGCCCCCTTTGAACAACAATCATCTATCATCACCTATTATCTTAACCCAATAATTTACCAAAACCATGAACAGAAGAAACTTTATGAAAACGATGGGAGCTGCAGGGCTGTTTTCCATCGTACCGCGCAGAGTGCTGGGTGGCAACGGATATATTGCCCCCAGCGACCAGCTGACGAAAGCCGTCATCGGCGTGGGAGGCATCGGACGCTCCAGCAGCCACTTCTCCACCTCAGAAGCCTATCGGTTGCTTGCCGTTTGCGACGTGGACAAGAAGCACCTCCAAAGTGCCGTGGATGCCGCCAAGTCACAACTGAAAGAGGAGGTGAAAGCCTACGACGATTTCCGCGAACTCATCGCTCAGTCCGGGGCAGACATCATCCATATCGCTACCCCACCCCACTGGCATGCCATAATGGCTATGGAAGCAGCACGTGCCGGCAAAGACATCTGGCTGGAGAAACCCATGACACGAACCATAGGCGAAGGCAAGGCCGTAGCCGAGGCCGTGAAACGCTATGGACGAATCTTGCGACTCAACACGTGGTTCCGCTTCACCGACACCTTCTATGGCCTTGCTACCCCCGTGAAACCCCTGAAGAAACTCATTCAGAGCGGAGAACTGGGATGGCCGCTGAAGGTCACCGTTAGTGGCGCCACAGGATTCACCTGGAAGTTCTTCTGGGTGGGAAAAGAAGACCTCACCACCCAGCCCGTGCCTGCTGAGCTGAACTACGACATGTGGCTGGGCCCGGCTCCCTTCAAGCCGTACAACGTCCACCGCACCCACCAGACGTTCCGCGGCTACTGGGACTACGACGGAGGCGGACTTACTGACATGGGCCAACACTACCTCGACCCCGTGCAATACATGCTTGGCAAGGACGAAGACTTCCCCGTGAAGGTGGAAATCGACGCTCCCCAGCAACATTATGATGCAGTAGGCATCTGGCGCAAGATTACCTACACCTATGCCGACGGCTGCCAGATTGTGCTCGAAGGCGAGGGGTTCGAGAGCCCGGGCAAAGTGCCCTACATCGAGGGACCCAAGGGCAAGGTCTACAAAGGTTTTGAATGTTCCATCCCCAATGTGCAAGAGCTCATCAACGAGTTGCCCGATCCGGAACCTCAGAGAACCGACTTCCTCGAGTGCGTGCGCACCCGCCAGAAGTTCGCACTCAACGAGCAGAACGGTCATCACAGCTGCACCCTCGTGAATATGGGTGCTGTGGGATTGCGTTTGGGCAGGAAAGAACTCCATTTCGACCCTGCTACCCAACGATTCACAGGCGACGACGCTGCCAACGCACTTATCGACCAGCCCATGCGCGGCGAGTGGCACCTGTGAATGCAGGAGGAACTATGAGAACCTGGAAACTGATTACGGAACATCAACTATTGAAAAAAATCATTCTATGAAACACCTTAAATATATTAGCCTGCTGATGACCCTGCTGCTCGCCATGAACACCACGGCCATAGCACAGGACAGCCGCGGACGGGTAGCATCCACCATCGTGGCAGATGGACTGGCGCAGTTGCCGGCCCAGAATCTCGAAACGCTGAACCAGGTGATGAGCGAAATCGCCGCCACCGGAACAGAAGGCATCAACATGCTCGTGGAGTACCTGAATGCAACAGAAGAGGGCCGCGGCGCCACCTTCGAGTACGCCATCGACGGACTGACCAGCTACGTCAGCGCCGGACGCGAGAACCTGCGGCCCGCCATCATCCAAGGCTTGCGCTCGGGTATTTCCTCTGCTAAGACCAATGCCCGCAAGGCGTTCTATGTGCAACAAATAGGCAAGATCGCATCGGCCGACGATGTCGCCTTCCTCCAAGGTTTGCTCACCGACGACTATCTGAAGGAATATGCCTTGGCAGCCCTCGCGCCCCTGGGTCATGGCAAAGCCGCTGCCGCACCAGCCCCCGTAGCAGAGAACGCTGCTGAGATTGCAGCCTTCAGCGACAAGATAACCTCTGCAGCTACAGAGAAACAGCCTAAGATGTTGCTGAAAGCGCTGAAGGACGACAATCGTTGCATCCGAGTTAACGCCCTCGAAATGGCCACAGGACTCCTTGCTTCGCAAGACTTAACCGCCTTCGCCTCGCAAGTGGCCAAAGCCTATCCCAAGCTTTCTGCAGATGCTCAGACAGACGTTCTTCGTTGGCTGGGCAACAACCACGACGCCTCACAGACCGAACTGATAACTGCCGCTATCAGTTCACCCGACAGCCAACTCGCCACGGCAGCTATTGAGGCAGCAGGACGGATTGGGGGCGAAGGCCTGCTCGGGGCTCTCATCGGCGCTCTCAATGGTCCCTATGCGACTGCTGCCAAGGCGGCACTTACCACCTTCAATGGCGACATCAAGAGCGGAATCCTGAGCGCTCTGCAGTCTCAAGGAACAAACATCAGCAAAGATGTGGTTGCCCTGGCAGGCGAACGACGCATCCACGAGGCCTATCAGCCGCTGACGGCGCTCATCGGAAAGGATGGGTTACACTATGCTGCCGTGAAGAGTCTGGCAGAAGTGGTGACGCCCGCCACCTTCGACGACCTGCTCCAGCGCTTCAGTAACTATCCGGAACCCTACTACAGCTTGCTCGCTCAACGCGGCAGCCAGGAGGACCTGCAGCAACTCGTGGCGGCCGCACAGACAGGTTCCTGCACGGCAGAAGCCACAGCAGCACTGCTGAAGGTCAACAAAAGTGATGCCGTGGCGCCGCTGATGCAGTTGGCCTCGAGCAACACGTCCAACCGCGATGCCCTGCTCGCACGGGCCCTCGTCCTGACACAAAAGAGCAACTGGGCCAGCCTCACCAAATACCAGCTCTACAGACAAGCGCTGGAGATGAAGCCCTCAAAGGGTGTTGCAAACAACTTCATCACAGCGCTTGGGGGCCTCAACAACGAACCGGCACTGAACCTCGCTGCCCAATACCTCGAGGTAAAGGATAATGACCTGGCCGCAGCACACGCCGTAGCCGATCTCATACAGAAGAACGAGCCTTTCCAGCGCGGCGCCCACGTCCGACAGATGTTGCTCCGCGCACAGGAAGTCTTCCGCAGCCACACGGAAGATGCCGACGCAGGATATGCAGTGGACCAGGTGTCCACGATTCTGCCGAAGATTGTTGATGACCCCAATGCCGCCACGGCCCTGCACACTCAGTTGTCGGCCGAGGAGAAAAAGGCTGGTTTTGAACTGCTCTTCGACGGTACAAACCTCGACAAATGGACAGGCAACAAGAGTGACTACGTACCCATCGACGGAGCCATCTACGTCAGTGCCCACTACGGCTCCGAAGGCAATCTCTACACCACCCGCAAGTACTCCGACTTCGTCTTCCGCTTCGAGTTCTGCTTCGTTCGCCCCGGTATCAACAACGGTGTAGGCATTCGCACCAGAGAAGGTGTTGATGCGGCTTACGAGGGCATGGAGATACAAATCCTGGACCACGACGACCCCATCTACCAAGGTCTGCGACCCTATCAGCAGCACGGCTCCGTCTACGGCATCATCGTTCCAGAGCACGTGAAGTTCGGTCCCTTGGGCACTTGGAACACAGAAGAAATTCGCGCCGAAGGCGACCATATCACGGTCACCGTGAACGGCAAAGTCATCCTCGACGGCAATATCCGCGAAGCATGCCAGGGTCATAATATGGCCCCAGAGGCCGGAAAGCCCAACCCCTATACGGTGGATCATCAGAGCCACCCGGGCCTCTTCAATCCCGATGGCCTCATCTGCTTCTGTGGTCATGGCGAAGGTCTGAAGCTGCGCAATATCCGAGTTCTGGACCTCACCAAGAAATGAACCATCGCATGCGTTCTCTCATCTATAACTACAACCTCATGCAGAACTCCTTGCCTGGAGTATAGCGACAGAGACGTATATCACGTGCGAGTCACAGCGACCCGTGGTGATGAAAAAGACAAGCGTATGTGTTGGCAAAGCTCACTGTAGGGGGCCTCACCCCCTACCCCCCTCTCCCGTGGGCGAGGGGGAAGCGGCAAAGCCGCGGGCCTCCGGTAAGTTTAACATT
>JAILFY010000076.1 GCA_024697285.1 Bacteroidaceae bacterium
AATATGTCCACCGAAGCCTGTCACTTTCTGCCGTATCTCACCCTTGAAGCCCAGAATGATACACACCGAGAGGATCATCACAGCCAAACCCACAGCCACCCCCCACTGTGCTATCACCACAGCGGGGCGGGAGATGCGCCGCGTGTCGTCGCGGTGTCCGAAAAGTCTTTTGGCTATGTTTATCTCAACTCTCAATGTCTATTACCTCCATGTGCTTCCGTCCCCGAAAGACCCTTAATCATTATTTCTTGCCCCGGGGTTCCGTAAGTTGCAGTGTTGCTTCAACTCCTCCTCATCTTCTCTTTGCCCCTCCTTCTCCCTTCCCCGGGGTTCCGTAAGTTGTAGCATCGCTTCAACTTCTTCTTCCTCTCTATCCCTCCTTCCTTCCAGGATATGCCTCCAGTGCCTTGCGCAGCACGAACAGTGCCCTCGTGAGGTCTTCCTTCTTCAGCACATAGGCCAGTCTTACCTCATTGCGCCCCAGCCCCGGTGTGGTGTAGAATCCTGCCGCGGGAGCCATCATCACCGTCTCTCCCTCGTAGTTGAAATCGCGCAGACACCAGGCGCAGAAATCCTCTGCGTCGTCCACCGGCAACTTAGCCACCGTGTAGAAAGCGCCCATGGGGATGGGACTGTAGACACCCGGTATCCGGTTCAGCCCGTCAATCAGGCATTTACGTCGTTCCACATATTCGTCGTAGACCTCTCTGCTGTACTCCTCGCCGGCTTCCAGCGATGCCTCGGCGGCTATCTGTCCGATGAGGGGAGGGGAGAGGCGGGCCTGGCAGAATTTCATCACAGCCTTTCGCACCTCTTTGTTCTTCGTGATGAGGGCGCCCACACGGATTCCGCACTCAGAGTAGCGCTTCGACACGGAGTCGATGAGCACCACGTTCTCCTCGATGCCCTCGAGGTGGCAAGCCGAGATATAAGGGGAGCCTGTGTAGATGAACTCGCGGTACACCTCGTCGGAGAACAAGTACAAGTCATATTTCTTCACCAAATCCCGGATTTGATTCATCTCCCTGCGGGTGTAGAGGTAACCGGTCGGGTTGTTGGGGTTGCAGATGAGTATGGCGCGTGTGCGTTCATTAATTAACTCTTCGAATTTCTCCACCTTCGGCAGCGAGAAGCCTTCTTCTATGGTTGTCGTCACGGTGCGGATTACGGCCCCCGCCGAGATGGCGAACGCCATATAATTGGCGTAGGCCGGTTCGGGAACGATGATCTCGTCGCCGGGGTTCAGACAAGAGAGGAACGCAAAGAGCACTGCCTCAGAGCCGCCGCTGGTGATGATGATGTCGTCAGCGGTCACATCTATATTATACTTTGCATAGTATTTCACCAGTTTCTCCCGGTAGCTCTTGTAGCCCTGAGAGGGGGAGTACTCCAATATGGTGCGGTCGATGCTGCGGATGGCTTCCAGCGCGGCCCGAGGGGTGGGCAGGTCGGGTTGGCCGATGTTAAGGTGATATACGTGGATGCCCCGCGACTTGGCATCGTTGGCCAATGGTGCTAGTTTGCGGATAGGCGAAGCGGGCATTTCGTGGCCACGAACAGATATTTTAGGCATGATAATGCTGGTTGGGTTATTAATTTCGGGGGCAAAGATAAGCTAAATAGGTGGATTTATGAACTCTTTTCACATTTTTTTAGGCAAAAGACTTGCTTGACTGAAAAGTTTTGGCTTAATTTGTCCCACGAATGTTCAATTTTTAAGCATTTACCTATGGAAATAAGCTCTCTTTCGGGGCTGAAAAGAAAAGATTTTCAGTCCTCTGTCCAAGGCAAGAAAACAGATTTGTTCACGCTTGTCAACAACCGCGGCCATGAGGTTTCTATCACGAACTATGGCGGTGCTCTCGTTGCCATCATGGTGCCCGACCGTGATGGCCGTTTTGCAAATGTCATCCAGGGTCATGACACCATCCAGGGAGTCGTAGAGAGTCCCGAACCCTTCCTCTCCACCCTGATTGGTCGCTACGGCAATCGCATCTGCAAAGGTCACTTCAACCTTGATGGCAAAGATTATGACCTCGCCATCAACAACGGACCCAATCACCTCCATGGCGGCCCCACCGGCTACCACGCCCGTGTCTGGGACGCAGAACAGAAGGACGCGCAGACACTCCTCCTCCACTATCTCTCTCCCGACGGCGAAGAGGGCTTCCCCGGCAATCTCGACATCACCGTCGTCTATCGCTGGACCGACGACGATGAACTCGTCATCGACTACAAGGCCACTACCGACAAGGCCACCATCATCAACCTTACCAACCACGGTTTCTTTGCCCTCGCCGGCATCGCCAATCCTACTCCCGATATTATGGACCTCCAGTGCCAGATCAATGCGGATTTCTACATCCCCATCGACGACACCAGCATTCCTCTCGGCGAGGTGCGTTCCGTCCAGGGCACGCCTTTCGACTTCACGACGATGCACGCCGTAGGCGACCAAATCGATGCCGACGACGTTCAGACACGCAATGGCGCTGGCTACGACCACTGTTTCGTCCTCAACAAACGATTTGCTGGCGAACTCTCCTATGCCGCCAAGATCTATGAGCCCAAGAGCGGTCGCACCATGGAAGTCTACACCACCGAACCGGGCGTGCAGGTCTACACCGACAACTGGGCCACAGGTTATCCCGGTCAGGCAGGTAGTACTTTCCCTCGCCGCTCCGCCATCTGCTTCGAGGCACAGCACTTCCCCGACACACCCAACCGCCCCTTCTTCCCCACTTGCATCCTGCGTCCTGGTCAGGAGTACACTCAGACTACCGTGTACAAGTTTGGAGTTGAGAAGTAAGTTCTTCGATTACAACCTGATAGCATAAGTCTATTAAACCAATAAAACAAGTAAAGAATCATTATGACACAAACAAAGAACAATAGCAATATTGTTGCTATTATCACGATGTGTTTCATCTTTGCGATGATCAGCTTCGTAACTAACATGGGTGCTCCTTTTGGCAACATTTGGGGGTTCCAGTATGACTTTGCCGCTTCTTGGGGCAACCTGATGAACTTCACAGCATATCTGTTTATGGGAGTTCCCTCTGGCATGCTGCTGAAGAAGATTGGCTACAAGAAAACAGCTCTGGCAGCTCTCATTGTCGGTATCATAGGTCTTGCCCTTCAATACCTCTCAAGTATCTACGGCGACGACATCTATGTTAACGAAATGAACGGAGGTCCTGTAGCTCTGAATCTTTACATTTACCTGCTGGGCGCCCTTGTATGTGGTTTCTGTGTCTGCATGCTGAACACTGTTGTGAATCCCATGTTGAACATGCTTGGCGGTGGTGGTAACAAAGGCAATCAGCTCATCCAGATTGGTGGCACTTTGAACTCACTGACAGCTACATTGACTCCTATGCTCGCTGGTATTCTTGTCGGCACCGTTACAGAAAACACCAGCATGTCCGACGTATCGCCGCTGTTGTTCATTGGCATGGCCGTCTTTGCCATCTCGTTCTGTATCATCTATTTCGTTACAATACCCGAGCCCAATTTTGGTGACAGCGGTTCACTGATGGAATCTATGAAAGGAGCACTTCGCTTCCGTCATTTGATCTTCGGCGTCATTGCTATCTTCTTCTATGTAGGTGTTGAAATCGGTATACCTATGCACTTGAATTTCTATGTCACCAATATGGGCTTTGAAGGTTCTGCAGCTATCGGTGGCACCCTTGCAGCATCCTATTGGTTTATGATGCTTATTGGCCGATTCAGTTCCACTTTCATCAGCGGCAAAGTAAGCACAAAGACACAGATGACAGTTGTTGCTACCATCGCTATCATCCTGCTTTTGGCTGCAATCTTACTTCCAGAGAGCTTTGCCACAGAGTTCAAGGGCCATCAGATTCCTGTTAAGGTATTCTGCCTGGCAGCTTGCGGTCTGTGTACTTCCATCATGTGGGGTGGTATCTTCAACCTCTCCGTCGAAGGACTTGGCAAGTATACCGAAGCCGCTTCTGGCATTTTCATGATGATGGTTGTTGGTGGTGGACTTATGCCTTGGCTGCAAGATGTTATTGCCAAGAACACTGATTCCATCACGAGCTATTGGCTCCAGGTGGCCATGGTCGCTTACATCCTGTTCTTCGCCGTCATCGGTTGCAAGAATGTAAACAAGGACATCCCCGTAGACTAAACTTAATCATTTATTAACCCATAGACCACCTGCCCCCTCCCACATCGGGAGGCGGGAGGGGGCCTCAAAAAACATTAACACTATGAAATTAACTATTGACGACGTTCGCAGCCGCTTCATCAAGCATTTCGACGGCAGCACAGGTAATGTCTATGCAGCTCCCGGCCGCATCAACCTCATCGGAGAACACACCGACTACAACAATGGTTTCGTATTCCCCGGAGCTGTGGAACAGGGCATGATTGCTGAAATCAAACCCAACGGCACTCGCACTGTTGATGCCTACAGCATCGACCTTAAGGACCGCGTGCAGTTCTCGCTCGACGACGAGCAGGGCCCCAAGGCCACTTGGGCTCGTTATATCTTTGGCGTTTGCCGTGAGATGATGGCTCTCGGAGTACCCGTCGAGGGCTTCAACACTGCTTTTGCTGGCGACGTACCCCTCGGTGCAGGCATGAGCTCCAGCGCTGCTCTCGAGAGTTGCTTTGCCTATGGCCTCAATGACCTCTTCGGCGACAACAAGATCGAGCGTCTCGAACTTGCCAAGGTGGGTCAGCGCACCGAGCATAAGTATATCGGTGTGAACTGCGGTATCATGGACCAGGCTATCTCTTGCCTCGGCAAGGCTGGCCATCTGATGCGCATGGACTGCCGTAGCGGTGAGGTGGCATATTTCCCCTGGAACCCCAAAGGCTACAAGCTTGTGCTGGTCAACAGCAATGTGAAGCACGCCCTCGTTGGTTCCCCCTACAACGACCGTCGCCTCTCCTGCGAGCGCGCCGCTGCAGCTATCCACGCCCTTCATCCCGAAGTGGAGAGCCTGCGTGATGCCAGCTACGAACAGCTCGACGAGGTCAAGGCTTCCATCAGCGAGGAGGACTACAAGCGTGCACACTATGTCATCGGTGAGCGCGAACGTGTTCTCAAGGTCTGCGACGCCCTCGAGGCTGGCGACTACGAGACCGTAGGTCAGATGATGTACGAGACGCATCATGGTCTCTCCAAGGAGTACGAGGTAAGCTGCGAGGAACTCGACTTCCTCAACGACGTAGCCAAGGATCAGGGTGTCACTGGTAGTCGTATCATGGGTGGCGGTTTTGGTGGTTGCACCATCAACCTTGTCGACGAGCACTACTACGACAGCTTCGTCAAGGCCGCTCGCGAGCAGTTCAAGGAGAAGTTCGGCAAGGAGCCTGTCATCATCGATGTCGTCATCGGCGATGGTGCCCGCAAGCTCTGCTAACCTCCCCTCCTTCCCCAATCTACCCTTCAGTTTATTTTTAATCCCTTTTATCTCCCTCGCCGTCCCGTCCTTCCGCGGGACGGCGTTTCTCTTTTTCACCTCCTTCCTCCCCCCCTTCCCCCAAGCCGCTGTTCTCCTCCTTCCCCCTCCTTCCCCCCTCCTTTCCCACAAGCCGTAGTTCCCCTTCCGTCAAGAAGGGGTCGGAAGGAGAAAGGGGCGCTTGAAAGGTGGCGAGCGGGAACGGCGGCAGAGGTGGAAAAGGGGATGGCAAGAGGGTATGAAGCCGTAGTTCCCCTTCCATCAGGAAGGGGGTAATGAAGAGGCGCGGAACTCCAATATATTAAAAAGAAGAAAAAAAAGGGGGTGCAGAGAACAACGTAATGAAAAATGATGTATCTTTGCACCGGAATTTGAATGATATGGGTGAATGGAATGTGATGGGGATTATACTTTAGTGGTGAAATGGATTATGATGGGGGATAGATAGAATATTATGGGAACTTTGATTATATTGGGGTAGTAGCTCATCTGGTAGAGCATTTGGTTCGCAATCAAAAGGTAGTGGGTTCGAGTCCCATCTACTCCACAAGAGGGTGATTGATATGAGATGATGAAGAAACCCGAAGGGGTGACAGACGGGTAAAACGATGGTCTGTCAACCCTTCGGGATTGTTATTTTATTGAGGGTGGGGGAGCGCATCAAATCCCGCTTCGGATGCGTGGGAGATACAACAAGTATCGCTGTGGATGCGCTGAGGAGCAATACTAGTCCTGGTTGGGGGTGGAGGGAAGAGCCGGAAATCCCGTTTCAGATGCGTGAGGAGCGACACAACTATCGTTTCGGAAGGGTGAGGAGCGCTGCAACTATCGTTTCGGATGGGTGAGGAACGATACAACTATCGCTTCGGATGCGTGAGGATCGCTGCAACTATCGCTTCGGATGGGTGAGGAACGATACAGCTATCGCTTCGGAAGGGCGAGGAGCGCTGCAACTATCGCTGTGGATGCTTGTAGGAGGACTACAAGTTCCGCTGCCTGACGTAGTAGTTGGGGAACTTCTCTTCTATGTGCTCGAGGTGGTTCTGGAAGAGGGCGTAAACGGCGCTGCCGCTGCCTGACATTGCAGCATAGGTGGCTCCAAGATCGAGGAGACGGTCCTTGATACCAGCTATCTCAGGATGATGGGAGAAGACGCTGGGCTCGAAGTCGTTGTGCATGAGGGTCTCCCATTCACTGACGGGACGGCTGGCTATGTAATCCAACGACATGAGGGGCTCCTGGGGAGTGACTCCGGCATAGGCTTCGCCGGTGTTCACATGGATGTCGGGCTTCACGAGTACGATGTGCCATCCGCTGAGATCCAGGTCGATGGGCGTTAGATTGTCGCCGATGCCGGTGGCGAAGGACGGACGGTTGAGGACAAAGAAGGGGCAGTCGGCTCCTAACGTAGCCAGGCGGCGCATCTGTTCTTCATCGCTCAGCCCCAAATGGAACTTCTCGTTGAGCAGGCGCATCATGAAAGCGGCATCGGACGAACCGCCACCCAGTCCGGCTCCCGAAGGGATGTGCTTGTAGAGATAGATGTCCAGGGGCGGGAACTCGAAGTCTTGTTCCAGCAGGTGCAAGGTGCGTAGTACGAGGTTCTGCTCCGGGTCGCAGTCCAGGGGGGCGCCGCTCTGACGAAAACGATGGCGGTCGATGGTCGTAGTGAGTGCGGGCTTTTCTTCGTTGGGAGTGCTCTCGGGGTGCTCGGCAAGTTCCTGCACTTCCAGTGCGTCCTGCAAAGGAATGGGGTAGAAGATCGTTTCTATGTTGTGATAACCATCAGGACGACGTCCTACGACGTTCAGACCGAGGTTGATTTTGGCATTTGGATAGACAATCATGGGGTTGAGGATTCGTTATTGGTTTGATATTTCGAAGGACAAAGGTAGATAATTTCTTCCATAAGCCGCTAAGAAAAAAGGGAAAATGAGGATTTCTGCCTGTCAGATTCGTGTTTTTTGGGACTTTTGCTTGCGATGCTTAGGAAATAGCTGTACTTTTGCACACTCATACAGTACTTTTTGCATGATTCTTTAATATTCTTGCTTTATGAAACGACTCTCCTTATTGATATTTCTGTTGTTGGCCGCAATCATCGTGTGGGCTGTGCCTGCTGAACGACTGCGGCTGAAGGTTCTTCTCAACGATGGGTCTGAAATAGCCGTGACGACCTACGGCGATGAGCATTACAGCTGCTATCTCTCCGACGAAGGGGAGGTAATAGTGCCGTCGGAAGAGAATCCCAAGGTGTTCCGCCGTACGGGGATGAAAGTAGAAGATGCCGTAGCTATCTCTACAGCCCGCCGCGCTGCTGCCCGTCGCATCGGGTCGCAGTCCACGGCTCCGCTGAAGTCGGTGGGAGCGCCCAAAGTGCCCGTTGTGCTGGTGAACTTCCAGGACTCCACCTTTAGCGTGGGAGAGACGAACGAGCAGGTGAATGCGTACTATGACCTTTATTGTAATGGTACGCGCGACGGAAAACGCTATATGGATCATGGCAGTTTCGGCAGTGTGCGCGACTATTTCCTCGCACAGAGCGACAGTCTCCTCCAACCGGAGTTCGAGGTGATAGGGCCGGTGACCGTCAGTGGAACAGTAGCCACCTACGGAGCAAACGGGGGGAGCAAGGATGTAGGGTTCAGCAGTTTCCGCAAGGAGGTCGTCAATTTGGCGATGAAAGCCTACGACGGGGACTGGAGCGACTTCGACAACCAGAACAAGAATCAGGTGGATATGTTGTTCATCATCTATGCTGGATGTGGAGAAAATACGGTTCAAGGAAACACCAATCTTATCTGGCCGAAAGAGTTGACAAGTCCGATAACGGTTACGACCGGCGACAACTCATCCGTGGTCTTTGCTACTTTCGGATGCTGCTCAGAGAATAGGGGAAAGGTGGCAACAGACGGAGTAACAGTGCTGGACGCTGCGCCCGATGGCATCGGAGTCATGTGTCATGAACTGAGCCATGCGCTGGGACTGCCGGATTTCTACGATACCAACTATAAGGGGTTCGGGATGGATCTCTGGAGCCTTATGGACTATGGCTGCTATATGCAGAACGGCTATTGTCCGGTGGCCTACACCGCCTATGAACGTGACTTCATGGGATGGCGCCCCCTCCGCGAGATTACCGAGCCCGGTACTTATACACTCGATCCTATTGCCTCGCCTGAGGGGGAAGGACTGAAGATTGTCAATCCTGCCAATGCGAACGAGTATTATGTACTGGAGGCACGATTGCCTTATGAGTGGGACAAGAATCTGGCGCGGATGGGAAAAGGATTACAGGTAACTCACGTGGACTTCTCTGCTTCGGCATGGAACAGGAACACCGTTAACGCCACCGCTACGCATCAGCGTATGACCATCATCGCTGCCAACAACCGATACATCGGTTCCAGCGTTACGGGGAATGGCACCGAACTGAGGAAGACATGGTCCGGGAACCTCTATCCTTATGTGTATGAGGATGAGAATGGTGTAGAGCAATGCAACGATTCTTTGACCGCAACTTCCGTGCCGGCTGCCACGCTGTTCACGGAGGGGTATATGCCTCATACGGTCACTCAGATACGGATTGACGAAGACAACAACCAAGTCAATTTCCTCTTCGACGGGGAAGACTACGACGGCGTGACTGTTCCCTTTGCAAAGGATGCAGAGGGAGAGGGCCTGTGGTACGACCTGAGCGGAAGGGCAGTGGGCATGCCCGCTACCAAAGGGCTCTATCTGAAGAACGGGCATAAAGTAATCTTGAAATAAATCATTTATATTCTTATTTTTTTCAATCAACTACATGAAACATTTCTCTCTTTTTGTCGCTTGCTGCTTGTTGAGCACCCTGTGTTATGCAGTGCCTGCACGTCGTGTGAGCAGAGTCGTCCGACAGGCCGATGGAACGGAACTCACGGTCTATCTGCAAGGCGATGAATCTTTTCATTATTATACAACCGCCGATGGCACTCCTTTCTGCGAAGTGGCAGAGGGGTATTGGGCTCGCGACAGTCGTGACGTCCAGACTTTGCATCGCCAGGCTCTGGAGCGCCGTACTGCCGGCCGCGAGCAGTTGGCTCAGCGGATGCGCCGTGCCATGCAATCCCGCAGGGCTCCTCTCTTGGCCGACGAGGTAACCACTCGCAGGGGACTGCTTATCTTGGTGAACTTTGCGGATCTGTCTATGATTAATGGCGATAAGTCGAGTGAACTCTTCAACCAGATGCTGAATGCCATTGGGAACCCTTACGGAGGTAACTATGGCAGCGTCCGAGAATATTTCCGCTACCAGAGCTATAATCAGTTTGATATTGAGTTCGACGTAGTGGGACCGGTAACGCTCTCCGGAAACATGGCTTATTATGGCGCCAACGAAGGAGGCAATGACAAGCGACCGGGCGAGATGATCAAGGAGGCTTGTAAGCTCGTAGACGATCAGGTCAATTTCAAGAACTACGACTGGGACGGCGATGGTCAAGTGGAGAATATCTATGTCGTCTATGCCGGATACTCCGAGGCGAGTGGTGCTTCTGCCAACACGGTGTGGCCGCATCAGTGGGACCTGGCTTCTGCCACTGGCTCCAACCTTATTCTCGATGGAACGATTGTCAGCACCTATGCCTGCGGCTCTGAACTCAGTGGCACGAAAGGCAGCACCCTCGACGGAATAGGTACGATGTGCCACGAGTACAGCCATTGTCTGGGACTGCCTGATTTCTACGCCACGGGAAGCACCCCCACCTTCGGAATGAGCGAATGGAGTATCATGGACTATGGCTGCTACAACGACAACGGGTTCTGCCCCGCTGGCTATACCTCCTACGAGCGCTGGTTCTGCGGATGGCTGGAACCGGTGGAACTGAACGAAGGATGTGTAGTCAGTGAGATGAAGAATATCGAGGAGAATCCCGAAGCCTATGTCATCTACAACGATAAGAACAAGAAGGAGTATTACTTGCTGGAGAACCATCAGAAGGTGGGATGGGACAAGACTGCAGTGGGCCACGGCATGCTGATACTGCATGTGGATTACAACCAGAATGCGTGGTACAACAATACGATCAACAACGACCAGTCTCACCTGCGCATGTCGATTATTCCAGCCGACAACAAGTACAATTCCTCTTCTTATTCTGGTAATACCTACTACTACGCCAACGACGGCGATACGTGGCCGGGTTCCAAGAGGAACACGGCGCTGACGGACGAGAGTACCCCCGCCGCCACCCTCTTCAATGCCAATACCGACGGCAAGAAGCTGATGCACAAACCCATCACCGAAATCACCGAAACGAATGGCTTGATATCCTTCACCTTCATGGGCGGACAGACTTCCGACCTCGAGGCTCCTGTGCTGATGAGTGTCTTCGAGGATGTTGACTCCACGAAGTTCACGGCCAGATGGTCCAAGGTGGAAGGCGCTGTAAGTTATAACCTGCGCTACACCGCGGTGGCTCCTGAGGGTGCGGATTCCATCAACGATCTCTGGAACTACGTGAATATGGTGGAGCAATTCGAGAAATTCTATGTGGAGGAGGACGCCACGGCGGAAGGTAATAAGGATATCTCCGGTGAACTGGATGACTATACTCTCGTGGCTGGATGGACCGGAAGCAAGGTCTATAAGGGATATTATGGCGCCAAGTTGGGAACGTCTAGAGCTACGGGCTATATGACTACTCCGCTGATGAATGGCGAGACGGGCAACCTGACTATCTACATGGCGGCCTTTGACTGGATGAACATGATATCCTATAAAGAAGATGGTTCGCAGGTGAAGGTCTCTCTGCTCGATGAAAATGGAGAGCTCCTGCAGTCGCAGACCGTGGAACCAAGCTACGAAGAATATATCCTGCTTTCGTTCTCCGATGTTCCCGAAAGTTACTATGTGAGGTTCGAGGGAGAGGGGAAACGTATATGGCTCTGTTTCGTACTGACGCTGGATGGTGTCTTCTCGGATGATGAGATTGCAACGCTCTTTTTCGAGGAGGCGGAAGAGGCTCCCGCAAGGATTGCTGCCAGGAGGACGCTACGCAAACTGGCTCCCCGTAGGGCTCCGGTAGTGACGACCATAGAAAATGTGCAAGACACGACTTACAGCTTCACGGGAATGAAACCGGGTTACACTTATACGCTGCAGGTGCAGGCAGTGGATGCCGAGGGCGTAGGCACGAAGTGGAGCAACGAGGAGTCCGTGACGCTGTCTGCGACCATCGATGCCGTTTCTGCTCTGCGGACCGAGGGCACGCGCAATCAGAATGTCTTTGATCTTATGGGCCGCAGGGTCGCAAGGCCTGTTCGCAGCGGTTTGTATATCGTCAATGGCCGTAAGATGCTGATAAAATAAGTGCTGGTGGACCTGCTCACGCTAATTGGCTTTGTCGGTGACGCCCACCTAAGTAGCCCAGTGAGCAGGGCATCGCCGGTGTCCTACCCCAAAGGATACTGACGAGCCGGGCAGGCCCAACAGAGGATTTAGTTAACAAGAACGCTTACATTATATAATAAGGTATTCCATGAGTGATCATTTAGTTATTATGGCAGGTGGCGTTGGCAGCCGTTTTTGGCCGATGAGCACCCCCCAACGTCCCAAGCAGTTCATCGATGTGCTGGGTTGTGGACGCACCCTTCTTCAGTCGACCTATGATAGGTTTTGTGGCGTTTGCCCGGTGGAAAACACGTGGGTGGTAACAAGCGAGGCCTATGCAGAACTTGTGAGAGAACAGTTGCCCGAAATCCCTGCAGGAAATATCCTCATGGAACCTTGTAGGCGAAATACTGCGCCGTGCATTGCCTACGTCAGTTGGCGCATCAAGTGTGTGGATCCGCATGCCAATATTGTCGTTTCGCCCGCTGATCATGTTGTGATGAACCAGCAGGAGTTCCAGCGTGTGGTCCGTTCGGCATTGCATTTCACCTCCGAGACGGATGCTATCGTCACACTCGGAATAAAGCCCACTCGTCCCGAGACGGGCTATGGCTACATACAAGCTGATCTCTCGGCCTCCTGTGCCCGCAACAAGGAAATATTCCAGGTCGACGGTTTCCGGGAGAAACCCGACGCAGACACTGCTCGCCGCTACATTGCACAGAAGAACTACTTCTGGAACAGCGGTCTATTCATCTTCCGCGTTTCCACTATCATCAATGCCTTACGCATTTATGCACCGGAGATTTCCACCATCTTCGAGAGTCTGCAGAACGTATATGGTACTTCAGACGAACAAGCCATCATCAATGAGCAGTTCCCGCAGTGCCCCAGCATCAGCATCGACTACGCTGTGATGGAGAAAGCTGATGAGATATATGTCTTCCCCGCAGACTTCGGATGGAGCGACCTGGGCACGTGGGGCTCCCTGATAGAACGGATGCCGAGGGATATGCAAGGCAATGCCGCCATCGGAGAGAACGTGCGATTGTACGACACACGCAATTGCATCATCCACACTACCGACGAGCGCCGGGTGGTGGTGCAGGGATTAGACGGATATATCGTTGCGGAGAAAGACGACACGTTGCTCATCTGTCGACTCGCTGATGAACAACTCATCCGACAGTTCTCCGAAGAGTAGTTGTCTAATATAGATAGAAACTGAAATATCGGAAACTTTAGGGATAGTAGACTCGATATGCCCGAAAGTTATGAAAAAAGGCATGGGCGATGTGCATTGCACTTCGCCCATGCTCTTTTCAGTATTTGATGTTCCCGAAGTAGGGTGTCCAATTTGATGTAATCACTTTTAAATAGAATGTTTAATACAAATAGAAATATATCAATGCGTTATAAAAACAAAAGAAGTGTAATTTGATATCAAAGTTGTTTTGCTCGATAAACTCTCTTACAATCCTTGTATATAAAGAAGTGTTTCAAATAACTGAAGAAATTTTAGGTACAACAAATTGGACACCCTATTCCCGAAGTGCAGCACATCGCCCCTGCCCTTTTCTGTATTTGATGTTTCCGAAGTGCATTGCCCTTCGTCCTCTTCTGACTTCGACATTCATTTTTTTTGTTAACAATAATTGCTGTCCGGAAAATAATCAATGGATGCATTCTCTCCACCAGGCGTTTTCTTCCCTACATTTCCTGCCCCTACTTTAACGCTACATATTTAAAAAGGAAATCATAAATATGCAAATTTTAACATATTTACTTTCCCCTTTTCCAATATTTTTGCAAAAAAATCATTCAAAATACATTTTTACAGCCTAAAATACATCATAAATACATTATATTAATCAAATGAAATTAAGTCATTTAACTCATATAGAATGTAAAAATGTATGGAAAACAATGTTCTCACGTGCGCGCGCGAGGATATTTCTCACAACCCTTGCTCCCCCTCTTGCCGATGCATCCAAATCAGATTTACTCTCAACTGGATACTTATTCACAACCGCCTCAACTCTCTTAATGATGCATCCAAATCCGATTTACCCTCAACCGGAAACCTATTCACAACCGCCTTTACCCTCTTGCCGATGCATTCTAATCAGATTTACCCTCAACCGGAAACTTATTCACCCTCTTGCCGATGCATTCAAATCCGATTTACCCTCAACCGGAAACATGTTAACCTTTACCAGCCTCGCTCAACACCCTCCATTCAGGATAACTACCATTCTCCCCACCCCTTGTATAGTTCCATGTTTCAACAGGTCCTAACCCCTGTTTTAAGGGGCTATACCCCCTTCTTTGTTCGGTCATGTTCGAACCATTGTTCGATCATGTTCGAACAAACGTTCGATCATGACCGAACAAAGAAGACACTATAGCCCCTTTTTTCGCCACCCTATACTTTCCATCCACAAGATATATTCCCCCAGAACCAAGCAAACATTCATCCTCCATTCTGCGACCCTATTTCCGATTGGATTTTATTGCTGTTTGGTATATTTAAAACCGCAAATGCAAAGACGTAAGCATTCGATAAAAGTCCATTTTCTCTGTTTTTGTGTAGAATGTGGTTTATTTCCATTACTTTTTTCATGGCAGACCTCCGCTTGAAGTGGCATAATCCTTCACCGATTAAATTGGGTCTAAACCGACCTAATCAAACCTTAAATCGAATCGCGTAAAACACTGTCCTACAATTAACTCCGCTTAACTAACCTTATTCTTTGCCTATTGCGTGTTTGCCCCTTTTAGAGTAATTTTGTACCGCCATTGTACCTCGGGTGGATGAGCACAGATGGTTCGTAGGGTGTTCCCTTAAATCACCCAATTTCCCTTGGCAAGCACCTTGGGCAGGTTCTTCGACGAGCGAAGCGGCAAAGCCGAGCGCAATGCCAACGAACGTTTTCGCTAAGCCAAATGAGCAGAATGAAGCTCGCTTCAATTCTGCCATGGCGAGAAAACGAAGGATGAAATCCAACTCAGACGTGCCGACCATGAAGTCCATGACATTGCCGATGGCAGATACGATGGGCGCATACAGAAGTGCCAGCAAGGGATGTCAAGATAGGCTGCTGCTATATGATATAGCAGTCCGAGAAATTGGAATTTACTTGTTTACTTTATGACTTTCTGGAATCTGAAGGCTCCGCCGAATACGCTGACATCCTCGACATCAGAGCCTTGATAGGGATGATGCTCATTGAAGAACTCCACGATGTGGAATCCGCATCGGTTCACATAGAAG
>JAILFY010000081.1 GCA_024697285.1 Bacteroidaceae bacterium
GTAGGCTGTCCCCGGACTTTTTCTTGACTTGAAGTAGTGGATGCATTCACTCTGCCAGCCGTTTTCTGCCAGCCCCCATACCATGCGTCATGTTACTCGCAGAATCATCTCCAAGTAACGCAGTAAACATATTGGGGGGGGGCGAAAACATGATAGCATTCCAGCTACAGAGTTAAACAAGTTAGGAGTAACAAAGAAAAGCATAAAGGAGTAACAAAGAAAAGCATAAATATGCAAAAAATAACAGATTTTTCTCCTCGTAAACATTAAATTTCACGAAAAATTCATTCAAAATACATTTTTACATCCTAAAATACATCATAAATACATCATATTAACAAAATGAAACTTAATCATTTAACCCTTATTGAATGTAAAAATGTATGGAAAACAATGTTCTCACGTGCGCGCGCGAGAGTATTTCTCACAACCCTTGCTCCCTCTCTCGCCGATGCATACAAATTAGAATTACCCTCAACCGGAAACTGATTCACAACCGCCTTTACCCTCTCTCGCCGATGCATCCAAATCAGATTTACCCTCAACCGGAAACTGATTCACAACCGCCTTTACCCTCTCTTGATGATGCATCCAAATCATAATTACCTCAACCGGAAAAATATCAACCTTTATCAGTCTCGCTCTACAGCTTCCTTTCTAGACAATTACACTCTCCCCACCCCTTGTATAGTCCCATTTTTCAGCAGGTCCTAACCCCCGTTTTAAGAGGTTACACCCTCTCCTTTGTTCGGTCATGTTCGAACAAACGTTCGATCATGTTCGAACAAACGTTCGATCATGACCGAACAAAGAAGGCACTATAACTCCCTTTTCCCCCACCCTATACTTGCCATCCCCAAGAACTATTTCCCCACATCCAAGCAAACATTCATTCTACATTCTGCGACCCTATTACCGATTAGAATTTATTGCTGTTTGGTATATTTTAATCGAGTATGCAAAGACGTAAGCATTCGATAAAACTCCATTCCCTCTATTATTGCGTAGTATGTAGTTTATTTACAACAACATTATTCATGGCTGGCCTCCGCTTGAGGAAGCATAAGCCTATCACATTTTTTTCAAAGAAGTTTGGGAGGCGCGATGACGAAGTCAGGAGAGGGTGTATTCAATCGGTTCGTCTGTATTCTCACAGCCTGTCGGCTGTTCGGGCTGGCACGGGGGCCCGCCCCTACAGAGGGTGTATTCGCTCCGCGCCAGCCATATTTATTATTTATTGTATCCTGTTTCCTGTCGGTCTGGTGTTCTCTCTCCCCCCTCTCTGAAAATGTGGTGGAAAAAAAGGATTACAGGAAGAGGCGCTGGTATTCGCTCATGAAGTTGGGCGTGAGCTGGGGGGAGGGGGAGGAGATGACTTCGGCAAGTTCTTGTGCCGACCAGAATCGCCCGCCTGCAGTCTCAGCGCTGGGATAAATGGGGCCCTCGAAGATGGTGCGAAAAGGATAGACGAGTTCACGCTCACGGTCGCTCTCGAAGACATACGAGGGGAGCGGTTCTGGCACGAAATCCTCGATTCCCAACTCTTCGGAGGCTTCCCGCCGAAGGGCTTCCTCAATGCCCTCGCCGAAGTCTATGTGCCCCCCTACGGCGGTGTCCCACTTCCCCGGCTGAATATCCTTCCAGAGAGGGCGGCGTTGCAGATATAGGTCGCCCTGGCTATTGAAAACATGCAGATGTACTACGGGGTGGAGCAGGTGGGAACCGCCATGGCAAACGGCTCGGCTGGCGGAACCTATCACATGTCCGGCTTCGTCTACAATGGGGAACAACTCTTCGCCGTTGTCTTTCTGGGTGGCTATCATCTTTGGATCGGGTGAGCAGAATAAGTATCAGGGAATGAGGAGACTGCTGTCGCCATAGCTGAGGAAACGGAAGTCGTTGTCGAGGGCATATCGATAGATGTCCTTCCATCTCTCGCCTCCTACGAAAGCCGACACCAGCAGCAGCAGCGTGGACTGTGGCTGGTGGAAGTTGGTGACCATCCGGCGGACGATATGATAGTGGTATCCGGGTGCTATGATGATTTGCGTGGAGGTGTGTAGCGCGTTGACCTGATGGCGGTCCATCCATCCGAGGATGGCACGGAGAGGAGCCATGGCGTCGTCCTCGAATGTCTGTTCGTACGGTTCCCATTGTCCCACCTTCAGCTGCTCCTCCGTGGCATCAGGATTGCTGATGATCTTTTGTCCGATATAGAATAGCGACTCCAGCGTACGGACGCTGGTTGTGCCTACTGCCGTGCACTCGCCGTTGTGGCGCAGCAGCGCTTCCACAACGCTGCGTGGCACGTAGATCCACTCGCTGTGCATCTCATGTCCTTCTATTCGTTCGCTTTTCACGGGCTTGAACGTTCCGGCCCCCACGTGCAGCGTCAGTTCCGCCCGTTCGATGCCGCGGCTGTCTATGGCCTCCAGCACTGCGGGAGTGAAGTGCAGCCCCGCTGTGGGTGCCGCCACACTTCCTTTGACCTTGGAGTATACGGTCTGATAGGTCTGCAGGTCGCTGTCTTCGGTCTTGCGGTTGAGGTACGGGGGAATTGGCAGTTCTCCGCAGGCGTCCAGCACCTGCGCCCAGTTCACGGCACTCTGGGACCAGGAGAAGCGGATGAGCGACTCGCCTCCCGTGGGCGAGGGCATATCGGGAGAGGGTTGCAGGCGTTCGGCCGAGAGGACCACCTCCTGACCATCCACGACGATGGTGCGGCGCAGGGCGTCGGTCTTCCATTTCTTGCTGTTGCCCACGAGGCAGTGCCAGACGCAGCAGCCCGTCTGTTGGAACATCAGTGCATAGTCGCGCGGACTGGCGGGCTCCAGACAGAAAACCTCGATGAGCGCACCGCTCTCCTTGCGGAAATGCAAGCGAGCCTGGATGACTCGCGTGTTGTTCATCACCATCAGTGAACCCTGGGGCAACAAACTGGGGAGGTCCCGGAAGTGATGGTGGCAGATATGTCCGTGGTCGTAGACGAGCAGCTTCGACGAGTCGCGTTGCTCCAGTGGGTATTTGGCAATGCGCTCGTCGGGCAAGTCGTAGGCGAAGTCTGCTATGCGGATGTCCTTGGGTGATATCATATATCTAATTAATAGTCACCATGGTGGCGCCGAAACCATAGCGCTGGAACGAGGCGTCCTGATAGGTGCAGGTGCGGTAGCGCCGGTTGAGTTCTTTGATAATCGAGTCGCGCAGGATGCCATCTCCTTTTCCATGAATGAAGACGATGCGCTGTCCCTTCTTCTTGATATTCCGGTCCATGATGATGCGGAACTCCGTCAGTTGCGTGTTCAGCAGCACGGAGGGCGAGAGCCCTTCGGTGTTGTCGAGCAGCGCATTGATGTGCAGGTCTATTTCGATGATGCTCTCCTGTTCGGCCGCTGCTGCTTTCTCTTTCTTGGCTTTGGCCTCGGCTTTGCGTGCCTGTTCGGCCTTCAGAGCCCGCTTGGCAGCCTTCAGGGCCTCCCGTTCCTCGGCACGGGTGCGCTGTACAGGAACCTGTGGGGCAGCCTCCTGTGGCTCGGCGGCCTCCTGTGTCTCGTCCTTTTGTGGTTGGGCGGGCACTTCAGAACCCACGGGGTGGAAGATCTCTTCGCGCTCTGCAGGCTGTTCGCCTTCACGAATGGCGTCCAGCACCTCTTCGGCTTCTACGAACACCTGACGGATGGGGCGGTCGTCGCGTACGATATCATAGATGAGGGCCGGCTCCCGGAAGAAAGGTGATGGCTGGAACACGTGGAGCTTGTAGAACTTCACCGTGTTCAGGCGCAGCTCCACGCCCACCGCCGGTTTCAGCATGTAAGGTTTATCCTGCTTCCACGCAATCAGTTGCACCGACAGGCGCTGCAGGTCGTTGAGCACCGAGCGGTCGAAGGTCTCGATATGTTGCTTCGTGTTTGGTTCCATGGTCCCGTGCCAGCGGACGTGCCATGCAGCTCCCTCGTTGTTGGACACCACTACACTGATGAAGTAGTTGGAGTCGTTGACGAGATATCCCTCGAAACGCGTGCTGCTCAGCTCCCGGGAGTTCTCGGGGACGAAAGCCAGGCAAACATTGAGTAGTTCGCCACCCTTGCGTTCCTTGGGCTTGGCCTGATAGGTGATGGGGCGGTCAGAGGGTTCCGTGTCCGGCTCCTCAGCGTTCAGGTTGGCGTTCATGGCTGTTTTCAGGCTCACCCGTTCCACGGCAGGTTGGGCCGCAGCGCTGCTGGGTGCAGGGGTCGCTGCCGGTTTGCTGGTCTTGGGTTTCCTGACAAAGTTATTGGCATTCGTCTCGATGACCACCACTTGCGAGCGCAACATCGGGATGTTGAATCCGTCCTCGTCCTCTACGAGCACGATATCTTTTCCTTGGAAGCCGGCAATGACACCACCTCCGACTTCGTTCAGGAATCTTACTTTTTCGCCTATTTGCATAGTATTTTTTTTAAATTTGGGTGCAAAGGTAGAAAAAAGTTTATACTTAAATGTCGAATGTCTAAAGTTTCTGCTTCACTCTTCGCAAATAATAACGACTTTTCACTATCTTTGCACTCGCTATACCTATTTTATATATGGAACATTCAATTTTTGCAACCCTCATAGCCGAACGCACCGGCATCGGCGTCCGGCAGGTGGCTGGCACCTTGTCCCTTCTGGACGATGGCGCCACAATACCTTTCATTGCCCGCTATCGCAAGGAAGTCACTGGCGCCCTGGATGAAGTGCAGATAAGTGCCATCAGCGAACAGAACGACCGCCTGAAGGACATACAGAAACGAAAGGAGACGGTCGTCAAGACCATCACAGAACTCCAGAAGATGACGCCCGAACTGGAAGCACGAATCCGCGATTGCTGGGACGCCACAGCCCTGGAGGACATCTACTTGCCCTACAAGCCTAAGCGCCGGACCCGTGCTCAGGTGGCCCGCGAGCAGGGGCTGGAACCGCTGGCGATGAGGCTGCTGCTGCAGCGTGATGATCAACCAGACGTGGTGGCCGGTGAGTTCCTCACCGAGGACGTGAAGGAGGTGTCTGCGGCCCTGAAGGGAGCGCAAGACATCATCGCAGAGATGGTCAGCGAGGACGAGCGCTCGCGCCAGAGCATTCGTGGCAGTTTCCGCCGTACGGCTGTCATCAGCTCTAAGGTCGTGAAGGCGAAGGCCGACACGGACGAGGCGCAGAAGTTCCATGACTACTTCGACTGGAGCGAACCGCTGAAGCGCTGTTCCAGCCACCGGCTGCTGGCCATGCGCCGCGGCGAGGCCGAGGGCATACTCCGGGTGAGTATCACCGTAGACGAGGAGGAGAACACCGAGCGGCTGTGTCATCAGTGGGTCAGAGCTGACAATGCTTCGGCCCGCCTGGTGGCAGAGGCCGTGGCGGATGGCTACAAGAGGTTGTTGCAGCCCTCTATAGAGAATGAGTTCGCGGCATCGAGCAAGGAGGCTGCCGACGAGGAGGCTATACGTGTCTTCGCAGAGAACCTGCGGCAACTGCTGCTGGGAGCACCCTTGGGGCAGAAAAGAGTGATGGGCGTCGATCCGGGCTTCCGCACCGGTTGCAAGGTGGTGTGTCTGGATGCACAGGGCAATCTGCTGCATCACGAAGCCATATTCCCGCACCCTCCCGTGCGGCGCACCGCAGATGCTTTCGAGAGCCTCAGTTCCATGCTCAAGAATTATAAGATAGAAGCCATAGCCATCGGCAACGGAACGGCCAGCCGGGAGACCAAGAGTTTCGTAGACATGGTGGTGGAGCAAACGGCATCGTCGGCACAAGTGTTTGTGGTGTCGGAAGATGGCGCATCGGTGTACTCCGCTTCCAAAGTCGCCCGCGACGAATTCCCCGACGAGGATGTCACCGTCCGCGGCGCCGTGTCCATCGGACGACGACTGATGGACCCCCTGGCAGAACTCGTGAAGATCGACCCCAAGAGTATTGGGGTGGGGCAGTATCAACATGATGTGGACCAGACGAAGCTGAAAAACAGTCTGGACCAGACCGTGGAGATCTGTGTGAACTCGGTGGGCGTGAACCTGAACACCGCTTCCGTACACCTGTTGACCTATGTCAGCGGACTCGGCCCAGCTCTGGCCAAGAACATCGTGGACTACCGCCGGGAGAACGGAGCCTTCACCAGCAGGGCCCAACTGAAGAAAGTGCCCCGGCTGGGACCCTCCGCCTTCGAGCAATGTGCTGGTTTCCTGCGTATCAGCGATGCTAAGAATCCGCTGGACAACAGCGCCGTGCACCCAGAGCGCTATGCTCTTGTGGAACAGATGGCCAAGGACCAAGGGTGCAAGGTGAAAGATCTGATTGAAGACAAGGAGTTGCGCTCGCGGATAGATATAAAGAAGTATGTCGGCCCAACGGTGGGCTTGCCCACACTCTCAGATATCATGCAAGAACTGGAGAAACCCGGCCGCGACCCTCGTCAGGCCCTGGAGATTTTTGAGTTCGACAGCCGTGTGACTGCTGTGGATGATCTGGTGGAGGGGATGGAGCTGCCAGGTATCGTAACCAATATCACCAATTTCGGTGCTTTCGTGGATATAGGCGTGCATCAAGATGGTCTTGTCCATATCTCCCAGTTGGCCGACAAGTTCATCAAACATCCCACCGATGTGGTGCATCTCCATCAGCACGTCCGTGTCAGAGTGCAGGAGGTCGACCGCCGCCGTGGCCGCATATCCCTGTCTATGAAAGGTATTCAACAATCCTAAGCCACTTGACGTTTCTCTTCTGCCTAATGCTCAGATTGTTTCATCCCCTTAATCCCCTTAAACTGCGAGCCCCGCTCGCCCCTTAAACTCTTAAACCGCGCCCAACGGGCGTACCTTAAACCCTTAAACCGCAGCCGAGGCTGCCCCTTAAACTCTTAAACCGCGAGCTCCGCTCGCACATTAAACCGCAGCCGAAGACTGCCCTAAAACCGCGAGCCTTGCTCGCCCCTCACTTATGAATAGAGAAATAGACTTAAGCATTTCGGCTTACGGCGTTGTCCGTCCATTGGACTATGCCATGGCCATTCTCCCTTGGGGCGCCACAGAGCCCCACAACCTCCATTTGCCGTTCCTTACGGACGCTATTCTGGCACATGATGTGGCTGTAGATGCCGCTCAGAAAGCTTTTGACGACTATGGCCTGCGGGTCATGGTCTTGCCACCAGTGGCCATGGGAGCCCAGAACCCAGGCCAACGTGACCTGAAGTTCTGCATCCATTATCGCTACGAGACACAGCGGGCAATTCTGGCCGACACCGTTTCCTCGCTGTATCATCAGGGATTGCGCAAACTGCTGATTGTCAATGGTCATGGTGGCAACACCTTCAAGAGTATGATACGTGACCTCGCCGTGGATTATCCGGATTTCATGATTCTCTCCAGCGAATGGTTCACTGTGCTGCCTGGCAAAGAATGGTTCGATGATCCCGGTGACCACGCCGATGAGTTGGAGACGAGCGTCATGATGCACTATCACCCGGAACTCGTCAACCTGAGCGAAGCCGGTCCGGGCGAGGCTCATGCCTTTGCGCTGAAGGGTCTGCGCGAGAAGGTGGCCTGGCTGCCCCGTCACTGGACAAAGGTCACTTCCGACACCGGAATTGGCAATCCCAAATTGGCAACGGCCGAGAAAGGTCGCCGCTTTGCAACCGCCGTGGCTGCGAAATATGCCTCCTTCCTCAAAGAACTGGCAGAAGTGGAGTGCGCCGACGACCTCTACGAGAAATAAGTCTATGCGTACTGCCTCAGGAGGGGAAAACCAGTGTGTACCCTACCCGCAAATAGAGGCAACAACGTGTGTACCTATTCCAAGTGAAGCCAGCACTTAGTCAGGGAAAAGTCAGCACCATATCACCTCTTTCAACACGTATATACGTATCCGCAAATACGTATATACGTTTTCTTCAATACGTATATACGTGCTGTATTTTTTCTTATTGCTGATTTGACCATAGGCAGAAGGGCAGGCAGGAGACGCCTGGCGGAGAGTATGCATCCGCTTTTTTTTTTACCGGACAGCAATATAAACGTTTTCACCCTGCGAAGATGCCTTTTACGTGGAATAGGTAAACTCTTTGTCACTTTCTATTGGCACCTCCGTACATTCTTATTGCTGTCCGCTAAAGATTCCAGGAGGTGTGTCATACTGTCTTCCGGACTCCAATAGCACTTCCTCTTTATAATTCCACATCAACTTCTACGGGGCAGTGGTCACTGCCGAAGACGTCGGTGTGGATTTTTGTATCGCAGACTTTCTGGAAGAGTCGGTTGGAGACAAGCCAATAGTCGATGCGCCACCCTACATTCTTCTGTCGGGCCGAGAAGCGATAGCTCCACCAGGAATAGACGTCGGTGACTTCGGGGTTGCGTGCCCGCCAGGTGTCGGTGAAGCCGGCTTCCAGCAGCGTGGTGAACTGCGCCCTCTCCTGATCGGTGAAGCCAGCGTTCATGTGGTTGGTCTTGGGATTCTTCAGGTCAATCTCCTCGTGAGCCACATTCATATCTCCGCAGACGAGCACGGGTTTATGTGCATCCAAGGTCTGGAGATGTTTGCGGAAAGCATCATCCCAAGTCATGCGATAATCCAGGCGTTTCAGCCCATCTTGGGAGTTGGGCGTATAGACAGTGACGACGTAGAAATCGGGATATTCCAGTGTGATGACCCTTCCTTCGTGGTCATGTTCCTCTATTCCCATTCCATAGGTGACGCTCAGAGGCGTGTGTCTGGTGAAGATTGCTGTTCCGGAATAGCCTTTCTTCTCTGCATAGTTCCAATAACTCTCGTAGCCTTCAAAGGCCATGTCCAGTTGTCCGGCTTGCATCTTCGTTTCCTGGAGGCAGAAGAAGTCTGCATCCATCTGCCGGAAGATATCCCGGAATCCTTTTCCGTCACAGGCACGTAGCCCATTGACATTCCATGATATAAATTTCATTGATGTGGGGCGAGCGGAGCTCGCGGTTTAAGTTGCAGCCTTCGGCCGCGGTTTAAGAGTTTAAGGTGCGAGCAAGCTCGCGGTTTAAGGTGCGCCCGTTGGGTGCGGTTTAAGAGTTTAAGTTGCAGCCTTCGGCCGCGGTTTAAGGTTGTTTTCTTGTCAACTAAAGAATCAAGTCGTCAACTTGCCAACTCGTCATCTCGTCAACTAAAGAATCAAGTCGTCAACTTGTCAACTCGTCAACTAAAGAATCAACTCCTCAACTAAATAATCACAATGTCACTCCGTTCTTGAAGATGGCAAAGTCTGCGTTGCCGTTCTGTTCTGCTTTTGTAGGGAGCATGCCGGAAGCGACGTCTACCACACATGCTATGAAACGGAGAAGCAGGTGCTCCATAGGTTCGTCTTCCAGCAGCACACCTGCGTCGAAATCAATCCATGCGGGTTTGCGGAGAGCCAACTCGCTGTTGGTGCTGACTTTGAGGGTGGGGACGAAGGTGGAGAAGGGGGTGCCACGGCCGGTGGTGAACAGGACGAGGTGACAGCCCGCAGCAGCCAGGGCTGTGGAGGCTACGAGGTCATTGCCGGGGGCCGAGAGGAGGAAGAGTCCACGGGTGGCGGCGTTTATGGATGATTGCTGTTGGTCCGCGGAGTCTTCGTGGGGGCCGTTCGCCTCGGGCTTTCCGGAAGCCTCCTTTCCGGGAGGTGGGAGTGTCTGACCATAGGCCAGCACCCCAACGACGGGGGAAGTGCCGGACTTCTGGGTGCAGCCGAGGGCTTTCTCTTCGAGCGTGGAGATTCCACCGGCTTTGTTGCCGGGCGAGGGATTCTCGCCTACGGGTTGTCCGTGGCTGATGAAGTACTGCTTGAAGTTGTTGATGAGGAGGATGATCTGATGGAGGACGTCCTCCGATGCTGCACGCCTCATCAACAGGCGTTCTGCGCCAAACATCTCCGGCACTTCCGTGAGGATGGTTGTTCCGCCCTGCTGCGTGCAGAGCCAGTCGGAGAACGCTCCCAACAGGGGGTTGGCTGTGAGGCCCGAGAAGCCATCGGAGCCTCCGCATTTCAGTCCCACCCGCAGTCTGGACAGCGGCACAGCCACGCGCTGGAAGCCAAGAGCCTGGAGGTAGAGCTCTCTGACCAGCTGCACACCCGCCTGCACTTCGTCGCCTTCCACCTCCTGAGCTATCAGAAAACGGATGCGGGAGCGATCGTAGTCGCCCAACAGACGCTGGAACTCGCGGGGCTGGTTATTCTCGCAACCGAGGCCCACCACCAGGACTCCGCCTGCGTTGGGGTGCAGAACCATGTCCCGAAGGATTGTGCGGGTGTTCTCGTGATCATCGCCCAACTGGGAACAACCGTAGTTGTGGGCAAAATGAAGGATGGTCTGCACCGCACCTGCGCCGGCAGAAGGGGAGGCGAGGGAAGATGCCAGTTCGGCCTTTGCGCGCTCTGCTATTCGGCGGCATATATCGTTGATACAACCAACGGTGGGGATAATCCAGATATCATTCCGGATACCTACTTGTCCGTCTGGGCGAGGATAAGCCCGGAAGGTGCTCCGCTCCAGCAGCTTGGCAGGAGAGGTGCCGGGGGCAGGGCTCGAGGAGTGTGGCTGTCCGACGGTTCCGTCGGTGCCGAGCTGCACATCGGAATAATCCAAGGTCCCGGCTAGGTTCGTGGCGATATTGTGGTGGTCCACAAGTTCTCCTTGGGCAATGGGCCGAGTGGCGTGTCCGATGGGGTTGCCATATTTGATGACGTCCTCGCCTTCAGCGATGTCGCGCAGGGCAAACTTGTGTCCGGCGGGAACGCCGGGGAGCGGCTTCAAGGCCACCGCCACGCTGTCGAGGGGATGTATTTGCAGGAAGTCTTTCATGATTCAAGGAGTTGGGCTACGGTCTGGAGCGTGCCTCGTTGCAGGATGCTTTCGATAGTTGCTGTCAGTTTGTCCTCCAGCCCGGGCACTTGTCGGAGGTCGCCCTGCTCGTGCCAGATGAGATCTGCTGCCGCCAGTACTCCGCTGGCCACCGTCCTTGCGTCGTGACTCTGCCACAAGGATGTCAGCAGTTCCAGGATTCGTGGGTCGTCGTCGGGGACGCAGGCTGTTCCGTCTGCTCGCTGCTGGCCTCTGTAGTACACACAGATGGCTGCCAGTCCGAGGACCAAGCCTTGGGGCAGACACCCTTGCTGCTCAACAAAACGCAGCAGGCCCGGGAGGTCGCGGGTCTGGTATTTGGGGAAGGAGTTGAGCATGATGCTGGTGAGCCGATGGTCCACGAAGGGATTGCAGAAACGCTCCACCACGGCGTCGGCGAAGCGACGCAGCTCGTCGGAAGGCATATCCAGAGTGGGCAGGAGCTCTTCGTACATAACTCTGTGGACAAAACGGCCCACGACGGGATGTTTGCAAGCATCGCGAACGATGTCGAGTCCCGCCAGGAAGGCTACGGGAGCCAGGACGGTGTGAGGACCATTCAGCAGCGTCACCTTACGCTGATGGTAGGGCGACTCGTCGGTGGTGAAGAGCACGTTGAGTCCCGCCTCGGCCGCCGGAAACTCCTGCGCCAGCGTTTGCAGGGGGAGGTGCTTAGGAGCCTCGATAACCCACAGATGGAAGGGTTCGGCCTGCACGAGTAGCTTGTCGGAATATCCGCAGCGACGCTCCAGTGCCTCTGCTTCCTTCTGCGGAAAGCCCGGGACAATACGGTCCACAAGGGTGGTGCACACAAAGCAAGCCTCGGCGAACCAGCGGCTGAAGGGGCGGTAGTCGTCTCCCAAATCCGATGCCCACAGCTTGATATATCGCCGAATGCAGGTGGTCAGTTCTTGTCCGTTCTTCGGAATGAGTTCGCAAGGCAGGAGGATGAGGCCTTTGTGCGGGTCGCCACCGAAAGCTCGGAAACGATGGTAGAGCAGTTGAGTGAGTTTGGCAGGAAACGACGCCGCAGGAGTGTCGGTCAGTCGGCAGGCGGGGTCGAAAGTGATGCCGGCCTCGGTGGTATTGGAGACCACGAAGCGCAATTCGGGTTGTGAAGCCAGACGGACGAAAGCCGCAAAGTCCTCGTAGGGCGAGAGGGCTCGGCTGACGCAGTCTATCGGTTCCACTGTGTCCACGACGTTGCCTCCGGAGAGCCCCTGGAGATTCACATGATAGAGGCAGTCTTGCTCCAGAAGGCGCTGGAGAGAACCGGGACGGGGTTTGACGATGACCACAGAGGAACTGAAGAGTCCCGATAGGTCCATCCGTTGGACAATCCATTCCACGAAGCCGCGCAGGAAATTCCCTTCGCCGAACTGAACGATGCGCTCGGGGCGCCGTGTCTTTTGGTAGGTTGTATTATTGAGTTTTTCCATATTGTCTGTTGAAGTATCGTGTTGCGAAGCGACCCTTAATGCCGGGTCAGATAACGTCTGGCGCAGCGAACACATCCGCTGAAGGGGGCAGGCCCCTGTGCCAGCCCGAACAGCCGACAGGTTGTACGTGTGCAGCCAGGTTTGTCATCTTCAACCGGTCCGCCTGTTATCTTACGCCGTGATCGGCGGTACGGGCTGGCACGGGGGCCTGTCCCTACAGTGGATGCATACAGAGGCTTCGCCCCTTAAATCCTTAAACCGCAACCGAAGGCTGCACCTTAAACTCTTAAACTGTGCCTTCCGGGCGCCCCTTAAACCGCGGCCTCCGGGCGCCCAAGACTCCGGTAGCCATAGATTGCGATAAGGATGAAGCAGAACAGGGGCAGCACAAAAGATACATTGACTGCAGGCCAGCCGAAGACCGTCACCTGATCGATGATCATTCCTTGCAGGGGAGGCATTAACGCACCACCTACTATCGCCATCACCAAAAAGGCGGCACCCAGGGTTGTGTCCTCGGAGTCCACGTTCTCCAGAGCTATTCCATAGATGGTGGGAAACATCAGCGACATAAATGCCGATATCCCTACGAGGCTATAGAGGCCTGCAAGACCGTCGATGCAGATGGCTCCAAGGGTACAGAGGGCTGCACAGACGCCAAAGATCGCCAGCAACCGACGCGGATTGGTGTATTTCATCAGATAGGTGCAGATGAACCGACTGCACAGGAACATGCTCATGGCAACGATATTGTAGCGCTGGGCCACCGCTTTGTTGATCCCCAGGCGATCGGCATATTGGATGATGAATGTCCAGACCATAATCTGCGCAGCCACATAGAAGACCTGAGCCACTACCCCCTCTCGGTAGATCTTGTTTCTCCAGAGCCGACGCAAGGTGACTGTTGCGTGCAGGTCCGTTCCTTCGCCTGCGAGATTGGGCATTTTAGTGAGAGCTATAATGACAAACATCACTACGACTACCAGGCCGATAGCGACATAAGGATCTCTGATGACTGCCAGGTCGTGGAGCCTGATCTCCGCTTTCTCGGCTTCGGAGAGCAGGGGAAAGATGATCTGACCAGCCGCATCTCTTCTGTCGGACAGCAGTTGCGGCAACACCACGAACGAAGCCACTGCCATGCCGCACAGCGAACCCATGGGGTTGAAGGCCTGAGCCAGATTCAGGCGACGAGTGGAGGTGGATTTGTCGCCCAACGAGAGGATGAACGGGTTTGCCGTTGTCTCCAGGAAAGCCAGACCGAAAGTGAGTATGTACAGAGAACCGCAGAAGAAGGAGAACTGCTGATACTCTGCGGCAGGGATGAAGAGGAAGGCGCCGGTGGCATAGAGAGCCAGGCCGAGCAACACCCCGGACTTATAGCTGAAACGACGGATGAAGAGAGCTGCCGGCACAGCCATAGTAGCGTAGCCGCCATAGAAGGCGAACTGCACCAAAGAGGCTTTGGCGGCTGACAACTCCATCACCGTCTGGAAAGCCGCCACCATCGGATTGGTGATGTCGTTGGCAAAGCCCCAGAGGGCGAAGAGCGATGTTATCAAGATAAAGGTGAAGAGATAACGCTTCTCCACCACTTTTTTCTTTTCCATACCTTATTTATATAGTGGTCCGAAGTTCTTGCAGGCCCGGTAGTCCGCACCTTCTTTGTCCATCCCGAAGGCATTCCATGCTGCCGGACGGAAGAGGGCTTCGTCTGCGAGGTTGTGCATGCACACGGGGATCCGGAGCATAGAGCACAGGGTGACGAGGTCTGCTCCGATGTGTCCATAGGCAATGGCCCCGTGGTTGGCGCCCCAGCAATTCATGACGGAATAGACATCCTTGAAGCAGTCTTTCTTCGCATCGAGTCTTGGCACGAACCAGGTCGTAGGCCACGTGGGGTCTGTGCGTCTGTCGAGGATATCATTGACCTGGGCATCGAGTTCCACGGTCCAGCCTTCGGCCAGTTGCATAACGGGACCGAGACCCTGAACAATGTTCATTCGCATCATTGTCATAGGCATACCACCACGGCTGAGGAAGTGGGAACTGAAGCCTCCGCCGCGGAAGTAGTCGCGGTCTGCTGGCATCCAACTGGTGGCTTTCAGGCAGGCTTCCATGTCGGCCTGGGTGAGTTCCCAATGAGGTTTCATGGTTGGGTGCCCCTCTGCATCGGTCATAGCTCCTGTGGCGTCGAGCGTAGTGGCACCACTATTAATAAGGTGTATGAATCCCCCTGCAGCAGCGCCCGCAGGACGCTTGCCCGCCACGCGCTCCACGGCCTCGGGGCTCCAATAGGTACGGATATCGCTGAACATCACGCCGCGGTTCGTAAGCAGATGGGCGAAGAGCATGCTCATGCCATTGAGGAAATCGTTCTCTGTGGCCAGCACCTTCGCCTCTCGCGCTCCATTCCAGTCGAAAGATGTACACATCAGGCTTTCTGGGAAGTCGAAGTTGGGCTTGTAGTCGGTCCATTGTCGCTGCCCCTGCACGCCACCAGCTATGGCATTATGTCCCAAGGCTTCTTCTTTATATCCCAACTCCAGCAAGCGTGGATTGCCTTCCATGAGGTCTCGGATAATCATCATTGTCTTGACGGTGAATTCCCAGTCGGCATCTTTCTCGGAGCGGGTCTTTCCCTTTCCCTTGCCATTGAATGTAGTCATAGGGGTGCCGGGGAAGAGCGGCCGGTCCTCGTTGTAGTCATGACCTTCCTGCGGCTTGCAGTACTGCTCCACCCAAGCCATGGCTTTCTCAAACTCCTTGGGGTCATAAATACTGAAGTCCACTCTTCGGAGTATTTCCACCAGGGAAACGTACTCGGTCCGCATTCCAAGATAGTGTTGCAGGAAGTCGGCATCTACGATACTGCCGGCAATGCCCATGCAAGTGTTGCCCATGGAAAGATAACTCTTGCCACGCATTGTGGCAACGGCTTGTGCCGCACGGGCAAAACGTAGGATCTTTTCAGCAACATCATCGGGGATGGTGTTGTCGTTCAAATCTTGCACGTTGTGTCCGTAGATACCGAAAGCTGGGAGTCCCTTCTGTGCGTGGGCGGCCAGAACGGCAGCGAGATAGACGGCTCCTGGACGTTCTGTCCCGTTGAACCCCCATACGGCCTTGGGATAATGTGGGTTCATGTCCATAGTCTCTGAACCGTAGCACCAGCAGGATGTGACGGTGATGGTCGCACCTACGCCCTCCCTCTCGAATTTCTCAGCACAGGCAGCACTCTCTGCCACTCGACCTATAGTACCATCGGCAATGACACATTGCACGGGGGTTCCATCGCCATTGTGGAGATGCGAGGTAATCAGTTGGGCCACGGCCTTGGCCAAAGCCATTGTCTTCTCTTCCAGACTCTCGCGGACACCACCCTGGCGGCCGTCGATAGTGGGACGAATCCCAATCTTTGGATATGCAATCATAAGAAGGCAGTTTTATTGGTTAATAATTATCTTCTCAAAAATGAGCCACAAAAGGCTTTTCTGCCGACAAAAATAGTGAAAAAAAGTGATTCTCGACCCATCCGTGCAGCATAATTTGTTTTTCGGGTTGCAAATGTGGAGTTTTTTTGATTCGAGGGCACCATAAATGCGCCATCGGAGCGGCTGCCGGCTGCCGTTATCATAGAATATCTGTGCCATCTCTTTTTCACACGAATGTTCGTGTACCATTTTTTTCACACGAATGTCCATTAATTAGGGACATGAAATGTTCATGAATATTTTTTCACACGAATGACCATTAATTAGGGACATGTAATGAACCATAAATGAATATTCATGAACATTATATGTAAGAAAAAAAATCATAATCATTATATGTACGTAATTCGTGACCATTATATGTACCTGATTTGTTATTAGATGTCCTCTCAAAAGTGATGTTTTTCTGCAAAATAACACCAATAATGAGCTTTCTAAAGCAATTTTGCACTTCTTTTGAGGCTTCAAATAATAAAAAGCGTTAAGATATTCGTCTATCTCAAAAATTATTTATACTTTTGTCGCGGAATCGTGAAATAGTATTCACCCATAAACGAATCTACACCTTATTATAATAATGGAAACGACCCTCGTACTGCTCAAACCTAGTTGTGTTCAACGACAGTTGATAGGAGAAATTGTCCATCGTTTTGAGCGCCGTGGCCTGCGCATAGCAGGAATGAAAATGATGCAACTCGACGAAGCTATCCTGCGGGAGCATTATGCACATCTGGTAGATCGTCCTTTCTTCCCCGCCCTTGCCGCCTCAATGATGGCGTCACCTATTGTAGCCATGGCTCTCTCGGGCGTTGAAGCTGTGACCGTTGTTCGCGCCATGACGGGCTTTACCAATGGCCGCGCCGCCGACCCAGGAACCATTCGTGGCGACTACGCCATGAGCAACCAGCAGAATATCGTGCACGCCTCGGACTCTCCTGAGAACGCCGCCATAGAGCTGAGCCGATTCTTCCGTCCCGAGGAGATTTTCGACTACAAGAGCGGAGCCTTTGACTTCGTCTATGGCCTCGGAGAGGCTTAAACCCAAGATTGATTTCAGAAAAAGACTACACAAATCATTTATGCTTATAGATATTATCCACAAATCATCAATAGCGCTATTGTTTGCCGCCTTGTCCCTGCCCGCCGCAGGACAGGATCTGATAGCTCGTCAGGCTCCTGTAGACAAGAAAATGCGCGCAATAGACAGTGTCGCAATCCAGCGCCTGTTCGAGCAAGAGAATCTGGAAGATCCCGCCTCTGACCTGTACCCCAACTGGGAAGAAAGTTTCATCAATGCCTATGGAAATGTGGAGTTGCCGCAAGAGCTCAAGATTGACTTGCGCCATTTCTGCATGCCTACTTCCAATCGCATTGTCACTTCTCAGTATGGCTATCGTCGTCGTTTTCGTCGCCAGCACAAGGGACTGGATATAGATGCCAACAAGGGAGACACCATTCGCTCGGCTTTCGATGGCAAGGTGCGCGTGGTGACTTTCCAGCGTGGAGGCTATGGCAACGTCGTTGTCATACGGCATACTAATGGGCTGGAGACGGTCTATGGTCACCTCTCCAAACACCTTACTAAAGTAGGCAGCGTCGTCAAGGCTGGTGACCCTATCGGTCTGGCCGGAAACACAGGGCGCAGCTACGGCGCTCACTTGCATTTCGAGACCCGCCTGCTGGGAGAGTATATCGACCCCTCTAAGCTGTTTGACTTTGCCCATCAGGACGTCACAGGCGACTTCTATGTCTTCCGCGGCCGCGGACGTGGAACCCTGATTGGCAAGCACGACCCCAGCGCTCCCAAGGTGGAGGGTACGGACTTGGCAGAAACCTCATCAGCGGAGACTGCCGACGAGGAGATAAGCTACGAATCCTCTGAAGTTGCCAAGAACAACCAGAGAGCACAACGCGCAGCACGCAACACCCGCATTCACAAGGTGAAGAAAGGCGAGACGTTGTCGAGTATTGCCAAGAAACATCGTACCACCGTGGCTGCCCTGTGCCGCGCAAATGGTATCTCCACCAGAACCAAGTTGCGTATTGGGCAAATCCTCAAATATTCCTAAATGACCACAGAAGAGCAGTTCCGGGCGGTGCTCGGAGAATGTCGCGAAATCTTCGCCAAGAAACTTCATGACTATGGAGCTGCTTGGCGAATATTGCGTATTCCGTCGCTGACCGATCAACTGTATATCAAGGCCAACCGCATCCGTTCCCTGGAACTGAAGCGGGAGGCTCGGGTGGACGAAGGTATACGCCCGGAGTTCATAGGGATTGTGAACTATGCTGTCATCGGACTCATCCAGTTGGAACACGGCTTCGCAGAGAAACCGGATGACATGAGTGCCGAAGAAGCCCTGAAGGAATATGACCGACTTTCCGAAAAGACCCTGCAGCTCATGCTTCGCAAGAACCACGACTACGACGAGGCGTGGCGAGGAATGCGCGTCAGCAGCTACACCGACCTTATTCTTCAGAAAATCTTCCGGACGAAACAGATCGAGGAACTTGATGGCGCCACCCTCGTCAGCGAAGGTATTGATGCCAACTATATGGATATGATGAACTACGCTGTCTTCGGTCTCATCAAATTGACATTCCACGAATAGACGGGCCGTGCCCCGTTATTAGCCAGTAAAGCGCGTATGGCTCGCACAAGATTTCTATGGATTGTGGTGAACACCTGCAGGTTGCTCGTGTCCGCCACATTTATTTTCTCGGGAGTCGTCAAACTTATCGACCCCACGGGCGTGAGGTACAAGATTGAGGACTACCTTGTTGCCTTTGGGATATCGGGGCTGTCCACAAGTGTGATCCCCCTCCTTCTGGCCCTCGCGTTGTCGTTGACCGAGTTTCTGCTGGGCATCTATCTCTTTTTCGGCATCCGGCGGAGGCTGACCTCCTGGAGCCTGCTCGGCTTCATGTTCATCTACACGCCCCTTACATTGTGGCTGGCGCTGACCAATGGAGTGGAGGATTGTGGTTGCTTCGGCGACGCCATCCACCTGAGCAACTGGCAGACCTTCTGGAAGAATGTCGCCCTGCTGGCCATGACCTGTGTCATCTGGTGGAAGGGCAGCTACATGACACGTTTCATCAGCGAGGGCACCCAGTGGATAGTCTCCCTCTTCAGCATCATCTACAGTCTGATGGTGGCGCTCCTCTGCCTCCATGGCGAGCCGATCATCGACTTCCGGCCTTATTATATAGGGCAACACATCCCCACGGCAATGGAGTGGACAGACGACCCCACGCAGGTCCCCGAGATTCTGGATTTCAGTTTCTTCCCCATAGAAGAGAGCACGACAGCTGCGGTCGGTCAGGCACCTGTTCCGGCGGACGCAGAGACCCTGCTGGCAGACACGTCCTACTCCTTCCTCTTGATATCGCCGTACATAGAATTGGCAGACGACGGAAATATGGACCTCATCAATCATGCTTATGACTACTCCCGGAGCCAGGGCTACACGTTCCTGGCACTCACGTCCTCCGGCGAAGAGGCCATTCGCCGTTGGCAGGATATGACGGGGGCTGAGTATCCTTTTGCTTTCATGGACGAACTGACCCTGAAGACCATCGCCCGGTCTAACCCGGCACTCGTGCTTCTGCACGGAGGAACCATTCTCGGCAAGTGGCCTTCCCACGCTATCCCCAGTGCCGAGCTGGACAGTGCCCCCCTGCACACCCTGCAGTTAGCCCATCCACAACCGGATAACCACCGACGCAGTATCCTGAAGCTGCTGCTGTGGTATGTGTTGCCTTTGTTGGTGCTGACATTGATCGATCGTTTCGTTTTCAGCCTCAAATGGTGGAGAAGAAAGCAGTTAACGGCTAAAAACAATTAAAAAACGGCAAAATCTTTGGCCCGCCGCCTACTTTATAGTATCTTTGCGGCCAAGAACTACGTGTTCAAGAGAATCTAACTGTTTAATTACACTTAAAAACTATAAAAAACGATGAGAAAGAAAATCGTAGCAGGTAACTGGAAGATGAACCTCAACCTGCAGGAAGGTGTGGCTCTGGCCACCGAACTGAAAGACGCTCTCGCTGCCGAGAAGCCCAATTGTGATGTTATCATCTGCACTCCCTTCATCCACCTGGCCAAGGTCGCTGATGTTGTCGCAGGCACCGTCGTAGGACTGGGTGCCGAGAACTGCGCCGACAAGGAGAAGGGTGCCTTCACGGGCGAGGTGAGCGCTGCTCAGGTCAAGAGCACCGGCGCACAGTACGTCATCCTCGGCCACAGCGAACGTCGCCAGTATTACGGCGAGACCGCTGCCATCCTCAAAGAGAAAGTGAACCTCGCACTGGCCAATGGCCTGAAGGTCATCTTCTGCATCGGCGAAGTGCTCGAGGAGCGCGAGGCCGGCAAGCAGAATGAGATCGTGGGCGCACAATTGGCCGACAGCCTCTTCGACCTTACCGAGGAGCAGCTGGCTAATGTCATTCTGGCCTACGAGCCCGTGTGGGCCATCGGCACCGGCAAGACCGCCAGTTCCGACCAGGCCGAGGACATGCACGCCTTCATCCGTGGCGTCATCGCCGGTCGCTTCGGCGAAGCAGCAGCCGAGAACATCAGCATCCTCTATGGTGGCAGCTGCAAACCCAGCAACGCTCGTGAACTCTTCTCCAAGCCCGACGTAGACGGTGGCCTCATTGGTGGAGCTTCCCTCAAGTGCGCCGACTTCAAGGGCATCATTGATGCATGGAAATAAGACTCCTTTTTTTATTCTTTCTTTTCGCCACGTCGGCGAAAGCACAGACATTCACCTACCACCTCACCCGCCGTGCTGCGGGCGAGGGGGTGGTGATTCTGCATCAAGACGCTGAGATAGAAGCTTTGGTCAATGCCCAGCGCTCGCAGCCTACCGCACCACATAATCAGAAGTCTGCCTCGTCCACCCACGTCACACACTCCTCCAGCGCCTCAGGTTCCACGCATCCTTCGGCTCACGGAGAGGCCGTAGAGGGGTCCATGGAACAGACAACAGCTCCTGTGGCGGTCCGACGTATGCGCACATCAGGCTACCGCATCCAGATTTATGCTGGTGGCAACAACCGTCAGGCCAAATCAGAGGCTTATCACATGGCAAGCCTCGCGCGTTCCACCTTTGGTGATGTCAACGTCTATACCAATTTCATCTCTCCCCGTTGGACCTGTCGAGTGGGAGATTTCAAAACACAAGAAGAGGCAGCCGAGATGTTGCAACGTATCCGCGAGACTCAGAAATTCAACGAGGCCTCTATTGTCAAGAGCTCGATTATTGTCGTCTACTGACGATTAGCGGGCAAACACTACCATCTACATGAAAGAAGAGCATGAGAATACGGACCTTCGCCAACAGCGCGAAGATCAGATAACCGAACATTATGCAGCCTTGCTCCCCCTCTTTGGCGAAGACCCCACACGCGAGGGGCTGGTGAAGACGCCACGACGGGTAGCGCGTGCGTGGCTGGAACTCACGCGGGGTTACTACGAGGATCCTGTTGCCATACTCCGTTCGGCACTCTTCCGCGAAAGCTATCATAATATGGTAGTGGTTCGCGACATCGAATTCTACTCACTCTGCGAGCACCATCTCTTGCCATTCTTCGGCAAGGCACATATCGCCTATATCCCCAATGGCGAGATTACGGGCCTCTCTAAGCTCGCCCGCGTCGTGAACACTTTCAGCCATCGGCTGCAAGTGCAGGAGCGCATGACCGAACAGATTGCACAATGCATCCAGGAGGCGCTCTCTCCGCTGGGTGTCATGGTGGTAGTGGAGGCGCGTCATCTCTGCATGCAGATGCGTGGCGTTGCCAAGCAGGAAGCCTACACTACAACGATGCACCATACTGGTGCCTTCGACGATCCTGCCACACGTTCTGAGTTCCTTGATCAGTTGTTCAAGGACGAACGGGAGAAATAGCCGCCGAAATACTCCGGACGACTATGACAAAAAGAAATAAGAAATAATAAATAAGAAATAAGGCTGGCGAGACGTGCAAGTCGTGTAATCTCTTTTGTACACGAATGTGCCTGAATCATGTCTTTTTCACACGAATGTCCATGAATTAGGGACATATAATGTTCATGAATATTTTCTCACACGATTGTTCATGAATATTTTCTCACACGAATGTTCATGAATATTTTTTCTCACATGAATGTTCATGAATATTTTTCTTTCATATAATGGTAATGAATTAGGGATATAAAATGTTCATGAATAATTATTTATGGTTTATTACATGTCCCTAATTCATGGAAATTCGTGTGAAAAAATCTAAGCCTTCGAACTAACACATCGAATGTTCATGTACTCCCTCTGTGTGCATTCCCTACAGAGGCAGCAGACGCCGGAGGACGAAAAGACACAGTCAACTAATGCTGAGAATGACAAGTGGAGTGCTCCGAGTTGGGACAGGAACAGGAACTGCAGTTCGTGCCTTGCTGACAGGATTCAGCCAATGGACACCCTTCGCAGCGTGGATTGCTGCTGGGTGTCTGGTGGAAACGCCGCCAGATACGACGGGCAGAATAGACCACACAGGCAAGGAGGATGAGGGCTACGAGAAGGGATTGCACGGGGTGGAAGGGGCTTTGGAATGGACGAGATGATTCGAGAATATAGTTGTGGACGACGATGGAAAACTTCAGTTACTCACTTTTTGTTGTCCTGATGATAATGGAAAACTTCTATATACAGACCTTTTATTTCTCTCTCTTGTTGTCCTGATGATAATGGAAAACTTCTATATACAGACCTTTTATTACTCACTTCTTGTTGACCTGACGACAAAGAAAGACTTCACTTACTCTCTCTTGTTGTCCAGAAGGCAATGAGAAGCTACGCTATAAGAGAGATGCCGGGCGCCGGGGAGTTTCAGAAGAGAGTGCCAATCTGCACCACGAGAGCAGAGACGAGCCATGCTACGAAGGTGGTGTAGAGGGCGGCAGTAATACCCCATTTCCAGGAGTTGGTCTCGTTCTTGATGGCTACGATGGTTGCCAGACAAGGGAAGTAAAGGAGGATGAAGAGCAGATAGGCGTAGGCGATGAGAGGCGTGACGCCGTCGGCGATCATCTGCTGGCGCAGACGGGCAAACCTGGTGGAGGTGGGAGAGACGCAAACCGATGCTGCAGGCGCAGCCGTTTCTCCGGAGAGGCTTGTGCTGGGGCTATCGGGAACGGCAGCCTCCGCAGAGGCGTACAGCTCGCGCCCCGACACTTGTGCATCAGCCACTTCCGCCACTTCCGAGAAGCTGGAGAGGTCTCCAAAACTATCGTCGCCCGAATAGAGGACACCCATCGTAGAAGCCACAATCTCCTTGGCACCTACGCCGGCAATGAGGCTCACGTCCAGCTTCCAGTTGAAACCTTGCGGAGCGAAGAGGGGTTCTATGGCTTTGCCCATACGGCCGAGGTAGGATTCTTCCATGGAAGGAGCCGCTGCCCACCAGCCGCCTGCTTCTTGAGCGGGAGTTTCGGCGAGTTCCGTCGCGGGGGCGCTTTCTGCGCAGGAGCGGCTGTCAGCAGGACCGAAATAGCTCAGCGCCCAAACGATGATGCTGGCCACCAAGATGATTCCTCCCATCTTCTTCAGGTATTCCTTGCCCTTGTCCCACGTGTGGCGGAAGATGGCTTTGGCCGTGGGCCAGCGGTAGGGCGGCAACTCCATCACGAAGGGAGTGTCTTCGCCACGGATGATGAAGCTGGAGAAGACGCGCGAGACGACGATAGCCATCAGAATACCCACCGCATACATGGAGAGGAGGACCACCGAGCGCCAGGTACCCGTGAAAAATGTTCCGGCTACCATGATATATATAGGCAGGCGCGCAGAACACGACATGAAGGGAAGTATCATCATCGTGATGAGTCGCGACCGGCGACTTTCTATCGTGCGAGTAGCCATTACGGCTGGAACGTTGCACCCGAAGCCCATCACCAGCGGGATGAAGGACTTGCCATGAAGACCCATGTGGTGCATGAGTTTATCCATGATGAAGGCAGCCCGACTCATGTAGCCAGAATCTTCCATGAAGGAGATAAAGCAGTAGAGGATGAGGATCTGAGGGAGGAAGACGACGACAGAACCGACACCCCCTATCACTCCATCCACGAGCATGGCGCGCAAGGGACCTTCGCTCATCGAGGAGCCTATCCACTCGCCCAGCCAGGCCACTCCGGCTTCTATCCAGTCCATGGGGTATTGTCCCAGACTGAAAGTGGTCTGGAACATGATGTAGAGGACGAGGAAGAAGACAGGGAAACCCAGGTAACGGTTGGAGAGCACGTCGTCGATGAGGTGCGTGGTCCTGTAGGTGTCCTTCTTGGTTCCCGTGTGGTACTCAGCCTCCGCCAGAGCTCCTCGTATGAACCCGTACTTGGCGTCCATGATGGCAGTCTCGGCGTCCACACCCGTTTCTTCCTTCACGCGCGCTGCTGCGAGGTCGCGGGCCTGAATCATCCTCTGCTGGTCCTTGGGACGATGTTCCGAGAGGAGGTGCTGCTCCACGAAGTCGGTCACGTGGCAGTCGTGTTCCAGCAGCTTGATGGCCAGATAACGCGTAGAGAAGTGAGTGGTGAGGTGTTCATCGGCCTTCAGCACCTTCTGGATATGTGTGATGCCGTCCTCTATTTCGTGACCATAGTTGATATGTATGTGTCGTGTCTGAGTATTCAGCCCCTCGTACACCTCTATGGCTGTGTGGAAGAGTTCCTGGACGCCTGATCCGCTCTTGAAGGAGGTGGGAACAATGGGGGCTCCGAGGAGCGTGGACAGGGTATCAAACTGCAGGCTGTCGCCGCGGCGCTGGAACTCGTCGTACATATTCAGGGCGCAGACCATGCGCAGATTCATGTCCACCAGCTGGGTGGTGAGGTAGAGGTTGCGCTCGAGGTTGGAGCCGTCGATGACGTTGATGATGAGGTCTGGATGCTCTTCCGTCAGGTGCTGGCGGACATAGAGCTCTTCCGGAGAATAGCAGGAGAGGGAATAGGTGCCGGGGAGGTCGGTGAGGTCTAAGGTGTAGCCCTCGAACTCGGCGGTGGCCGTCGTGGCATCTACGGTGACACCCGAGTAGTTGCCCACACGGGCGTGGGCGCCGCTGGCGAAGTTGAAGAGGGAGGTCTTGCCGCAGTTGGGATTGCCCACCAGGGCGATGGAGATATGCCGGTGCTCGCGCTGGGCCAGCTCCTTCAGCTGCTCGTCGGTGAGGTTAACGTGTTCCGTGATGACGGCTCGGTTGGCGACGTTGGGGTCTGCTTCCTCATGACCCTTTTTTGCTTCCAGAGTAGTTACTACATCAATGAGCGCAGCCTCGTCATGACGCAAGCTGACCTCATAACCCATGAGTCGGTATTTCACAGGATCTTGAAGAGGAGCATTAAGCAGTGCCTCCACGGTCTGACCCTTGATGAATCCCATTTCAAGGATGCGTTTCCGGAATCCTCCATGACCGCTTACCTTCACGATGACACCGCTTTCGCCTGTTTTCAGTTCCGATAGTTTCATATCTGATGTATGAGAGTGTATTTTTGTCGCAAAAATACACTCTATATCTTTCCGGAACAACTTTGGGCTCGAGGAAATAAAGAGAATACTCATTTTCTCATCAAAAATCATCAAAAATGAGTATCGAAATCAAGAAAAAGCACTACCTTTGCAGCGCATTACCACTCGCGGGCGGGGCGCGTACGTCCCGATTCCCTCGACCTGCGGGAGGGGGGTGTTGCCCGGAAAGTATTCAGCATGCCTATGAACTGGCAGTTATCGATGGGCACCTGTAGCACGTTTGTTGTCCGGAAGTCATTCAGAAAACCTAATCTATATATTAAGGAGATGAAAAAGATATTTTGTATGCTACTCTTGATGTGTCTCGGCGGAGCGTCGTTTGCCAGCGATTTTGCCCGGGGCGCAGATGTCAGCTGGTGCAGCGAGATGGAAGCTGGCGGCAAGAAATTCTACAATGCCAGTGGCACAGAGACCGAACTGATGGCGCTGATGAAGCAAATAGGCTTGAATGCCATCAGGCTGCGTGTGTGGGTCAACCCCGAAACGGCCTACGGGGCGTGGTGCAACAAGGCGGATGTGCTGGCCAAGGCCAAGCGCGCTCACGCCCAGGGGCTGGCGCTGATGATAGATTTCCACTACAGCGATTTCTTCGCAGATCCCAGCCGCCAGACCAAACCCTCGGCCTGGGCCTCGTACTCCGCCGCGCAGGTGAAGCAGGCCGTGGCTGACCACACCAAGGACGTGCTGCAGGCTCTGAAAGCAGAAGGTATCGAGCCTCGATGGGTGCAAGTGGGCAACGAGACCCGGAGCGGAATGGTGTGGGACGACGGCAAACTGAACTGGAATCTCTCCGGAGCTGCCGTATGGAATGGTTATGTGGCCCTGAGCAACGCGGGTTACGACGCCGTGAAGAGCGTATTCCCCCAGGCGAAGGTCATCGTGCATATCGACAAGGGACCGGACAACAACGCCTGGTTCTTCAAGGCTTTCAGGCAGTATGGCGGTAAGTTCGATATGATAGGGCTGTCGCACTACCCCGAGTCGTCGTGGCAAAGCGAGAACACCCAGACGGCCACGAATATGAAGACGCTCGCTTCCACCTTCGGAGTTCCGGTGATGATCGTGGAGACAGGTTACTCCGCCACCAACGAGACTCTGGCAGCCCAGGTGATGAAGGATCTGTTCGAGAAGGTGGAGAATGTGGATGCCTGTGCCGGCATCTTCTACTGGGAACCGCAGGTCTATAGCTGGTGGAAGCCATCCTACTACACGAAGTTGGGCTGGAATGCTTATGGCAAAGGGGCCTTCACGTCGCAGGGTCGTCCGGGTGCCGCTCTCGAAGCCTTCGCGGGGGACGAGGATGGCGTACGGGCTGTGAGCCGTCCGGCAGAGGCCGAAGAGCTGTCGTCCTATGACCTGCAAGGCCGTCGCCTCCGCAACCAGTCACTTCCAGGCCACTCCCGTCTGGTAATCGTGGGAGGCCGAAAAGTCCTTATCCATTAATCCAACTCAGTCCTCAGGGGGCATTTCAGGAATATGGCTGTCCGGAGGGAGGGGAGAGACAATAATAAATAAGAAATAATAAATATGGCTGGCGAGACGTGCAAGTCGTGTGATCTCTTTTTCACACGAATGCGCCTAAATCATGCCTTTTTCACACGAATGACCATGAATTAGGGACATATAATGTTCATGATTATTTTTCTCACACGAATGACCATGAATATTTTCTCACACGAATGACCATGTACCATTTTTTCACACGAATGTCCATGAATTAGGGACATATAATGTTCATGAATATTTTTCTCACATGAATGTTCATGAATATTTATTTATGGTTTATTACATGTCCCTAATTCACGGACATTCGTGTGAAAAAAGTTTGATTGTAGCCCGAACAGACGGAACGGCGTAAGATAACAGGCGGAAAACGCCTTGCGGAATAATCGCAGTCCTCTGATTGATTTGTATAGATTTGTTGGATTTCTCGCCGAAGGCGACTCGATATTAAAACAGGGCTTTGCCCAGCTGTCGCCGCATGGCGACAGAGAAAGGGAGTGCCGCTGCGCGGCAGAAATCTCACAAATCTGAACAAATCGAACAAGATAAACGATGTACACGTACAGCCGTTCCGGCTGTTCGGGCTGGCACAGGGGGAGAGGGGGATTGCCGCGGACGGACCGCGCGGCACACTCGACCCACACCAGGATGAAGCGACGTGGGAGAGGGGGGAGCCTGCGGCGGAAAAGAGGATGCATACCTTAACCCCTTAAACCGCAGCCGAAAGCTGCACCTTAACCCCTTAAACCGCGAGATCAGCTCGCACCTTAAACCGCGCCCAACGGGCGTACCTTGGGGAACTGATGTTTATTTTCCCAGCAAATTGGTATTCTCGAAACGGACGCGGAAGGGCCATTGCTCGTCGTTGGTGTCGTCGTCGTCCCACGGGTGGCGCCAATAGGCTGTGGGAGCTCCCATGACGACGAAGAATAACTTCGAGCACGAGGCGGGGATGGTTAGCGAGGCGGTGCCTGTCTTGTCCTTGCCCACTTGGCCGTAGACGCGCTCGCCTTTGGAGGTATAGGCCACGAAGGCATAGCGCCAGCCCGCCTTGCTCACGTTGATGCTTCGCCAGCCGTCGGCTCCTGCTATGCCTTCG
>JAILFY010000208.1 GCA_024697285.1 Bacteroidaceae bacterium
TATATGGCGCGACTGGCAGAATGCGGAGATGAAACTCGAAGCGACGCTGCACGAGGATGTGGAACTCAGCTTCGCCACTGCCCATGACGACAGCCGGCGGCAGATTCAGCAAATCGACAGCCTCGTGGAAAGCGGCATCGACCTGCTCATCGTTGCTCCCAACCAGTTGCAGAACGTCTCGCCCGCCATCGACCGAGCCTACGACCGCGGATTGCCCGTCATCGTCTTTGAGCGCAAGACCGACTCGCAGAAATACACCGCCTTCGTAAGCGCCGACAACTACGAGATGGGTAGGCAGATAGGAAACTATATAGCCCGTCAGTTGGGCGGCAGGGGACACATTCTGGAAGTGCTGGGTCTGAAAGGCTCCTCTCCGGCCGACGAGCGCCACCGCGGCTTCCGCGATGCCGTGGCCGCCTATCCGGAAATGAACGTAGTGGCTGCCCTGCAGGGCGACTGGACCGAGGATGAGGCCTACCGCGAGACGAAGGCCTACCTCGCCAAGCACCCCAAAGCGAACATCGACGTCGTCTTCGGACATAACGACCGCACCGCCATCGGTGCCCGTCGCGCCTTCCTGGAACAGCCGCCCGCCGCTGCCGACTCGCTGTCGGGCCCCCACCTGCCCCTGTTCTGCGGCATCGACGGTTTGCCCGGCGAGAACGGCGGCATCCGTCAAGTGCGGGACTCGCTGCTGGTGGCCTCCTATATCTACCCCACACGCGGCGACCTCCTCCTGCAGTTGGCCCTCGACATCCTGGACGGTCGGCCCTACGAGAAAGAAGTACTGCTCACCTCGGCACTCGTCACCTGGGAAAATGCCAACGTGCTGCTCCTGGAGAGCGATGAGGTGCTGCGCCGCGCACAACGACTGGAACGCCTGCAAGCCATGGCCGACACCTACCTGCAGCGCCTCGCCAACCAGCGCATAGCGATGTTCCTGGCCTTCGGCGTGATTGGATTGCTCCTTGCGGTGCTCGTGTTGTTCTACCTCTACCACCGCGGCAAGGAGAACATCCGGCGCGAGCGTGTGCTCAACAACGTATGGAATCTCGATGGCAACAGTACGTCGGTGGAAGAATATGTCTGTGCCACCGATGCCGGCAAGTCCCCCAATCCGGACGACGACCAGGCTCCCGACGCCCCTGTCGTGCCCCCTTCCACACCCGAAGAAGAGGCGGCGGAGGATGACAACGTGGGCACCACCGGCCGCTGGACCGCTGCCGAGACCGCTTTCATCAGCAGGTTCCGCAATGTCGTAGAGAGCAATATGTCGGACAGCGAGCTGAGTGTGGAAGACCTCGCCACCGACATGAACCTCAGTCGCGTGCAACTCTACCGCAAGGTGAAAGCCCTCACCGGCAGCTCGCCCGTGGAGGTCCTTCGCTCTGCGCGCCTCAACCGCGGACACCAGCTCCTGATGACCACCGACAAGACCGTCTCGGAGGTGGCCTACGCCGTGGGATTCTCGGCTCCGGCCTACTTCACGAAGTGCTTCAAGGAAGAATTTGGCTTCGTGCCGGGCGACGTCAGGAAATAATCCCGAATCGGTCATTAGGATTTATGTCAGGAAGGCATATGTTTTTAGTGCCTTGCTTGCCGTTGCGCTCGAAGGCGTAGTGGACTACGGCGAGAGTGGACGGTGAGCAAGGCGCAACAAGAGATGGTGTCATGGCATAAAAGAATCTAAAAACAAAAGATAGTGCTCCCTTCGGCCTAATGACCGATTTGGGGATAAGCCCTCCGCCCTCGTGGCCGCGGCTCTCTCTGCCGGTTCAGGCCTCTTCCCCCTTTTCTGCTACTTCCTTTCTGCTTTGCGATTATTCGTTCATTCCCTTTCAAATTTGTTGCGTCGTAACAAATCTTTAATGGGATGAACGATTCTTTATCTATACCTTTATATATTAACAAGACCTTTGCGCCAGCAAAACCCCAAAATCATTCACTAACAAATTAACAAACAACAATGCAAAAGCTAAGACGATTGTTGATGAGCTTCACGCTCATTCTTGCTGGCACAGTAATCTGGGCACAGCAAGTGGACATCCATGGCACTGTGCTGGACGACCTGAAGGAAGGCCTGCCGGGCGCCACGGTGAGAGAAAAAGGCAATGAGAGCAACGGCACGCTGACCGACATGGATGGTCACTTCACGCTGCCGGTCTCCAAGGGTGCCACGCTGGTGTTCTCCTTCATGGGTTTCGAGACCCAGGAGGTGATAGCCAAGGACGGCATGACCGTTACCTTAGGCGAGAACGTCGCCGACATGAACGAACTCGTGGTGACCGGTTACCAGGTGCAGCGCAAGGCCGACCTGACGGGTGCCGTAGCCGTCATGGACATGAAATCCCCCATGAGTGAGAGCGATCCTAATGTGCTCAACTCCATGCAAGGCAAGCTGGCCGGTGTGGACATCGTCACAGATGCAGCCCCTGGCGGCGGCAGTTCCAGCATCCGCGTTCGTGGTATGAGCACGGTGAACTCCACGAACCCCCTCTACGTCATCGACGGTGTGGCCACCAACGAGAACCTCAACTCCCTGAATGCCTCCGATATCGAGAGCATCCAGGTGCTGAAGGACGCTTCGTCCGCATCTATATATGGTAGTCGCGCTGCCAACGGCGTCATCATCATCACCACGAAGAAAGGCAAGGAAGGCAAGATGGCTATCAACGTCAACTACAACGCTGCCGTGCAGACCGTGGCCAAGACCTTTGGCATGCTCTCTGCCGACCAATGGGGTCAGGCCTACTGGCAGGCCGCTGCCAACGACGGCATCGCCCCCACCGCCGCTGCCGGACTCTACGGCACCGGTGCCACCCCTCAGCTCGTAGGCACCGTGGCCGGTGTGCAGACCGCCAACACCGACTGGCAGAAAGAAGTGTACAGCGCCGCCTGGACCCACAACCTCGCTGCGAGCATCTCCAACGCCTCGGACAAGGGCGCCTATCTCTTCTCGGCCAACTACATCAATCAGGACGGCCTCATGGACCAGACGTTCTACAAGCGCTTCACGACCCGCGTGAACACCAGCTACAACTTCAATAAGTATATCCGCGTAGGCGAGAACCTCATGATTGCCAAGTGGAACGACCGCGGAGCCTCCACCAGCGACGACCGTGGTATTCCCTACTCCGCCATGCGTCAGCACCCTGCCATGCCCGTTTACTCCTCTCCCGGCGTCTTTGCCGATGCCGTGTCCATGTTGTCTTCGGATATCGACAACCCGGTGCAGACCCTCTACAACGCCCGCGACAACGAGAACTCCTCCTGGCGCATTTTCGGTAATGCCTACCTCGATGTGATGCCCGTCAAGGGACTGACCCTGAAGAGCAATATCGGTGTGGAACACATGCAGTACCTCAACAAGGCCCTCACCCGCAACGTGCGTGCCACCGACGACCCCGCCAACCGCGCCGTGAGCCGTGGCTACGGTCAGGGCGACACCTGGACCTGGACGAACACCGCCAACTACCTCTTTAATATAGGTGAGAACCACCATTTCACCGTCCTCGCCGGTTCCGAGGCCATCAAATATGTCTTCGAGGACCTCACAGCCACCCGTAAGGACTACGCTTTCGAGGACGCCGACTATATGCAGCTCAATTCCGGTTCCATCATCTCTGCCAATGGTGGTGGCAAGCAGGAGTGGGCCCTCTTCTCGCTCTTCGGCAAGATCGACTACAACTTCGCCGACCGCTACCTCTTCAGCGCCACCCTGCGTCGGGACCAGACCTCCCGTCTGGGCAAGGACAACAATACGGGTGTCTTCCCCGCATTCTCCGGCGCCTGGCGCGTCAGCGAAGAGAAGTTCTGGCCGCAGAACAACATCGTGGACAACGTGAAGGTGCGTGCCGCATGGGGTCAGAATGGTAATTCCGCCATCGACAACAACTACGCCGCCTTCACCACCTACACCTACGACATCGGCAATGGCGCCTATGACCTCGACGGCACGGGCACCAGCACTGCCAGCGGAATCAAGGTCGTCTCCACCGGTAACCCCAAGCTGAAGTGGGAGACCACCACCCAGACCAACCTCGGACTGGACGCCTATCTCTTCAACGGGGCCGTCAACCTCACCCTCGATTACTACTGGAAGAATACTGAGGATATGATCACCAAACCCCCCGTGCTCTCCGTGGCAGGTGAGCATGCTGACAAATTCATGAACACCGGCACGATGAAGAACCATGGTTTCGAAGCTAATGTAGGTTACCACTCACCCAAGTACGGTGACTTCTCCTGGGAAGGCAGTCTCAACTTCTCCATGTACCGCAACGAGCTCGTAAAGCTGAACGACGAAGTCAGCGTCATCGGCGGTGACTGGCGCCTCGTCGAAGGCCAGCCTATGGGCGTGTACTACGGTTATGTCTGCGACGGCATCTTCCAGACGGCCGACGAAGTCTCCAACGCCGCCATCCAGGAAGGCAAGGATGTGGGTCGCCTCCGCTATCGCGACATCAACGGCGACGGCATCGTCAACGACAACGACCGCTGCATCATCGGCGATCCCAACCCCGACTTCGGTCTCGGTCTGAACCTCTCAGCGTCCTACAAGAACTGGACCCTCTCCGCCTTCTTCTCCGGGGAGTTCGGCTTCGATATCTACAACGGCACCCGCAAGCAGCTGGAGTTCATGACCTACGGTAACTTCTACACCAACCGCGGTTCCGACGTCCTCAACGCCTGGACGCCCACCAACACCGGTTCTTCCATCCCGGCGCTGACCACCGTGGACAGCAACAATGAGACCCGCATGAGCACCTATTTCATGGAAGACGGTTCCTACATGAAGTGCAAGTACCTGAAGCTCGCCTATCGTTTCGACGGTCAGCCCTGGATGCAGAAGGCTGGCGTCTCTGCCCTGAACCTCTACGCTCAGGTCGACAACCTCTTCACCATCACTGGTTATAAAGGCCTGGATCCCGAGGTGCCCCTCGCCGCTTATGGAGCACGTATCGACAATGGTCCTTACCCCCGTGCCCGCACCTTCTCCATGGGTATCAACTTAGCCTTCTAAGCGCAAGAGCTATTCTGGTCACAGAACAAGAACTGAAAACAACATTCAAAAAAGACATATACAATGAAAACTTTCAAGAGCAATATATCTAAATATCTGCCTGCAGCAGCTCTTTGGTTCGCCCTCGGAGGAATAGGCGTGGGACTCACCTCTTGCGACGACCTCCTCGACACGGTGCCTCAGGGGCAGTTCACGGCAGAGCAACTCGACGAGAACTCCGTCGAAGGCGTTCTCGCATCGGCTTATGCAGGTCTGGAGGCTCACTTCTTCGGCAACAACGAGGCCTTTGCCGGTCCCTCCACCAACTGGATCTTCGATGTCCGTTCCGACGACGCCTACAAAGGTGGCGACGGCACCGGTATGGAGGAGAATATCCATCTTCTCGAAGTCAGCGAGCTCAACAGCGACAACATCAGCAGCCTCAACAAGTGGCAGAACAATTACTATGCCATCAGCCGTGTCCACAATGCCATGCTGGCCATCCAGCAGTCCAGCGGCGTGGCCACTGCCGACGCGCTCCTTGGCGAGCTGAAGACCCTGCGCGCCTGGTACTACTTCGACCTCATCCGCATCTTCGAGCGCATCCCCTATTTCACGGAGGGCGAGGATGCCAACACGAAGAGCAATACCGAGTACAGCCGCGATGAGATCTTCGAGTTCATCAAGAAAGACCTGCGTGAGGCCATAGAAGTGCTGCCTGCTAAGAAGAGCAGCGCAGGCCGCATCACCCGTACCACCGCCCAAGCCATTATGGCGAAGGTCTGCGCCTTCACCAGCTCCTGGGAGGACGTGAAGACCTATGCCGACGCCGTCATCACGAGCGGTCAGTACAGCCTCTACAACAATTTCGGCGACCTCTCCAAGATAGCCTATAACAACGGTTCCGAGAGCATCTTTGCCCTCCAGACCTCCACGGCCAACGACAACGCCCACATCAACTGGTCCAACCTGCTGAACTGCACCTACAGCGACGGCAATCTCTATGGCACCGGCGACAACTTCTTCATCGGTTCCCAGAACCTCGTGAACGCCTTCCGCACCAATCCCGAGAATGGTCTGCCCCTGCTCGACGGCACTTTCAACAAAGTGAACGTCACCGAGAACTACAGCGGCACCCTCGACCCGCGTCTGGACTTCACCGTGGGACGTATCGGTTTCCCCTGGCGTGGTCACACCTACACCCAGGATTGGTGCCGCGCCTATGATATCTATGGTGAGTACTCCAACAAGAAAGCGTGGCCCGCTCCCGAGGATGCTCTGGCTGCTTGGCCCTGGGGCGCCAACTCCCTCAACTTCATGTTCATCCGCTATGCCGACATCCTCCTGCTGAAGGCCGAGGCCCTCGTGGAACTCGCCACCGGCAACAATGCCGCCACCGACGAAGGTCTCGTGGAGGCCCGTGCGCTCGTCAACCAGATACGTCAGCGCGCCGCCAACAGCGTCGACGGCAGCTACACTCCCGTGGACCTCGACCCCGCCAAGGCCGACTACTACGTAGGCCTCTATCCCACCGACTGGGACGGCAACCTCTACTGGACGAAAGAACGTGCCCGCATGGCCGTTCGCTTCGAGCGTCGTCTGGAGCTCGCCCTCGAGGGCAACCGCTGGTTCGACCTCGTCCGTTGGGGCAACGACTACCTCATCAAGACCATGAACACCTATATGCAAGAGGAGTCCGCCCTGCGTCCCTACTACCAAGGTCGCAGCGTCACCGCTTCCGAAATCTTCATGCCCATCCACGTGGATGAGGTCGATAACAGCAACGGACTCTATAAGTAACTCAACTTTCGCATCATTCACCATTCATTATTGAATTCAGTATGAAAGCTACATATCAAATCATCCTCGGGCTTTGCATGACTCTCGGCATCTCTGCAGCCCTCACTTCCTGCGCCGAGGTCGATTACGAGGCCGCCCTCTACAGCGAAGGCGTCCACAACCTCGTCTACGAGAATCAGCAAGGCAGCCGCCAGGTGACCCTCCGCTGGGACAACCCCACGATGAGCGGTCAGTCGGGCATACAAGTCATCAAGGACAACACCGATATCACGAATATCGATGAAGTCGTCAACAGCTACATCATCAAGAAAGCCCCCACCAATGTGGACGTCGCCTACACCGTGAAGGCTCGTTATGCCGACGGTTGCGTCAGCGAGGGCGAGACCGTTCGTTTCAACATCGCCTATGAGGCTAAGAAGAGCGCCGGCAAGGTGGCTATGCTCGTGGCCAACGACTACGAGCAGAGCGCCGACGAGAAGGACGCCGTGGCGTGGTTCAAGGCCAACTATGTCAACACCGGCAAGGGTTATCTCGTGACCCCCGCCACCATCGACCAGCTCGACATCGAGCAGCAGTCCGCTTGCTGGGTGATGTGCGACCGCATCGGCATCGAGAAAGGTTGGCAGAACCTGCCTGGCGACCTGGCTTCCAACGAGGTCGTCAACGCCCTCAAGTCCTTCTGCGAGGACGGCGGCAACCTCCTGCTCACCAACCATGCCACGCAGCTCACCGTGGCCGTGGGCCGTATTGCCGAGGCCTATGCTCCCGGCATCTATGGCAATGGCGAAGGCGGACAGAACAATGATATCTGGGGCTCGCAGCCCATCATCGGAAATGCCGAGGGACAGATCTACGACCACAGCGGTCACGACATCTATCGCGGTATGACCTTCACCAGCGGCCTCTATGAGCGCAGCATCTATTGCTTCGAGGGCGCTGGCGTCAAGGGCGACCACAACTGCATGTGGGACCTCAACGCCTACGGTCTGGCTCCCAATCCCAATGTCGTGAAGGCGTGGGAGGACCTCACCAACTCCACCGTCCTCGGCACCTGGAACCACGTGGTTGACTACTGCTGTGCCGGCATCATTGACTTCGCTCCCACCACCACCTTCGCTGGCCGCGTGCTCGCCGTGGGCCTGGCTGCCTACGAGTGGAACATCGGTGGCACCAACGAGAAGCAGGACCAACTGGAGAAGTTCACCGCCAACTGCCTCAGCTACGTCAGCACGCCCGCCGAGCAGAAGGTGGCTATGCTCGTGGCCAACGACTATGAGCAGAGCGCCGACGAGAAGGACGCCGTGGCTTGGTTCAAGAGCACCTATGTCGATGCCGGCAAGGGCGTGGTCCTCACTCCCGCCACCATCGACCAGCTCGACATCGAGGTGAATCCCATGTGCTGGGTGATGTGCGACCGCATCGGTATCGAGAAAGGTTGGCAGAACCTGCCTGGTGACCTGGCTTCCAGCGAGGTCGTCAACGCCCTCAAGGCCTTCGCTGCCGACGGCGGCAACCTCCTGCTCACCAACCATGCCACGCAGCTCACGGTGGCCGTGGGCCGTATTGCCGAGGACTATGCTCCCGGCATCTATGGCAATGGCGAAGGCGGACAGAACAACGACATCTGGGGCTCGCAGCCCATCATCGGAAATGCCGAGGGACAGATCTACGACCACAGCCAGCACGACATCTACTGGGGCATGGACTTCGTGAGCGGTCTCTATGAGCGCAGCATCTATTGCTTCGAAGGCGCTGGCGTGAAGGGCGACCACAACTGCATGTGGGACCTCAACGCCTATGGCCTGGCTCCCAACCCCAATGTCGTGAAGACGTGGGAGGACCTCACCAACTCCACCGTCCTCGGCACCTGGAACCACGTGGTTGACTACTGCTGTGCCGGCATCATTGACTTCGCTCCCACCACCACCTTCGCAGGTCGCGTGCTCGCCGTGGGCCTCGCTGCCTACGAGTGGAACATCGGTGGCACCAACGAGAAGCAAGGTCAGCTGGAGCGCTTCACCCAGAACTGCATCGGTTATCTGAAGTAAACAAATACCTACTTCATCTATAATAAATTAATTGTTCGCATTCCATGAATCTCACAGGGTGGGAGGCCACGCGGTCTCCCACCTTTTGTTTCTTTTCTTAGGAAAAATGGTGCAAAGAACTTTTTTTCAGCGCTTTTGAAACAATTTTTATACCTTCCTGCGTGTAAAATAAGTAGTTTTGCAACCGAAAATCAAAGCAATACTTATAAACGACTATGACAACAAAGCATTTTATGGTGGCGGCGCTCCTTGCTGTCCAGACCATGGGCGCTGCATCGCAGACCGCCGTGGCTCATTTCAACATGAACCTCTCCGACGACGGGAGCATTGCAGAAGAGGTGAGCGGACAAAGCTTCGCGGTGGCCTCGCAGCTGCCGGCGTGCACAAGCACGGGCCTCGACGGCCAAGCCCTTCGCTTCGACGGCTATAGCAATTATGTCCGGGCAGCCGTTCCCGCGTCCACCTTCAGCACCGATGCGTTCTCGGTCAGCGTCGTTCTCGCTGCCGAGACCTATCCGATGATGCGTGTGCAGGACGCTGAGACCACCCCCACCTTTGCCACCCTCTGTGGCAATCTCGACGAAGACGCCAAACAAGGTTTCGCCTTCGAGCTGTCGTCGCAGGGCGACGTCCGTTTCCGCTTCGGTTCGGCAAGCGGTTTCCTGCTTGCTGTTGCAGGCTCCACGAAGTTGCCCTTGGGGCAGTGGTGCTGCCTGACGGCCGTATTGGATAAGAATGCAAACAAAGCAGCCCTCTACCTGAATGGCGCCGAGATAGGCACCTCACGCATGAGTCGTGACGGGATAACCCACAGCACAGCCACTTTCATGATAGGCAAGGGCAGTGCCGACCTCAAGTCCGGACCCTTCCTCATCAACACCTTCTGCGGGCTCATCGATGATATCAGCATCTACAACGAAGCCACTGCGCCGCAGGCCTTAGCCACTGAGAGCACTCCCGATTTCGCCTACCCCGACGCCCGCTACGAAGCCAGCCTCTGGCGCCCGCAGTTCCATGGAATGCCTTCGGGCGGCTGGACCAACGAGACCCACGGTATGACGTACTCCGACGGGCGTTTCCATGTCTTCTTCCAGAAGAATGCCAACGGCCCGTACATGGCACGCCTGCATTGGGGACACATCTCCAGCGCCAACCTCTGTGAGTGGACGGAAGAACCCATAGCCATCGCCCCGGGCGAGAGCTACGACATCAAGGGGTGTTGGAGCGGTTGCGTCTTCGACAACCAAGGTTCTCCTGCCATCCTCTACACGGCCGTGGACAATGCTCGTGCCACCATCGCTCAGGCGAGTCCCACGGACGTCTCGCTCTCTGCCTGGACCAAGCAGGGCATCATCATCAACGGCCGTCCGCAAGGACTCAGCGACGATTTCCGCGACCCCTATTACTTTGAGGCCAACGGACAGAAGTACATCATCGTGGGAACCAGCAAGAATGGGGTAGGGGCCTGCACGCTCCATAAGTATGTGAACGGCGCCTGGACCAACGATGGCAGCATCTTCTTCCAGGGCGGTACGGCCAACCAGCACGGTACGTTCTGGGAAATGCCTACGATGACGGAGATGACCGACGGCCGCTGGCTGTTCACCTGTACGCCCCTCAACACAGGTGTGGGCGTCCGCACCTTGTGCTGGGTAGGAAGTGTGGATGCCAATGGTAGGTTCCAGCCCGAGGCCACAGGTGTGCAGTACCTCGAACTCGGTGGCATTAGCCGCGATGGCTACGGCTTGCTCTCCCCCACCATCTACCGCCATGGCCAGCAGACGTTGCTCCTTGGCATTGTGCCAGACAAACTGCCTACTCAGACCAACTTCGAGATGGGTTGGGCCCACAACTACTCGTTGCCTCGCGAAATCAGCCTCGCCGCTGATGGTTCGCTCATTCAGAAACCCTATAGCGGACTGGCAGCCATGCGAACCGCCACTTCTGTAAACAAAGAAATAACACTCAATGGCTCAGAGTCCTTGTCGCCTGTCAGCGGTCGTCAGTTGGAACTCATGGGCGAGTTTACCGTAAACTCAGGGCAGCTGGGCTTCCGTTTCCTCAAGAGTGGGGAGCGTG
>JAILFY010000227.1 GCA_024697285.1 Bacteroidaceae bacterium
GCCGAAGACAAGGACGACAAGTAACCTGCGCAGGAAAACTCGCGGAAACGGCGAGGAACATATATGATCTCTGAAATAAGAGGAAGGCGATAAAAAGAGTGATGTCCACCAACTTGACGGACATCACCCTTTTTATATATAGGTAAATGCGTAGTTACTTGATCTCCCTTGGGTCGAGTGCGCCGCAGTTCGTCCGCGGCGTTCCCCCTCCCTCCCGCGAAAATGTTCAAAGCAACGTCTTTGTCAACACGTATATACATCTTCGCCAACACGTATATACATCTTCGTCAACACGTATATAACTATAAAGAATGATGTCCACCAAGATGGCGGACATCATTCTTTAAATATAAGGTGTATGTTTAATAAGCCTATTGCGTCAGTCTGTCGGCAGCACGCTGTGCTTTCTGCCGCTGTTTCTCGGCCTTCTCTGCTTCTTTCTGAGCCTTGGCAGCGAGTTTGGCTTGTTTGGCTTCAGCCTTGGCTTTTGCCTTGGCTTCATTCAGCGCTTTCTTCACGGCACTCAGTTCTGCTTTCAGTCGTTTTTGCTCGGCCTTGGCCTCTTTCAGTCGGGTCTGAGCACTTTTCATATCCAGATTAGCCTGCTTCACGGAAGACTCGGCCTGCTTGAGTTGTTTCTGCACCTTATCAGCCTGTTCGCGGGCAATTTGCTCGGCTTCGCGGGCATCGCGGGCGGAACGGACGGCTGCGGCTGCATCCACTATGGGAGTTGCCACTACGGAGTCGACGGTTAGGGGATTCTGGGCGTAAGCATTATTTGCACCTGCGAGGAAAGCAGCCAGGAGGGTGCATACAAAAATGATTCTCTTCATAACTTCTATGTTTTATATTTGGATTGTTGTTTGGATTAATTGTGGGACTTTTCGACTCTTTTCTGCTGCAAAGATAGCATTTTTTGCAAAAAGAGCCAAAACTTAAAGGAAGAATTTTGGTGAGTAGAGAAAAGTGAGTTATCTTTGCCACAAGAAAACGACAAATAACGCATAAAACGAGCCACATGAATACTTCTTACCTCTCCCATCATCTGCGCCGGAGGCTGAGAATCTGCCTGACGACGTTCGCTCTCTTCCTTTCCGTGGGCAACAGCGCCCTCGGTCAGTCTTCCTACGACACAAACCGCGGTTTCGTTCATCCCGGTGGACTCCACACTCAAGCCGACTTCGACCGCATCAAGCAGCAGCTGGCGGCGGGCAACACGACCGTGAAAGCGGCCTACGCCAAGCTGACGTCGGCCGCTTACGCCCAGGCCAGCGTAAAGACAAACCCCGTGGAAACCATCGTCCGCGGAGGAGGTTCCGGAGAGAACTACATGAATGCCTGTCGAGGAGCTGCCATGGCCTATCAGAACGCCCTGCGATGGAAGATAGCGGGAACGAAGGCGAATGCAGAGGCGGCCGTAAGAATCCTCATGGACTGGGCCCACACCACCAAGAATATCAGCGGCGACTCGAACTATGCCCTCGCCAGTGGCCTCTATGGCTATGAGTTCGCCCAGGCGGCCGAGCTGATGCGCGACTACGAAGGATGGAGCCGCGAGGACTTCGAGGTGTTCAAGAGTTGGATGCTCACCGTTTGGTACCCCAAAGCCATCGGCTTCCTCAGAGGGCGCAACGGGACCTGGGAGAACACGGGAAAATGGTGGCAGGCGCCCGGACACTACTGGTCGAACTGGGGACTGTGCAACACCCTGTGCGTGGCGCTGATAGGAATCCTCTGCGACGACGTGTTCATCTATAACCAAGCTATGTCTTACTTCAAATACGACCAATGCGGCACCTACAAAGACAAACGCACGGAAGTGCCCATCAAGAACGATGGTCTCACGGAGTTCCTGGGTAACCTCGTAGTGACGACCGCCGAGAGCGACCTCGAGACAGGAGCTTATGGGATGTTGGGACAGATGAACGAGAGCGGGCGCGACACGGGACACTCGGCCATGGCACTGGGACTGGCCATCGACATGGCAAAGATTGGATGGAGCCAGGGCGACGACCTCTTCGCCTATATGGACCATCGGTTGGCCGCCGGAATAGAATATGTGGCGGCACAGACACAGAGTGTGGAGAACCTGCCCTGGACCAACTATCAATATGGCAGCAGTGGCTACTACTACACGGATTCACGTGCCTGGATAATGGAAGGGCCTGCTCTGGGCGCACAGATGCGTCCCTACTGGGGCTCGGTCATCGGCATCTACGAGGGTGTGAAGGGAGTGACCATGCCTTTCTCTGAGGCGTCTTATAAAGATATGGGTATTGATGCAGGTGGACAGGGCAGCACCAGTGGTGGTTACGATCATCTGGGCTACAGCGTGCTGATGAACACCCGCGACGAACAGTTGTGTGCGCCAGAGAAGGTTCCCACGGAGCTGACTCCAAAGATGGAGTACAGCGGCACCCTCTCCACAAACCTCATCCCCTCGTTGGCTCAGGAAAAGAGTCGCAAGCTGGTAGACGGGAGCACCATCTGCCACAATGAATTGGGCGGGCTCGTAAACACCTTTGCAGTAAACAACACGACGTGTGTGCCTGCCGGGAAGACGCTGAAGCTGATGCCGCAACTGCCCGAAGGCGAAGAGGACACGGGCTTATGGACTTGGGACACGGGGGAGACGACCCGCGACATCACCGTGACCTCGGACCGCAGCTTTATATACAGAGTGACATACACCAACTCACGAGGCATTCAGAGCCAGCTTTCCTTCGCCATCGCTGTAGACGCCGACTGCGTGCCCGACGTACTGATTCCATCGGCCACCGCAGGCGGTGTCAGCGCTGACGACCCCTCCAGCCTGCGTGTTCTCTACGGACGCACCGCCACGCTGTCCGTGGCGCCATCTGCCGGATTCGGCACCTACAAATGGACCGGCAACAAGACAACGCAGAGCATCACGACGTCAGCTCTGAAGAAGTCGCAAGACATCAGCGTGGAGTATAAGAACCAGGGAGGAGCCGTAACGCCCTTCACCTTCCACATCGATGTAATGGCTGCGCAGCCCTATGCTTCCGTGGGCGAGGAGCAAGTATCACTCTGCGAGGACGAAACTCCTGCTATTGGCGAAGCGCAGCTGATTGCTCCCCACGTCTCCCTTGCCTGCGAGCCGGGCGACAGCGTGACGCTCGGACTGACACTGCCCTCGAGCATCAGCGCCTCCAAGGTCGTCTGGAGCAACGGAGAGTCGGGAGCCACGATGACGCTGCCGGCCGTGGAAGAGACAGGGACTTACATGGCCACATTCACGCTGGCGGGAGAGCAGGTGGAAATAGCGTTCGAGGTGCTGGTGCACGCAACAGAACCCACGGCCATAGAACCAGGTAACTACAGGCTGATGCACGTAGCGACTAATACCTACCTCACTGCCCACGGAAAGAACCAACTGGCCACCTTCGAGAGCCAGAGGGACGATGACGGCAGTCAGATATGGTTCGTCAATCACAACAGCGCACCGAAATACGCGTTCTACAGCCTGGCAGACACCGACAGCCTGCAACTCAACGCACTGGGCAAGACTGCAGTGACGACCTATTATCCTTTCTATCTGGAACAAGCCTCAGAAGCAGATCGTATAGCTATTCACACGTCAACGACCAGCAATGGAAAGTATTGGGATGTTGCTGATGATTCTTCTATCCTCACCGCAGCAGCCAACACCCTCACCGCCTTCCCCTTCCAATTGATAGCTGTCGGAAGCGAAGATGGGTTAAAGACCTTGACACGACCATCTGTTCAAGAAACACTCTACGACCTCAGCGGCCGCCAGATAACCTCTCCCCGAAAGGGCGTTTATATCCAGAAAGGAAAGAAGAAGATATTCCTCAAGTGAAGTAGGGAGAAGCGCCAAAAAGGCACGATTAAGGTGCGAAGCCCCCGCCGTCTCCCCCAAGGGGGAGGGTAGCTGTTTAAGGTACGACACGCAGATGACGTAGATGGGCTTGCATCCAATATATGCACCCATTATATGCACCCACTAATGTAGGAGCGGACCTCCGTGCCAGCCCGAAACTAGCTGTAATCAAACTTTCTTTTCGCACGAATGACCATGAATTAGGGACATATAATGGACCAATAATAAATATTCATGAACATTATATGTGAGAAAAATATTCATGAACATTATATATTAGAATAATATTCATGAATATTATATGTGAAAGCAGACTACTTTCGTCCGTAGGAAGGATCGATATGAATGAGGGACGAGACGAGGAAGGTCACCAGGCAGCTTAGAGCTACCCACCAGAAGAAATTAAGGTAACCTAAGGTGTCGGCCAACCAACCAGCTATCATCCCAGGAATCATCATTCCAAGGGCTTGCATGGCTGTGCAGATACTGAAAACTGCTGTACTGCGCTCACCCTGGGAGAAATAGACGAGGTAGAGCATATAAGCCGTGAAGCCGAAGCCATAACCAAACTGCTCGATGAACACACAGATATTGACCATCAGCAACGAGGGGTGGGAACCCGAGGCGAGGTAAACATAGACCAAATCAGGCAGCGAGATGCTGAGCACCATGGGCCAGAACCATTGCTTCAGGCCATCGCGAGAGACGCACCAGCCGCCCAGCAAGCCACCTGCCGTGAGACCTATAATACCGATAGTGCCATAGACAAAGCCCACCGCTTCCGTGCTCAAGGCCAAGCCGCCCGCCTCCACACTATCCAGGAGGAAAGGATTGGCAATCTTCACCAACTGTCCCTCCGGGAAGCGGAACAACAGCATGAAGAACAGGGCCGGGACGATATGCGGTTTGGTGAAGAAAGTCTTCAGCGCTAACCAGAAATCGGTTACGATGCCCTCTGGCTTGCGGGAGGGGACATCGACCTTAGGCAACGCTATTCCATGCCAGAGCCAGAGCGCGAGGAACAAGCCTGCCAGAATGAGGAAGGTGATGCTCCAGGCCAACGGTATCGTCTGGGTTTTCTCCAGCCAACCGGCCAGCATTACCAGTAAGCCTTGACCAAGCAGATTACCTATTCGATAGAAAGTACTGCGAATACCTACGTAAAGACTTTGGTCGTGGGTGGTGAGTCCTAAGATGTAAAGTCCATCGGCCGCTATGTCGTGGGTGGCGCTGGCAAAAGCCAGGATCCAGAAGAAGGCCAATGAACCTTGCAGCCAGAAAGAAGTGGGCAAACTGAAAGCTATGCCTGCGAAACCAGCACCGATGAGCAGCTGCATCGTCAGCACCCACCAACGTTCGGTCTTGAAAGCTGCCACGAAGGGACTCCAGAAGGGCTTGATGACCCAAGGCAGATACAGCCACGAAGTGTACAGCGCCAGGTCTGTGTTAGACAGACCCAGGCGCTTGTACATCGTTGTGGCTATAACCATCACGGCCACGTAAGGCAGTGCCTCCGCCAGATAGAGCGAGGGCACCCACGCATAAGGTCGTTTGGATACATCCTTCATAGGAATCAGAGGTTACGTCCGTGGCAGTTCTTGAACTTCTTGCCGCTGCCGCAAGGACAAGGATCATTGCGTCCGGGAACTTTCTCGGCCGTGAAGGGAGTGCGAGGCTGTTGCTCACGAGTGTCATGAGCTGCAGCGGCCTGCTGAGCGGGGTCGTTGAGGTCTGCAGGGGCGCCGCCGCCTGCATAATCAGGACGATCGTAGCGAGGTGCTGCAGTGGTGCCGCGGCTGGTCTGATACTGAGCGCGCTGAGCGGCTGCTGCACGCGCACGCCTACGAGCTTCTTGCTCTGCAGCACGTTGCTGAGCATCGTCGGGAGCCTGGGTCTCCTGCTCCGGAACGTAGCCACGCATAAGGATGCTGATGGTCTGGTTGTTGATCTTATTGACCATCTTGTCGAAGAGCTGAACGGACTCAAGTTTGAAGATGAGCAGCGGATCCTTCTGCTCGTAGCTGGCGTTCTGTACACTGTGCTTCAGTTCATCGAGTTCGCGGAGGTTCTCCTTCCAAGCCTCATCGATAACATGAAGCATGATGGCTTTCTCGAACGCGGTGACCACCGAACGGCCTTCGCTGTCACAGGTCTCGCGGAGGCTTACGCCACCTATTCTATATACACGACGTCCATCGAGAATGGGTACTAAGATGGGACGCTCGGCCCACTCCTGGCCATTGGGACCGTCGTAGATGGGCTTGAACACCTTGAAGACATCGGCAGCAATGGTGTTTGTCTTCTGCTGGAAACGGGCGAGCACGGCCTGATAGGCTTTCTCCTCCAAGTCGGGACGCTTCACGTCGGTGAGTTCCTGGGCCGTGAAAGGAGCCTCCATCGCAAAGATTTCTATGAACTGCTCTTTCACCTGCTCGTAGGTGGCACAATTCTCGATGATGCTGCAAACGCGGTCGTAGAGCATATCGGCGATGTCCATGCCCAGACGCTCGCCCATCAGTGCGTGGCGACGTTTCTCATAGACGACAGTACGCTGCTTGTTCATCACATCATCGTACTCCAGCAAACGTTTGCGCACGCCGAAATGGTTCTCTTCCACTTTTTTCTGGGCACGCTCGATGCTGCTGTTGATCATCGGGTGTTCGATCATCTCGCCATCCTCGAAGCCGAGCCGGTCCATGACTTTGGCAATGCGTTCGGAGGCGAACAGACGCATCAGTTTGTCCTCCAGAGAGACGAAGAATACGGAGCTGCCCGGGTCGCCCTGACGACCGGAACGGCCACGCAACTGGCGGTCGACGCGACGGCTCTCGTGGCGCTCCGTTCCGATAATCGCCAGACCGCCTGCCTCGCGAACGGCGTCGCTGAGCTTGATATCAGTTCCACGGCCTGCCATGTTCGTGGCAATGGTCACGGCGCCCAGTCCATTCACAGACTGACCAGCGAGAGCCACGATGTCGGCCTCCTTCTGGTGGAGCTTGGCGTTCAGCACCTGATGAGGGATCTTGCGCAGGGAGAGCATTCGGGAAAGCAGTTCACTGATTTCCACGGAGGTAGTACCCACAAGGGTCGGGCGGCCGCTGGTGCGCATTTTCTCAATTTCAGCGATGACGGCGTTATATTTCTCGCGCTGTGTCTTATAGACGCGGTCGTTCATATCATCGCGGATGACAGGACGGTTGGTGGGAATCTCCACTACATCCAGTTTGTAGATGTCCCAGAACTCACCGGCCTCGGTGACGGCCGTACCGGTCATTCCGGCTAACTTATGATACATGCGGAAATAGTTCTGCAGGGTGATGGTGGCAAAGGTCTGGGTGGCAGCCTGCACCTTCACATGCTCCTTGGCTTCCACGGCCTGATGGAGTCCATCGCTCCAGCGGCGACCTTCCATGACGCGTCCGGTCTGCTCATCAACGATCTTGATTTCGCCATCCACGATAATATACTCTTCATTGAGGTTGAACATGGCGTAGGCTTTCAGCAGCTGCTGGATGGTGTGCACACGTTCGCTCTTCACGGCATAATCAGTGTAGAGCTGGTCCTTGCGCTGAACCCTCTCCTCGTCGGAGAGCGAAGCATCGCCTTCGAGGGCTGAGAGCTGTGCCGCGATGTCGGGCAATACGAAGAGATCATTATCTTTCACCTGACTGGCCAACCACTCATTACCCTTGTCGGTGAGGTCGGCGCTGTTCATCTTCTCCTCTATCACGAAGTACAAGGGAGCCACAGCTTCGGGCATGCGTTTGTTGTTGTTCTCCATGTAGATTTCCTCGGTGGCGAGCATTCCGCTCTTGATGCCAGGCTCGGAGAGGTATTTGATGAGCGGCTTGTTTTTCGGCAGTGCCTTGTAGGAACGGAAGAGCGAGAGGAAACCTGCCGCCGTCTTCTCCTTGTCGTTCTCGGCCTGTCCTTCGGCAATCATTTTCTTTGCTTCTGCAAGATATTGAGTGGCCAGCTGACGCTGAACACCTACGAGTTTCTCCACCAGCGGTTGGTATTCCTCGAACATCTGGTCATCACCCTTGGGCACGGGACCACTGATAATAAGAGGAGTACGGGCGTCGTCAATCAGCACGGAGTCCACCTCGTCGACAATAGCATAATTATGAGCACGCTGCACGAGGTCTTCGGGGGAAGTGGCCATATTGTCGCGCAGGTAGTCGAAACCGAACTCGTTGTTCGTTCCGAAGGTGATGTCTGCCTGATAAGCCCTGCGACGAGCCTCGCTGTTGGGCTGATGCTTGTCGATGCAGTCGACGCTGAGTCCATGGAACATATAAAGAGGTCCCATCCACTCGGAGTCACGCTTGGCCAGATAATCATTGACAGTGACGACATGTACGCCATTGCCTGTCAGTGCGTTGAGGAATACGGGCAGAGTGGCTACGAGGGTCTTACCTTCGCCCGTTGCCATTTCTGCTATCTTACCCTGATGCAGGACAGTGCCGCCGAAGAGCTGCACATCGTAGTGAATCATGTTCCACACCGTCTCGTTGCCTCCGGCAACCCAGTGATTGTGGTAAATGGCTTTGTCGCCATCAATGTCCACGAAGTCGTGGCGTGCTGCCAGCTCGCGGTCGAAATCGGTGGCTGTCACCTCTACATCCTCGTTCTTGGTGAAGCGTTCGGCTGTGCTCTTGACAATGGCGAAGGCCATGGGACGAATTTCATCGAGGACCTTCTCGTAGACCTCGAGGACATCCTTCTCCATCTTGTCGATTTTCTCGAAGATGGGTTTGCGGTCTTCTATGGGCGTCTGCTCAATAGTGGCCTTCAGCTCATCTATCTGTGCACGCAGAGGTTTACCGGCTTCTTGGATGCGGGCCTGCAGTTCTTTCGTGCGAGCACGCAACTCGTCGTTGGAAAGGGCCTGGTATTCGGGATATATCTTGATAACCTCGTCAACCAGGGGTTGAATTTGTTTCATATCGCGATCGCTCTTGTTGCCAAAGAGTTTTCGCAGTAGTTTCATGAATTCCATATCGTGTACTTATTATATTATAAGGTGCGAGCAGAACTCGCGGTTTAAGTTGCGCCGATGGCGCGGTTAAAGAGTTTAAGGTGCAGCAGGTAGCTGCGGTTTAAGAGTTTAAGGTGCAGCAGGTGGCTGCGGTTTAAGAGTTTAAGGTGTAGCCGGTGGCTGCGGTTTAAGAGTTTAAGGTGCGAGCTCTCAAAAACTCTGCAAGGAAAGGTATCAACTTGTCAACTCGTCAACTTGTCAACTAAAGAATCAACTCGTCAACTAATAGATGACTAAAGGTGCCTCGCGGCTGCCATTGGGAGCACGGATACGCAAACAACGTGAGAGGGTGGGAGCCACAGCTGCGCTGGACACCGGCACCGTCAGGCGTTCTGCCCGCACATTGGGAGCCATGAAAAAGAGAGGATAGGCCAGATAGGGTTCGCCCTGGTTCACATATTCCGTCTGCTGCTGACTCTGAATACGCCAACCGGGATTCACATCCACGATGATGTCGCCACAACGGGTATTATTCCATCCCGATCGAACCAAATCCAATCCCTTGACCCATGCTCCGAGGGCGAGGCGCTGGGAAGTGAAGACATCCCTGACACCATCCATCTGGGAAAGGAACTCCTCGGAACGTGCCAGTACGTCGTTAAGATTCAATTGTTTTTGCTCGATGACCTTATGGTCGAGGTATATCTGCTGATTGAATGTTGCTTCCACATACTGCGCTTGTCCGAAGATGGCACAGAGGTACATATTCATCAGCAACGAAGCACGCTCCATGGAGAAGGTGCCCGTAGGGATTCGATTGTTGGAGAAGTCGATGTCGTCGGCATCGCTGTCGGCGTAGCCGGTGGAGGACACGATGTACAGCACATTCTCGCGGCCCACGACTTGTTCCACACTGGAAAAGATATGGGCCAGCGCATGGTCTAAGCGGACATAAATATCCTGAAGCTCAGAAGGAGCACGGAACACGCTCTGGTGCTCATAGTTGCCTGCATAAAGACCAATATTCAGCAAATCGGGCACCGCATCGAGACCTATTCCGGAACTGGAGAGACAACGATCGACAAAGAGTGCCACCTCCTCGTTGATCAGTCCGGAAGTCTTCAGCTGACGATAGCGGCGCTCGTTCTTGAAGAGGTGCTTGAAGTCGCGGCCGTCGGCATCCGAGGCGTTCTGATAATAGTGGAACGACTGCAGAGCGCCATCGTAGAAGGGAGTCCACTCCAACTTGGATATTCGTTTGGAAACGGACTTCTGGCGCTCGTAGTCACTGGCCCAAGAGGGATAGTTGCCATAATAAGAAGTGCCACACCAAGCTCCCGTCTGGTCGTTTAGCCAGAAGGCGCCGCTTGCCACATGGCCTGCAAGCAGCACAGCCATGTCTCGCTCCGGACAGATACTGAATACCAGGGCGCGACGGCCAGTGGCCATAGACAACTCGTCGGAGAGGGTGGTAGTCAGCAAATAGCGGGGGGAGGTCTTCTCCGTGGTCTGAAGACCAACGAAGGAAGGATCATCCACACAATATACCGGCTGCAGCCTCTGGCGGGAGAGCCACTGAAGCGAAGGGATACCATTGTCATAGGGCACTGCGCCGGTGCTCAGGCAAGCGGAGGCAGAAGCCCTGTCGGCTCCGCGGAAAGGATGTTGTGTGTCGGAGTAATAGCGGGCCTCGGACATCAGACGCTGAAAGCCCTTCTCCTCATACAAGGGTGCGAAGGCTTCCATGTAGTCGGTGCGCAGCTGGTCCACAAGGATGTTAACCACCAGACGCGGCAACTCCGGAGACGTCTGTGCCTCCACAGTCATCACGGACAACAAGGCCATGAGGCTTGTCAGCAAACAGGTCTTATTTATGGAAGAAGGAGACTTCATTTACTTTCTATAGACTAACAGATGAACTACAGCACGACTCAGCAAAAGGAGTGCCAGAGGAAGAATCAACTGACTGAAGTCCTGGGGAATTATAAAATAAAAGAT
>JAILFY010000239.1 GCA_024697285.1 Bacteroidaceae bacterium
TGCTTTCAAATTAAAGGGTGGTAGAGAAATAGTACAACAAACATGATACGAGCATGAAATATTTTATCTTAGCTCAAATCCTTTTCCTTACTAGTTTAGTGGGATATGCCCAGCAAGTGATGTTGGCAGACAGCATAACCAAGAATCCTGTTTGCTATGCTACTGTCTACGATGCTAACGGGACTGTAATAGGTCGCTCTGACATGGGAGGATATATTCATCTTCAGAAAGGCTTAGAATATCATATTTCTCATATAAGCTATGAATCCAAGAGTCTCGTTTATAATGGGGACAGCATCATTTTCCTGTCTCCATCATCTTACAAATTATCAGAAGTCAATGTTACGGCAAAGAAAAAGAAGTACTATCATTGTAAAGTGTACTTTAGGAGCATAGAACATGTAGATTCATGCCTGAAGTATTATATGGACGGAATACGAGAGTTCTTTATCGACACCAAAAGCAAAAAGGTGCATTACGGAAATGTCGAAACGAATTACTTCATGTCGAAAAGACAGGACATTGCACAGAAGAAACGGAGTATGATGATTAGCGACAGGTACATGGCTCTCCCGTTTCTTGACAAGAATACTTTATATGAGGAGACAATGCGTGATAAAAAGAGAAATATAGAATCGGGTATTGTCTATGCGGATTCTATATCAATAGGCAGTTACGAGGTCTTTTCAGACAAAGATGAGATGCTTCTGTCAATAGACGCCTTGTATCCCAAAAGCACCCTTGTGACAAATCTGTTCGGGTACACACAAGTATTGTCGAAACACAACAAGACGGAACTATACCGATATAATGATATTTATACCCCATCCGTTTTCAACTTGAAATCCTCCAACAGCTATCGGCATCTGACACTGACCCATAAGAAAGAAAATCTTGTAAGGGACATTGATGTTGAAGATATGTTTTACGTTGTCGAATATGAATATACAGATACAAAGGAACTATCTTCGTCAGAACTGTTGCAGGAAGATTATAAGAAATACTCAGGAATGTTTCCTATAACTGAAAGGATAAAGGAACAGTTGATTCGAGAAGAATAGCTATAGTCCACTCTTTGCTCATAAACAAAATTAAAACGATGGAACTTTGGAGAATTATCTTGATGATGTTTGCCACCTTCTCCCTCGCCGCTTGCAGCAGCGACCCTGAGTGGAGCGACCCGGAGGCGCACGAACAAAATGTGCAGCTGAAAGAGCAGTACGGTCCTCTGATGGTGGGCACCTGGAACTATGAGTATTCAGGCGAGAAAAACCATTTCACAGAACAGCTCACCTTCAAGGCAGATGGCACTTTCACCGGCTCGCGCGTCTGGCAGACCCGCTCTCTCGTCACCGTCGAGGGGGAAGAGCGGTACACCGACTGGGAAACGCTGGAGGAACTGAGCGGCGACTTTACCGGTACATGGCAGCTTTCCTATACTAGCATTGCAGGAGAGCCCAAAGCCAACTACCTGTTTCTCTATGCCACGTTCGATGACAGCGAAAAAGAATACGTAGCCTACACCGACTACCTGCCCTTCAGTTATGCAGACAGCAACACCCTCTGTTTCCGGAGCAAGTACTTCACAGACGAGAACGGATGGGCGAGCTACCAGCGAGGGGAGTAGTTACTATAGAGGTGCTGAGATACAGGATTTTTGGTTCTATTGGTTGGTTTCTGTCTTACCATTGCCGAGCACCGTTACCTGATTGGAGCATTGTCCGTCACTGAAACGTTGATGGACAATTTGTGCTTCTTGCCAAAGAAATCGGTGAAAGTGGCGGTCACTGTTCCCTTGCCGGCCTTGGTTCCTTTCACCATGCCATTCTGAATGGTGAATTTCTTGCTGCTGAGCTCCACTTCGTCAGTAAGGTTCTCACGATGTCCATCGGCAAAAGTGCCCCATACTTTCAGCACTTTTTCCTCCCCGACTCTGATGGTGATATCTTCTGCGGGCTCGAGTGCGCTCAGGGTGTAAATCTTCTTCAGGTCTTCCGTCCAGGCGTAATCAGGCTGTGCCTTGGTCTTTAATCCCATCACTCGCAGTGCTTCGTAGGCGTATCGCTTACCCATGGTTCGGTAGCCGTCGAGGGAGAAATGGATGTTGTCGCGGGCACAGGGGCAGCCCGTGGAAGGTACGACATGCGACGTGGGAATGACATCAGGCAACTGGGCGATAACTGAATTATGTGCAGAACAGATGCCACCCACGTCCGCATTGACGGTTTCACCCGCAAAGATGGGCACATCTTCAGCTTTCAGCTCCAAATCAGCAAGCAGCCGTTCGTAGATGGTCTTCACCTTCTGGAGCCAGGCTCGTTCACCATTGTTTGTCTCACCCTGATGAATCAGGATTCCTTTGATGACTCCCGACTTCTGGGCAGTCTTAGCCATGTCGACCATTCGCTTGTAAGGGTCGTTGTTGTATTCCTTGAATGAACCCTTCATCCAGTCCGGAGCGGTTTTCAGATATGCCTCAACTTCTTCCTGCATAAAGGCTTTGATATCAACACCCCCGATGGCTATGTCTATCACACCTACCTTGACTTTCTTGGGTAGGGCAGCCACCATGGTGCGACCGAAATAATCAGCCATACCAATCTTTGTCCATTGGCGTACAATAGGAGGCAAAGCGGGGTACCATTGATCTTTCTTGCGTTGTGGATTGGAAAAATCAACGGCAGCTAACATCTGGAACCGTTCGTCTACGGTCGTGTCTACTGCCTCGGGCACTGCCTGGCCTTCCATGTTAGACTGTCCGAAACAAAGGTAAATATAAAAGTTGGGGTCAGCTGTCCCGTCCTCTGCCCATACTAATATCCCGGAGAACATGAGCAACAATGATGTAAGTAGCTTTTTCATATGATATAGGTTATTATGGTGCAAAGGTAAGTATAAAGTCTGATTCTCGTGCTCTTTTTCTTAAATATTCGATGAATAATTATCGGAACACACCTTTTTATTATTAAATAAGGGTGAAGTTTTGCATGATTTGTTCTGACAATATCTCTTTTGTGCCTTGCTCACCGTTTACTCTTGCCGTGGTCTATGATGTCTTCGAGAGAAGCGGCATGCCATTCTCTAAAATCATAAGCTGTACAGATAAGTATACTAGTGAACTAATTGGGTTAAATGGATACAGAAGGGTGTTCTGATGAAAAATGTTGTTCAAAATAAACTACATACTACATGGATTTTTGTTGAGAGGGCTATTGGGGGCTATCAAAGGGGAGGGGAGTGGGATGGGCTGGCGCGGAGGGGGAGGGTAATCGCCGCGGACAGACCGCGGCGCACTCAACCCACACAAGGGCGGGGAGAGGGAATAGGGGATTTAGATCTTAGGAGTAGAAGATATATATCTTGGAGAGAAAAGATATATATCTTAAGAGTGGAAGATTTATATCTTATCGCTATAAGATTTATATCTAAGGAGAGGAAGATTTATATCTTAGGAGAGAAGAGGGGGAAAAAGACGTATATACGTGTGAGCAAAAAGGTATATACGTGTAGGCGAAGATGTAGGTACGTGTGGGCAAAGATGTAGGTACGTGTAGGCAAAGATGTAGGTACGTGTGGGTAAACCCCTATTGTTGGATGAAAATATTGGAAGACATATAAAGGTTGAAGTAGAAGTAATGAATTTCCCTTCTCACATAAATGGAAGTTGACTTTTTCACCAAAATTCCATGTAGTATGTAGTTTATTTTTAACAACATTTTTTGCGGGATATCGTTTTTGCGGTCCCTACTTTGGCCTTTTCAATGTTGTTTCTTACAGAATAGAGATGGGGATTTCGTAGATGAAGGGGTGGGGAGATGGTCAGAATCGGGTGCAGAAGTTCAGTTGGATGTCGGCTTCTTGGTTTCGGATGTGCAATTTCAGGTCGTTGCGATAGCCGTAGCTTCTGTAGTTGGCCAGAAGGGATACGATATGGTGGCGGAAGCTGTAGTTGACGGCAAAGCGTCCGAAGAGATTCCAGTTCAGACGTGCCTTGCCATTGTCGGCAGAATGGTAGAAAGCAGCCCATTCGCTCATGTCCTCGCCATCGTCGAAGTCTGCGATGTGATGCAGGTCGCTGTGTACAGATATCATTGGCACCAAGGAGGCGTGCAGCACCAGGCGTCCCCGGAGGAATGAGAAGTTGTAGGCGTAGCCACCACCGATGCAGAATTGATTGGTGCGGAAACTGTCGTAGTTAGCGGGGAATATCTTGCTGACGTTGTAGCGGCTGTGGTAGTAACCTGCGTAGATGAGTGGACTGCCGGCGCTCTGTTTCTGAACCATGTCGGCATATAATCCTGCCGAGAGGGAGAATTTCTTGTGCTTGAAGATGTAGTAGCCTTCGAGGAAGAACACGTTGATGACGTTGGACTCCCTGTCGATGATGGAGTCGCCGATATTGCAGGTGCCGTCTATCTTATTAAGGTGTTTGTAGCGGAAACGAGCTCCCCAGACGCTGCCGTTCTTGGCCAGACCGAAACTATAGAGATATTTGTTGCGGAGGGGGATGGGCAGTTCCAGTGCCAGTCCCTTCCAATCGATGCCCAGGTCCACTTCAGCTTGCCACGTGTGGGCGTTGATTTTATATTTGTCGGGATCGGTGATGCCCTGAACGATGGTGGAAGCGTCCTCCACATAAAGGGGCATGTGCATCTTGTAGTTTTGCCAGTAGGCGTAGGTGCCCAGATAAACTTGTCGGTTGAGAGTCGGCACCTGGACGTAGTTGGTGTCTATTCCCGAACGCTGCCCTTCTTCCAGCCATCGGTTGAAACTGCTCCATGCACGCTTCAGGTTTCCACCGGCAAATAAGGGTAGCGCGGTGAGTGAAATCAGGAATAATATGAAGAGTCTGTTTCTCAATTCAAGTTTATTTCAGCGTAGAATAGACGTTGTTTTTTCCGAGGCTGTCGCAGATGAAATATACCTGTAGCTCGGGGTGGTGGGTGAGAACTTCCTGGGCGCGTTGGAGTCCCATCACCATGAAAGCCGTGGCGAAGGCATCTGCCTCGGCGCAGGTGGGAGCCACCACTGTGGCAGAGAGGATGTTGTGTTGCACGGGGTAGCCCGTGGCGGGGTCTATGGTGTGGGCCACTCGTCGGCCGTCGGCTGTCGTGTAGTAGTTGCGGTAGTTACCGCTGGTGGCCAGTGCGCAGTCTGTGAGTCCCACGATGGTGTCGAGCTCGTTGCTCTGTGCATCAGCATCGTCCTTGGGACTATTGATGCCCACGTGCCATTTGTCCTGCTTGGGGTTGTTCCCGGCCACGCAAACTTCTCCTCCTATCTCCACCATGTAGTTTTCCACTCCGTGGCTGCGCAGGAGGCGTGCCACTTGGTCCACGCCGTAGCCTTTGGCCACGGCGCTGCAGTCGAGAATCATGCGAGGATCGTCGCGGAGCAGACGGCTGTCTTCCGTGAGATGGATGTGCTCGTAGCCCACCAGCTGGCGCAGGGAGTCTACGGCAGAACTGTCGGGCTGTGTGCCGTTCTTGAAACCAAATCCCCAGGCATTGACGAGCGGCGCCACGGTGATATCGAAAGCTCCTCCTGTGGCTTCGGAAGTAAGCAGGGACAGGCGGACCACGCTGTTCAGCAAGGAATCTGTCTGTTCGCTCGTTCCGCTGTTGATGCGACTGAGGGTGCTCTCGGGGTTGAACATCGACAAACTCTGGTCCACCTCTTGCAGTGCGGCTTTTATGTCTTCGTGAAGATCCTTGTTCCACTGATAGGTGATGTGGTAGAACGTGCCAAAGACAGCGCCCTCGTTATGCTGGTAGGGGGCGTTGCTGTTGCGGCGATTGATGATCAGGAAGGTGGCAAGGATAAAGAGCACGAGCACGGGCAGGTGCCAGTTGCGCCACTGCGACTTGGGTGCTTTGTCCTCTGGGGTCAGCGGCTGGAAGTCGGGACGTTTCTTTGAGTCGGTATTCTCGGACTCTTCGTCGTCATAGACCTCCATATCTTCTGAATTATTGGGGAGTCTGGAGCCGTCGTTTATGTCTATGGGGTTTAATGGGTCTGTCATAGAAGTAGGCAGGGATAATAGTTGGAGTAAAAATGGAATTGCCGCGGCAAAACCGCGGCACGGGAACTCGTGGATGAGGAAATGCTGCGGACGGAGGGCGGCACACGTTAAATATCAAACATCAGCTTGAAGGAGCCGCCCCATCCGATGCCGTCGGGCTTCTTGCCGAACCCGGGGATGAGCCAAGGCTCTCCCACCTCGTGGGCTTTCTGGTTGATGAGGAACTTCACTCGCAGATCCCAGCCGAGGCGCACGATGGTCCACAGCCGTGTCTCCAGTCCGAAAACCAACTCCAGCCAATGGGCGTTGCCCGATAGGTCGTGGAGTACGAATTGTTGTTCCGTCTTCCATACGGGATCCCTCAGCGGCACTGCGGAATCCAGGTCATATTTGTAGGTGGAGAAACCATATCGGAATCCAAAGAGAAGGCGGTTGCCGTCGGCTTGTTGGGCTCTGAAGTTATAGTCCATACCGACTCTGAAGTAGGGTGCTCTCACGCGGAAACGGTTGTCGAGGTCGCGCCCTTCGTGGTCCGCTTCTCCTATGCCCAGTTCGAAGATGGGGAAGTAGCGTTCCAGGATGTTCACTCGTGCCATGGCTTCCATGTTTGTCCAGTCCGAGCTGCCCACTTTCTGCACCAATCCCAGGATATCTGCTCCGATACCGAAGCCATTGATGAAGTGAATCTTACGTTTCTTCTCTCCTCCAAGGTTCTCGGCCAGCTGTTGGGTCATCTCCTCCACAGCGGTGCTGTCCACAGCCACTACTATGGTGTCTCTCTGCTCGGAGCCCGTCGGTTCAGAGGCCTTCGCTGGAGTTGCCACGAGTAGGAGAGACAGCAAGCAAAGCCAGCCGTTAGTCCACGCGGAAATAGATCTGGAAGTTTTCGAGTCCATCGTAGTTTATTGTGGGGTTCGTGACGAGCACGGTGTCTATTAGATAATGTGTACTACGCACATCCAGCACGTCGTGCCACATATGTACGGGGCAGGAAGGGTCGTCCCAGTGGTGGTGGTTGCGCTTGTGGATCCACACCGTGTCGCTGGCGGTTTGCAGGAGGGTGTCTGTGAAGGCCAGTTCCACCACATCGGTGTCCTCGTAGTAGCTCACGGGAAGTTTCATAGAACTGGCTCCAATCAATCTATTGAGGATGACGCTGTCGAGTCCCAGGAGCGTCACGGTCAGCGTATCGCCGATGGAGATAGCTGTACCTGTGTTGAGCGTTCCGTCGGCGGCGTAGTCTGCGGCGTAGAAACCATAGACACTCTCCACGGTGTTGTTGAGCGGACAGGAAATCGACTCACAGGAGAGGGTGAGCGGAAGCAACATGCCAAGTGCCACGGCAAGGGCTCCAAGAGGACGGAGGTGGGATGTCCTTAGGTGTTGTGCGGAAAGAAGCTTAAGACGTTTCAACGTAATGGTTCGAATAGGAATGGAATTTCAGATGCTGACGCAGTGGCTTATATTTCTTCGGATATCTGGTAGTCGTTGCGCTGGGCGCTGTTGCGACTGATGAGGTCGCCCAGGAAACCTGCCACAAAGAGTTGGGTGCCAAGCAACATCATCGTCAGTGCGATGTAGAAGTAGGGGGAGTCGGTGACGAGGCGTGCGGGAATACCTTGTGAGAGGGCATAGAGCTTGCTGGCCCCTACAATGATTATAGCCAGGAAACCAATAAGGAACATCAGAGAACCCAACAGACCGAAGACGTGCATGGGTTTCTTGCCGAACCGGCTCAGGAACCACAGCGTCATCAAGTCCAGATATCCATTGACGAAGCGGTCGAGCCCGAACTTCGTGGAGCCGTATTTGCGTGCCTGATGGTGCACAACCTTCTCCCCGATGCGAGTGAATCCTGCGTTCTTGGCCAGATAGGGGATATAACGGTGCATCTCGCCGTAGACCTCGATGTTCTTGACGACCTCCTTGCGATAGGCTTTCAGTCCGCAGTTGAAGTCGTGGAGGTTATGGATTCCGCTCACGGCACGTGCCGTGGCGTTGAAGAGTTTGGTGGGGATGGTCTTCGAGAGCGGGTCGTAGCGTTTCTGTTTCCATCCGCTGACGAGGTCATAGCCGTCCTCGATGATCATGCGGCGCAGTTCCGGTATCTCGTCGGGGGAATCCTGCAGGTCGGCGTCCATGGTGATGACCACATCGCCTGCAGCACGGCGGAAACCGCAGAAGAGGGCAGGACTCTTGCCGTAGTTGCGGCGGAACCGAATCCCTTTCACCTCGGGAAAGGCTTCCGACAGTTCCTTAATGACCTGCCAGGAGTTGTCCGTGGAGCCATCGTTGACAAAGATGATTTCGTAGCTGAGGCCCTGGGCCTCCACAACACGCTTGATCCAGGCGTGCAGTTCGGGCAGCGACTCTGCTTCGTTGAAGAGGGGCACTATAATAGAGAGGTCCAATCGTCCCGGCTGAGTGCTCTGGGAGGATTCGGTGGCCTGTGAGAACAGATCTTCTTGCATATTATCAGGTTTTAGCGAGCAATGAACAATTAGTATTTATCCAGAAAGAGGTTTTTGGCTAAGGCTTGAACTTATCCTTGCTCATCAGAGCGCAAGGAAAAGCAACGACAGTTGCCAACAGGACGTTCCAGAAGAGGAACTGCGTGGCAATCATCGAGGGTGGGGTGGAGGAGAAGACAGCGAGAGCATCGTTGCTCATCTTGTCCACGTCCTGTCCCGGAAGCAATTTGCTGAGCATGTCGTGAATTTCGGGTTGCTGCAGCATTTCCGTATAGGACCTCACGAGCAATCCGTCGTCGATGTAAGCAAAATAGATGTATTGTGCCACCGTGCAGATGAGGGCAGCCGCCAGAAAACTCATCCACGAGAGGTACCAGGCGCGACGAAGGGGCAGGGGAGCCACGTGCTCGCGGAAGCCGCGGAACAGACTTATGGCCACTGGCAGAGAGCATATCCCAACAATAAATCCCAGATTACCGGCAAAGGGCGACACAAATCCGTACATCGTCAGACCAAAGGCGGCAGCCCACATCAGGCCAATCCACAGCCCATAGTAGCCAGCGTAGGCGCGAGTTTGTTGACTCTCTGTATATGTATTCTCTTCTGCCATTTCGTACTGTTTTTGGTTATGTCCGTTCCGTACTCCTCTGCTTGCGGGAGCAGATAAGATCCCGGCTCAAGGTGAAATCTGTTTTCTGACAGGTGACCTCAGGAGCGCTAAGGATACTCTTTGGGGCGGAGCGTTCTTGTTATTTCGGCTGCAAAATTACAGAAAAAAGGTGAGACAACCGCTGTTTCCGTCGAAAACTTTCTTTATCAACCTCTTCTCTCCTTGTTTTTACTCCTCGCTGGGCCTGCTATATATAAAGACAACAGCCAAACACAGGATGTGTGAATGGCTGTTGAAGAGAGGACCGAAGGCTGATGAACCGGTTTGCTATCGGAGCTCGATGCTCACTTCTGCGGGTTGCAGGAGTGGTGAGGAAAAAATGATACGGGCTTGGGACGTCTGGCCATCTGCGGCGGCATTGTCTGCGATGGGATTCTGGTTCTGGCGCTGGCCTTTGGAGGACACGACGTAGGCCAGAAGCCGACCGCCGTTGGCGCGCAGAGCGCGGGTGGAGCGGACGTCGGTGTCGCGCAAATCGCCGTTTTCCAGTCCGAGGATGCGTGCTGAACCCAGTGCGTAGCAAGTGATGTTGTTGTCTGCAAGAGGCACCAGATTACCCGCCTCGTCGATGACTTCTACATGAACCAAAGCCACCTGGCCTTGCTCTATGGACTTCTTGTCCACCGTGGCGCGAAGGGCATAAGGCCTGTCGCAAGTGGTGATGGAAGAGGTGGCTCCGTTGCTGGCTTCGCAACGCAGGGAGCCGGCGGCATAGGGGATGTCCCAATAGAGGATGCCCGTAGCTTCGTCCAAGGTGGGCTCGCCGCCTATGGGCTGGAAGTTGGAGGCAACGGTGCTGTCCTTGCCTCTCGGGCACAGAAGCAGTCGGGCCGAGGGGGCATTGGTGTAGCAAACGACCCGGATGGTCTGTCCGTCCTCGTAGTTCCAGATAGCTGGAGCATAGGAAGATACGGGTTGCTGGCGGCGCCGCGCCTGCTGACGTTGTCCCTGACGACCTTGTCCGTTGTTAATGGGGTAGGCTCCTACGTAGCAAGTGGGGCTCTCGCTCCACAGGGAAGCGCGGTAGTAACCATTTGGTTTCACATATCCAGCCAAGTCCAGAAGTCCTGCACCGGAGCCTCGTGCGGGCCATGCACCACTCTCTCCTAAGTAATCGATGCCCGTCCAGAGGAATTGTCCGAAGATATGTTCGTTGTCCCGGACGGCTTTCCACGATGGATAGTCATGGCGATTCTCGCTGCCGTAGATGACTCGTTTCGGGTACTGCTGGTGATCCTCCCCGTAGCGGCTCTCGGTGTAGTTATAGCCCACGACGTCCACTGCTTCGGGGTAGGCCGTCTGATTGCTCATGACGACTCCGGCCAGAGCACCCGTCACGGCGCGGCTGGGGTCGATGTCTCGCACAATCTTGGACAGGCGCTGAGCGATGACGCCTATGCGTTCGGCGTTGGGCTGGTCGGGTTTGTAGCCACCATACATAGGTTGGGTGAAACCGGCCGTTCCGCCATCGAGGATGGGATGTGTGTAGGGATCGTTGGGGTAATCGACTTCGTTGCCAATACTCCAGAGGAAGATGGAGGGGTGACAGCGGTCGCGGCGCACCATATCTGCCACGTCGCGGTCAATCCATTCCTCGAAATAGTCGAAGGTGCCCTCGTAGCCCGGGGTGCCTTGGTTCCATCCCTTCAGCCATTTGCGCTTGGGAAATTCCCATTCGTCGCTGGCTTCGTCCATGACCAGCAGTCCGAGGGAGTCGCAGAGGGAGTAGAGGGCGGGGGCGTGCGGATTGTGGCTCATGCGTATGGCGTTGGTTCCTATGGATTTGAGGGTGAGCAACCTCTGGCGCCACACGTCGGCGGGAACGGCAGTTCCCAAGGTGCCCGCGTCGTCGTGCAGACAGACTCCTTTCACCTTCATCCATTGGCCGTTGAGGGCAAAGCCGTGGTCCGGAGAGAACTCAAGAGTGCGCAGGCCCAATGGCACCTCGGAGCAGTCGGTCTGGGTGGAACCGGAGAGCAAGCGGGCACGCACCTTGTAAAGATAGGGGTTGGAGAGCGACCATCGGTGGGGGCGGGAGATGGAGAGTCGGCAGTCCTTGCCCTTGGCGGAGGCAACGACGGTGCCCGTGGCGTCGAGGATATCCACAACAACTCGGCTGTCTGCTGCCTCATTCTCGATATCCACCTTCACCTGTACGACTGCTTTCTTGTCGTTGAGGCTCTGGATTTGCCAGGAAGTGCCCCAGAGGGCGATGTGGGTTTGGGGGGCGCTGACGAGCCACACGGGTCGGTAGATACCCGAACCGGTGTACCAGCGGGAGTCGTTTTGCCGAGAGTGATCTACGCGAACGGCAAGAACATTGTCGCCACCTTTATTTATATAAGGTGTGAGGTCGTAGAGGAAAGAGGCAAATCCGCTGGGGCGATAGCCCAGCAGATGTCCGTTGAGATATACGCTGGAGCGGTTATATACGCCTTCAAAATAGATGAACAGGCGTTGGTCGTCGGTGAGCTCAGAGGCGTTTATCCGGAGGTGGTTGCGGTACCAACCGATTCCGCCGGGAAGATAGCCCTGGCACGAACCGGCATCGGGCGACATGGCTTGAGAGACGCCCCAGTCGTGGGGAACGGCCACGTATTGCCACCGCGTGTCGTTGAAGGCGGGGTCAACAAATGCGGAGTCGTCTTCAAGGCGGAAACGCCAACCATCGTTGAGAAGGCGTGCGTCGCCAAAACTGGGCTGAGCGGAGAGAGTAATACTCCACGCTAAGAGAAAGAAGAAGGAATAGAGGAAACGAGTTTTCATAGATAATGTAGTGTTTGTGGAGAGGTAAGTCGAGGATGATAGAGAAGAACCCGAGAGGAAGAAATGGAATCCACGCACAATACGTGGATTCCTGTTCGGAGATCAAAGTGCAGCGAGATAGCGCTCGGCCTCGATAGCAGCTTTTGCGCCCGAGCCTGCGGCAACTACTGCCTGACGGTAGTGGGGGTCGGCCACGTCGCCGGCTGCGAAGACGCCAGGGATGCCCGTGCGGGGGGAGTCGCCTTCGGTGAGGATATAGCCCACCTCGTCGGTTTTCACCCACGGACGGAAGATATCGGAATTGGGCTTGTGGCCGATGGCGAGGAAGAAGCCATCGATGGGCAGGTCGTAGCGTCGCTCGTCGGTTTCGCCTTTTCGATAGACGACGTGTGCGCCTTCTACCCCATTCTCGCCATAGAGTCCCAGCGTGTTGTGCTCAAACAGCACTTCAATTTTAGGATTGTTCAGGACACGCTCCTGCATAATCTGAGTGGCACGGAGGAAAGGTTTTCGGACGATGAGATAGACTTTCGATGCCAGTCCAGCGAGGTAGCTGGCTTCTTCGCAAGCGGTGTCGCCGCCGCCAACTACTGCTACTACTTTCTTGCGGTAGAAGAAACCGTCGCAGGTGGCACAGGCCGACACGCCCTGTCCGCGGTACTTCTCTTCGTCAGACAAGCCTAAGTACTTGGCACTGGCGCCAGTGCTGATGATGATACAGTCGGCGGTGACTTCACTCTCGTCGTCGAACCAGACGTGGTAGGGACGTGCCGATAAGTCTGTGCGCACTGCACTGGCCGAGCGAATCTCACAGCCGAAGCGTTCGGCTTGGCTGCGGAGGTTGTCCATCAGTTCGTTTGCATCAATGCCTTCGGGGAAACCGGGGAAATTCTCCACTTCGGTGGTTGTCGTCAGTTGGCCTCCGGGCTGCAATCCTTCGTAGAGTACGGGAGTGAGGTTGGAGCGACCTGCATAGATGGCAGCTGTGTAGCCCGCTGGGCCGCTGCCGATAATGAGAAGTTTAAGATGTTCCATATTAAGGGTGCAGCTTTCGGCTGCGGTTTAAGGGGTTTAAGGTGCGAGCGGGGCTCGCGGTTTAAGGTGCAGCCTTCGGCTGCGGTTTAAGGGGTTTAAGGTGCGAGCGGGCTCGCGGTTTAAGGTGCGCCAAAGGCGCAGTTTAAGAGTTTAAGGGGCGAGCAAGCTCACGGTTTAAGGTGCAACTTTCGGCTGCGGTTTAAGGGGCCTAAGGTGCGAGCGGGCTCGCGGTTTATTTAATCTATCTTTTCTATCTTATCTATTTCGTCTATCTTATCTATTTCGTCTATTTCGTCTATTTTGTCTATTTCTATATCTATCTTTCCTGTCGCCTCTCTTCCTTCATCGCAGGTCAATGACTTCCACGAGAGGATAGTCTCTTGCTGGGAAGGTGTAGTCGGATTCATGGGTGGGCTGATTGGTTTCGAAGGAAAGAATACTCAGTCGCATCCAGTTGCCATCTTTCTTGGCGCGGAAGCAAAGGGGTGTGTAGGTCGATTGTTCGCAATCTACATAAATCTCGCTGAAGGCTGTGTCCTTGTTTTTCGCTACGAGTCTTACCTCGTATGTCGCCTTGCCGCGCAAGGAGGACTTCTTGAGATAATATTTGTAGCCTTTCTTGTAGATGTAGATGAGTGCCGAAGGATTCATGGCAGCCAGTTCTTCTTCGTTGGGCTCAGTCACATTGACCTCATCAGCCCCTGGCATCATAGACCATTGTGTCTTGCCATCGAACCAAGTGATGATGTCTTTTGTCTGCATCTGGAACTTACGTCCATAAAGGAGCATAGTTCCCGAAGTCTCGCTTTCTGGCGTGGTGCCTCGGAACTGTGTGGCCTTGAACTCAGCGCGAATACATCCGGAGTTAGTCATCCTGGCTGCCGTGGCGTCGAGGACGTCGCGGGCGTTCTGTGCTTGGGTGCACAGAACAAGTAGAGATAATAATAAGGTGTTGAAGAGACGTTTCATGTGAGAAGAGGGGTGTTTGTTTGGGAACTCAACTGAAGAGCCCATAGAGGTTTGCGTCTATTTTGTCGGTGATGGAGCGGAAGTCCGCAGGGTTGGACTCGAATTTGCAGTGGTCGCCATCGATGATGATAAGATTGCCCTTATAGTTGCTGATCCATTCCTCATAGCGTGCTCCCAGGCCCTGCAGATAATCGATTCGGATACTTTGCTCGTAGTTGCGACCTCGTTTCTGAATCTGCGCGATGAGATTGGGAATAGTGGCGCGGATATATATCATCAGATCCGGCAGCTTGACCAAAGACATCATTAAGTCGAAGAGGTCCGAGTAGTTTTCGAAATCGCGGTCAGACATGTAGCCTTGTGCATGTAAGTTGGGAGCAAAAATGCGGGCATCCTCGAAGATGGTGCGGTCTTGAATGATGGTATCAGAGGACTTGGATATTTCCACGACGTCCTTGAAGCGTTTGTTGAGAAAATAGATCTGAAGATTGAAGGACCAGCGTGCCATATCGGCGTAGAAGTCGTCCAGATAAGGATTAAATTCCACGGATTCGAAGTTGGGTTTCCATCCGTAGTGGCGAGCAAGCATCTTTGTAAGGGTGGTTTTGCCCGAACCGATATTTCCTGCAATGGCGATGTGCATAGTGATATCTTTATTATAGTGTGAGGAACTAGATGTGTAGAGAATCTGAAAGGAAGAAGAGGGGTGGGGGAGAGTCGCTTCTCCTGGGGGGCTGAGTGGATGATGGGTGTTCTGTGGACGATGCTTATTAAAGAGGTGTGGGATTATTCGGGGAACAACCCGAAGAGCCGGCTGTCTATCTTGTCGATGATGCCGGCAAAGTCGGCTGGATTGTGCAGGAAGTCCAGTTCATCGACGTCGATGCTAAGAACCTTGCCGCGGTATTTCTCGAAGATGAATTCTTCGTAGAGCTGGTTTAAGTTCTTCAGGTAGTCGATGGGCATACTTTGTTCGTAGTCACGACCGCGTTTGTAGATGTTCTGTACCAGATGTGGAACGGTGGAGCGCAAATAGATCATAAGGTCTGGGTAGTGCACGATTTCAGTCATCTGCTCAAACAGCTCCATGTACGTTGTGAAATCCCGGTCCGAGAGGTTGCCCATTGCATGGTTGTTGGCCGTGAAGACGTACACACCCTCGTAGATACTGCGGTCCTGAATGATCGTCTCCTGGGATTGGGAAATCAGTAGGAGGTCGCGGAAACGTTGCTTGAGGAAGTACACTTCGAGGTTAAAGGACCATCGGGGGATATCTTTGTAGTAGTCCTCCAGATAGGGGTTGGCTTCCACTGGCTCAAAGCGTGCTGTCCAGCCATAGTGCTGAGCCAGCAGCTTCGTCAGTGTGGTTTTGCCTGAACCTATATTTCCTGCGATGGCTATATGCATAAGTTGTTATTTAGTGAGTAGGATATCACGGAGGGAATAGTTATCCATGAAGCAACTGCGGTCTACGTGGTGTGCGATGCCCTGCATGCGGCCAGTGGCGGAATATTGCCAGAGAACGAAGGTGGCGTCGTCGCGGAGTTTCGGCACCTCGGGGTGGTAGCGTGCTATCATATATTTATAAGAGGTGAAGGGACCGGAAAGGTATTTGTTGTAGAAGTCCCGGGATGTGTAGAGCATCGGTCTGATTCCATAGTGCTTTTCCACTTGGTCCAGAAACTGCTTCAGCTTCCTCTGGAAGTTGGCCAGCGATTCCCGTCCGCGGTGCTCAATGTCGATGATGGGAATCAAATCCATATCCCGCAGACTCACCGTCTGAGTCAGGTTGAGCAGTTGCTGCTGCACACTTGCGTTGGGGCGGTAGAAGTGGTAGGCTCCCACGTAGAGTCCTGCCCGCCGGGCTTCGCGGACATTCTGGCGATAGGTGTCGTCCACCAGTCGCTCGCCTTCGGTGGCTTTGACGTAGACGTACGAGATACCCCCTGACTTGGCCACTTGTTGCCAGTTGATGCGTCCTTGATAGTGCGATACGTCAATCCCTTGCAGGCTTGTGTTGGCCAGGTGCACCTGCTCGTCTTGCGTCAGTGGAGGGTCGTCGGAGAGCGGGCGCTGGGGCGCCAAGGAGGTGGGCAGTGCATCGGGATGAGGCTGGAGTTCATCGTCGTCGGGCGATAGCTTGGACCTTCTGTCGGGGGACTCCATCGTGTGAATAGCTGTTTCTGTGGGGACCTCGTTGCTGGCAGGATTGCTGCCGCCAGTGGTCGTCTCATTGGCAGAGGCAGCCAATGAGGAGAGATAAAAAAAACAAAAGAAGATTATTTTCATGCCAACTCAGAGCCGTCGAAAGTAAGAGGAAGAAGGGATTTGATACTCGGAACAATATATATGCCTTCTGTTCCATAAAGGAGCACTCTGATGGGCTGGTGAAAACGTGTCTCGGCCTCCAGCAATGCTTGCCGACAAGCTCCGCAGGGCGTCACAGGATGGGCAGTGAAGACACCTTTGCTCTGGGCCGCTATGGCAATGCAAACAGGAGGTGTCTGCGGAGCCGAAGCAGAGGCTGCGAAGAAGGCAGTGCGCTCTGCACAAAGGCCCACGGGAAATACGGCGTTCTCCTGATTGCTGCCCCGGAAGACCTGACCATCCTTCAGTCGGATGGCTGCTCCCACCTGAAAATGGGAATAGGGTGCGTAGCTGGTGGTCGTCATGGTACAAGCTGTCTCGACGAGCGACCGGTCGGAATCACTCAGTTCTTCGAGGCTGCAAAACTCGATTTTTAGGTCTATATGGAGCTCTTTCATGTGCTATTTTTGTAAAGAATGGCACAAATATACAAATCTTTTTTCGCAGTTCAAGAAAAAAGCATTACTTTTGTGGCCTACAACAACATTTTTTGGGTATGAATCATCGATTTTCAACTTTTTTAATCTTCATAATTGCAATTTCCGGGGTCTATGGTCAAACATCAAGGGATGCAAATTGGTCTTATGTGGAGCGCTACAAAGACATGGCCGTTGACCAGATGCAGCGCTATCGTATTCCGGCCTCCATCACCCTGGCCCAGGGAATCTGTGAGAGCAGCGCCGGACGCAGTAGGCTTGCTCGCGAGGGACACAACCATTTTGGCATCAAAGTGGGCGTCAACTGGAAGGGTCCATATATGGTGATGGCCGACGACCGCCCCAACGACCGCTTCCGAGTCTATCGCACCGACGACGAGAGCTTCGAGGACCACTCGCGGTTTCTCCACAACAATAAGCGCTACAGTTCCCTCTTCAACTTGAAGATTACGGACTACAAAGCGTGGGCCCATGGTCTGAAACGTTGTGGCTACGCAACAAATCCCAACTATGCCCCCATGCTCATTGGTGTCATCGAGCGCTACAACCTTTCGCAGTTCGACTCCTATTCTTCCGGTCGCTATCACTCCAAGAAGAGAAGTACCGATCAGGAGGAAACGGAGTTCTTCAGCGAACATATAGTATATAAGGTGAACAAGTGCTATCTCATCGTGGCCAACAGTGGCGACACTTGGGAGCGTGTGGCACGCGAGACGGGGGTCAGCGCCTCTAAACTCAGGAAGTACAACGAACGTCCGGACAACTATCTGCTGCGCAGTGGGGACATCGTTTACCTAACCAAGAAACGTTCAAAGGGCGACAAGTCGCTGAGGCTGACACCCCACCGCGTGGAACCCGGTGAATCCATGTACGACATCTCTCAGCGCTATGCAATCAAGCTGAAGTCCCTCTATAAACTTAATGCACTCTCCCCAGATTATGTGCCCCAGGTGGGCGACTTTATCTGGCTTCGATAACCGTTTTTAATATTATAACTTATGGCAGACGACAAAAAGATTATCTTTTCAATGGTTGGTGTAAGTAAAACCATCCAACAAACTCAAAAACAAGTTCTTAAAAATATCTATTTGAGTTTCTTCTATGGCGCAAAGATCGGTATCATCGGACTGAATGGTTCGGGTAAGTCAACCCTCCTGAAGATCATAGCCGGACTGGACCAGAGTTATCAGGGCAATGTGGTTTTTGCCCCAGGTTATTCAGTAGGTTACCTCCCTCAGGAACCTCAGTTGGACGATTCCAAGACGGTGCGTGAGGTGGTGGAGGAAGGCGTTCAGCACATCGTCGATGCCCTGAAGGAGTACGAGGAAATAAACCAGAAGTTCGGTCTCCCGGAATACTACGAGAATGAGGACAAGATGAACCAACTCTTCGCTCGTCAGGGTGAACTTCAGGACATCATCGACGCCACCGACGCCTGGAACCTCGACACCAAACTGGCTCGTGCTATGGACGCTCTGCGCTGTCCTCCCCAAGATCAGTTGTGCGGCCAGTTGTCGGGTGGTGAGCGCAGGCGAGTGGCTCTGTGTCGCCTTTTGTTGCAGAAGCCAGACGTCTTGCTCCTCGATGAGCCCACCAACCACCTCGACGCCGAGAGCATCGACTGGTTGGAGCAACACCTTAATCAATATGAGGGCACTGTCATTGCCGTCACCCACGACCGCTATTTCCTGGACGACGTAGCCGGATGGATCCTGGAGCTCGACCGTGGCGAGGGTATTCCTTGGCAGGGCAACTACAGCAGTTGGTTGGAGCAGAAGAGCAAACGACTGGAAATGGAAGAGAAAACGGAATCCAAGCGCCGCAAGACACTGCAGCGCGAACTGGAGTGGGTGAGGATGGCACCTAAGGCCCGACAAGCAAAGGGAAAAGCACGTCTGAGCAACTACGAAAGAATGCTCAACGAAGACCAGAAGGAGAAAGAACAGAAACTGGAAATCTATATTCCCAGCGGTCCCCGTCTGGGCAATAAGGTGATAGAGGCCCACGGCGTCTCCAAAGCTTTCGGCGAGAAAGTTCTCTTCAACGACTTGAACTTCACCTTGCCGCCCAATGGCATCGTCGGAGTTATCGGCCCCAACGGAGCCGGCAAGACCACCCTTTTCCGCTTGATAATGGGATTAGAGCAACCCGATGCAGGTTCTTTCGAAGTCGGTGAGACAGTGAAGCTGGCCTATGTGGATCAGAGTCATCATGATATTCACGCAGACGCCACTGTCTATCAGACGATTTCCCAGGGCAACGAGTTGCTTCGTATGGGAGGACGTGACATCAACGCCCGTGCTTATCTTAGTCGCTTCAACTTCGCAGGTGCCGATCAAGAGAAAAAGTGTGGGGTGCTCAGCGGTGGCGAGCGCAATCGTCTGCATCTGGCCATGGCTCTGAAGGAGGAAGGCAATGTGCTGCTACTGGACGAACCCACCAACGACATCGATGTCAACACGTTGCGCGCTTTGGAGGAAGGTCTCGACAGCTTTGCCGGTTGCGCCGTTGTCATCAGCCACGACCGCTGGTTCCTCGACCGCATCTGCACCCATATCCTTGCCTTTGAGGGCGATGGCAACGTCTTTTTCTTCGAAGGTTCATACACCGATTATGAGGCCAACAAGCTAAAACGACTGGGATTGGAAGAGCCTCGGAGAATCCGCTATCGCAAACTGTCGGAGGATTAGGTTCCTGGCCCTTAAGAGAAGACAATGTTTTCTATGACTTGGGCGTTGATGTACTCGTTGAGTCGTTGGGCCAGTTTCCGGCGGTTGATCATCAGTTCCTGCCGCAACACGGAGGAACGGAGATGAATGTAGAGAATTCGGTTCTTGATGTGTATGTCGGTGGTGAGGCGAGCTATCCCTTCCCCCATCACTTCGGGCCACGCCTGAATAAGCCTATATTCATTATAAGGTGTTTCCAGCCCTTCTTCGCGGAGAAACTGCCGGACGAGGCTCCCTAGTTGTTCTGCGTTTTGACGTCTCATGGAAGTATCTCCCCTCCTTGGACGTGGAACAGATGATAGTCGCTATCCAGGCGAGCCAAGATTTGGTCGAGGTGATCGCGATTGGTGTCTGTGATGAATATCTGGCCAAAGTTGTCGCCGGACACTAAATGTACGATCTGCTCAACGCGCGACGCATCGAGTTTGTCGAAGATATCGTCCAGCAGGAGCAAGGGAGTCGTCTGGCTGCCAGTGCGACGGAGGAAGTCGAACTGCGCGAGTTTCAGGGCGATAAGGTAGGTCTTGTTCTGTCCCTGAGAGCCTTCGCGCTTGATGGGGAAACCGCCGAGGGACATCTCCAGGTCGTCGCGATGGACACCGTGTAGCGAGTAGCCTACTGCGAGATCTTTGGCGCGGTCGCGTCGGATCACGTCGAACAAGGGTCCCCGTTGTGCGTGAGACACATATTTCAGGTCCACCTGCTCCCGCTGCTGACTGACAAAGGCATAGATACGTTGGAAAATAGGTACGAACTCCTCTACGTATTTCTGTCGTGCCTCATAGATAATCTGTCCTTGCCGGGCCATTTCCTGTTCCCATAGTTCCAGTACATCTTCGTCGGGGGCCGGATCTTCTTGTTTCAGCAGCGCGTTGCGCTGTTGCAGGGCTCTGTTATAGCACACCAGTGCATCAAGGTAGCGGTGGTCCGTCTGGGAAATCACCACGTCGAGGAATCGGCGCCGCTCCTCGCTGCCGCCAGAGATCAGCAAACTGTCGAGCGGAGAGACCATTACGAGCGGAATGAGACCGATGTGTTCGGTCAGTCGCTTGTAGGTCTTCTTGTTGCGCTTGAGCTGTTTCTTCTGTCCGCGTTTCATTCCCAGATATATCTCTTCCCGAACGCCGTCTTCGTGCTCAAAGACCCCCTGAAGCACACAAAAATCCTCGTCGTGACGGATGCAGGCAGCGTCTTGACTCGTGGTGCTGCTTTTGCAGAGCGCCAGGAAGTGAATCGCGTCCAGCAAGTTGGTCTTGCCCTCACCATTGCTGCCGATGAAGCAGTTCATCTTGGGCGACAGAGCAAGGTCGGCGCTGGCGATATTTTTGTAATTTAATAAGGAGATTTGGTTTAGAATCATAGGGGATAAAGTCCGAAAACGGCTACAAAAGTACGATTTCTCGATGGAAAGAACGAAATAATCAAGTAAAAAGTTGAATATACCAAGTTATTTAAGTAATTTTGCACCGCTTTTGGACCATTTGCGAGGTTCCATTAGCAATATAATAAGGAATAATCAAACAAAAATCATAACTGAAAATGGCAAAGAAACAAAATCCCGTTGCTGCTCAGGACATCGAAGCAGTGACAAAGACCGAAGCATTCTTCGAGAAGTATCAGAAGCAAATCCTCTACTGCATCTGCGCTGTTGTGGTCATCGCAGCAGTGTGGATTGCCTATGTGCAATTTGTGCGTAACCCCAAGATTCAGGAGTCCAACGAGGCCATTGCCAAGTGCGAGACTTTCTTCAACGCAGCAAACTACGAGCTGGCACTGAATGGCGACGGCCAGGGTTGCATCGGTTTCCTGAAGGTAGCCGACGAGTACGGCAGCACCAAGGCTGGTAATCTGGCTCACCTCTATGCAGGTATCTGCTATGCTCAGACCGAGAAATGGGAAGAAGCCAAGGCCGAGCTCGAGAAGTTCGACACCATGGACGATGCCATGGTTTCTCCTGCAGCGCTGGCTCTGCTGGGCAATGTCTATGCCAATCTGGGCAACAACGCTAAGGCCATCGAGCAGTTGCTGAAAGCTGCCAAGCGCGCAGACAACGCCAGCCTCTCGCCCGTGTACCTTATTCAAGCTGGTCAGCTCTACGAGGCAGAGGGCAAACCCGAGAAAGCTCTGGAATGCTATCGCGAAGTGAAGAACAAGTACGTCAACTCCATGGCTTATCAGGAAATTGACAAGTACATCGAACGCGTAAGCAAGTAATCCCGTTTCCACCACCTCTTAGCCTTCTTCGTCCATGGCCACAGCAATGCACAACCTCTCCGACTACGATGCATCGACCATCCCTTCAGCTGAAGGTATGCGATTTGGAATCGTAGTAGCAGACTGGAATGACAAATATACCTACGCCATGGCTCAGGCAGCCGTGGACACCCTGCAGAAACATGGGGCAAAGGCATCCAACATCCAGCTGAAACATGTCCCGGGGAGTTTTGAACTCATCTATGGTGTTGCCAATATGATGAAGACCCACTCCGTGGACGCTATCATCGCCATAGGGTGTGTCATCCGAGGTGATACACCGCATTTCGACTACATCTGTCAGGGAACCACACAGGGCTTGGCCGATCTGAACTGCCACGGAGAGATTCCCGTTATCTATGGACTATTGACCTGCGAAACGGCACAACAAGCCGAAGAACGCTGTGGAGGACGCTTGGGCAACAAAGGCACAGAGTGCGCGGTGACTGCCATTAAGATGGTGGATTACGGCAACGAACCGTCTTAGGAAACTACCGCCTCAAGCTGCGTGGAAAAGAAAGACAACTCCATCCCCGCCCCTGTTGCGTGGAAGAGATAGAAACTTGCCCCCGCCCTCCTCTGAGGGAGGGGGTGAAATTTTTAAATCGGACATGATATAACTGCGAGGGAGAATGGAGTGAAGATAAGGAGAAACCCAAGAACGATGAGGAATCCGATCATAAGGAGATATTGAGAAACGAGGAATGCAAGATAAGGTGTAATCCATGATAAGGAGTAATCCATGATAAGGAGAACCCTAAAACGAGTAAGAATCCAAGATGATGAGGAACTCCTATTAGTAGGGGAGAGCTGAGAAACAGAAGAGAACGGGCAACACAGGAAGGAGGAGAAAGAACGAAGACATGGCAAAAGAGAAACTGAAAACCATCAATATCAAGAACCGCAAGGCCGAATTCGACTACTATTTGATGGAGAAATACACCGCGGGACTCGTACTTACCGGCACGGAAATAAAAAGTATCCGTCTGGGCAAGGCCAGTCTTGTGGACACTTATTGTATTATCATCGGCGGAGAGGTGTGGGTGAAGAATATGAACATAGCTCAGTACTTCTACGGCACCTATAATAATCATGCAGCCCGTCGCGATCGCAAGCTGTTGCTGAATCGTAAGGAAATCCATCGGTTGGAAAACGCCACAAAGAGCCCCGGTACGACGATTGTGCCCACCCTCTTGTTCATCGACGAGAACGGCCGTGCGAAGTTGGATATCTATCTGGCGCGAGGTAAACACAGCTATGACAAGCGAGAAACCTTGAAAGAAAAAGAAGACCGCAAGGCCATCGACCGACAGTTCAAGCACAACTACTGATTCACCGCTGATAACAGCACCGCTCGACACGACCTCATTTTTTATCCCTTCTTCCACAACACTATGCATACTCTTCGCCACAACCTCCAGCAACACACCCGTCCCTTGCTCCTGGATGGAGCAATGGGGACGATGGTGCAAACTTACGGATACAGGGAAGGTATCAGTGACCTGCTTTGCCTGACACAACCTCAGATCGTAGCGGATATTCACCGCCGCTACCTTGCAGCGGGAGCAGATATTATCACCACCAACACTTTCAGCGCACAGCGCATCTCTCTGGCTGATTACCATAACGAGCATCTCGTAGGGGAAATCAACGAGGTGGCCGTGAGACTCGCCCGGGAAGCCATAGAAGCTGCGAACAAGGGGGCGGCGCACAATCCCTCTGCCAGCAATGGACCCGTAAGACCGCGATATATCGCGGGTTCTGTGGGGCCCACAAACAAGTCGCTGTCTATGAGCCCCGATATCAATGACCCTGCACTTCGCGCCATCTCCTTCGACGAGATGTCGGCAGCTTACGAGGAGCAGATGTCCGCACTTCTCAGGGCAGGAGTCGATGTGCTACTCATCGAGACCATCTTCGACACACTCAACGCCAAAGCCGCTATCTACGCTGCTGAGAGGGCGATGAATTCCACCGGCCGAGAGGTCCCAATCATGCTGAGCGCCACTGTTAGCGACAAGGCGGGCCGGCTGTTGTCCGGACAGAATCTCGAGGCTTTCTTCGTCTCCGTGAGCCACGCACCTCTTCTCAGCATCGGACTAAACTGTTCGTTTGGCGCCGAGGATATGCTCCAGCCTCTGCGACAACTCAGAACAATCGTGGATGCACATAACGCCCTCGCGCGCGTACCTATATATATTAGTGCATATCCCAATGCCGGTTTGCCCAATCAGTTGGGGCAGTACGACGAGACTCCCCAACGCATGGCTGAACATGTCCGTCCCTTCATCGAGGAGAGATTGGTTGATATCGTAGGAGGCTGTTGTGGAACAACGGACCAACACATCAGCGCGCTGCGCCAGCTTCTGGATTCCACGACTCCCGTTCCGCTCACGCCATCCCGTAGGGAAGTACAAGCGGCAGAGTCTAAGCCTAAACAAGATGCGATGCGGACCTGCACCGAGACGGAGGCAACAGCAACAGCAGCGGCCGATGGCCCCCGCGCAGAGCTCCCTCCCCTGGCGCTGGCTGGGCTGGACGCCTTGCTACTCACCCGGGAAATAGGCTTCCTGAATGTGGGTGAGCGATGCAACGTGGCAGGCTCGCGCAAGTTCCTGAGACTGATACAAGAACAGCAGTACGAAGAAGCCATAGCCATCGCCCGCAAGCAGGTGGAGGATGGCGCTATGGTGTTGGATATCAACATGGACGACGGACTGCTGAACACACGCCAGGAAATGTGTCATTTCCTGAATTTGCTGGCTGCCGAACCGGATATCTGCCGTGTTCCATTCATGATAGACTCCTCCAACTGGGAGGTGATAAGCGCCGCCTTGCGATGCATTCAGGGTAAAGCCATCGTCAACAGTATCTCGCTGAAAGAAGGTGAGCAACAGTTCCTGGACCACGCCCGTGAATTGCGGAGCTTCGGCGCTGCTGCCATTGTGATGGCCTTCGACGAAGAAGGACAAGCCACCACCTACGAGCGTCGCACAGCCATTTGCCAACGAGCTTATCAGTTGCTCGTGAACAAGGTAGGCTTCCCCGCCGAAGACATCATCTTTGACCCCAACGTACTGGCTATCGCCACCGGCATGAAGGAACACGACACCCTGGCTGCTGATTTCATCCACGCCACCGTCTGGATTCGTTCCCACCTGCCGGGCAGCCACGTCAGCGGAGGTGTCTCCAACCTCAGTTTCGCTTTCCGTGGCAACAATTATCTTCGCGAGGCTATGCACGCTGTATTCCTCTACCACGCCCGACAGGCAGGTATGGACATGGCTATCGTAAATCCCAGTGCCAAAGTTACTTATGCAGATATTCCTCAAGCACATCTGGAAGTCATCGAAGACGCCATCTTGGCACGTCGAGAGGATGCCTGCGAACGACTCACCGCCTTGGCAATGGATTTGGCCGAACAGAAAGTTCAGGCAGAAACCAGCGGCTCCACCTCCGGACAGCATTCACCATCAGACGCTCCTGCGGAGCACCCTTCCGTTGGCTCCCGACTCATCACTGCACTGCGCCGCGGACAGTCGGACCACCTCGAGGCCGACTTGCAGGAAGCTTTGACCTCTTATCCCACACCTATTGCCATCATCGAAGGTCCACTCATGGAGGGAATGAACCTCGTGGGAAAGCTTTTCGGCGAAGGAAAAATGTTCCTGCCCCAGGTCATCAAGACGGCACGGACTATGAAACGTGCCGTGGAAATTCTGCAGCCTGCCATCGAGGCACAGAAACGCAATACTCCCGGGGGAGAGACAGCTGACAAATGTGGACCGAATCGGAAGAAAGCTCCACGCATACTCGTGGCCACAGTGAAGGGAGACGTACATGATATTGGCAAAAATATAGTGGCCACCGTCATGGCCTGTAACGGCTACGAAGTCATTGACTTAGGTGTCATGGTTCCCGCAGAGACCATCGTGGAGGTGGCTTTGCAAGAACAGCCCGACGTCATCGGACTTTCAGGGCTGATCACTCCTTCCCTGGAGGAGATGGTCCACACGGTGCATCTCCTTTCCGAAGCAGGTATCACGGTGCCCGTGCTCATCGGCGGAGCCACCACTTCCCGCCTGCACACGGCGCTGAAGATAGCTCCTGTTTATGCAGGCCCTGTCATTCACGTACGTGATGCCTCTCAGAATGCTCCCCTGGCTGCTCCCTTTCTGGACCCCGCTACAGCTGAGGAAGCAACGCGAACCCTGCAGGCTGACCAGAATCAACTACGCCAGCAAGCCCGGAAGAACGAAGACGAACAACACGCCTCGTTCAAAGAAGCACAATCCAACAAACCACACTACTTTTAATTATGCTCCCCACCATTCCAGAATCAACGATCATCGCCGCCGCCAAGGAAGGCTACGACGCCTTTCTGCAGCTTATCACTGACTCCTTGCTGAAGGCCATAGGAGGAGAACTCAATGAACAAACCATGTCCTCGCTCAGCGGAGAGCAGATCACGTTGCTGGCTTATAAGATGTTTCATGAAGAAGTCACGGACGGCGGCTTCATCCAGCTCATACACAACGGCTTGGGCCCCTTCATCTTCCTCAACCCCTTCGCCAAGGCCATGCGTATTTGGGGCGAGAGCGTGGACGCCAACAGCGGCACTCCCGTACTCCACGATTTCTCCAAGCTCCTCTACAAAGGACGAAAACTTTATGAGCAGCACGAGAAGGAACTCACCCAACCATGCACCGACGAGGAATTTATGGCGCTGTTCGAGCAGTATCCCGATTTCGATGAATTGGACGATACCTTCGTGGAAAACGAGGAAGAAATAACTCAGCAGATAGCTCATTACGTGGACCAGAATCTGAGTCAATTCGTACAAATTCAAGCAGATACACCATAGAAAATGACCCTTTTGGACAATAAATGCACGTTTTGGCCCGAAATGTGTCATAAAAAAAGTAAAAATGTTTGTTGGGGTTCAGAGAAATGGCTACATTAGCACCGAATTTCAACTATAATACAACTAACTATGGCCAAAAGACGTCAACTAAAGAAAGCCATCAATATGGTTTGCGCCGATCTCCTTATGGAGTGTCTGGCTGTAAAGCACGCCCATCCGAGTATCAAGGATGAGGATGTGGAGAATATCGCTATGAGCATTATCGTAATGCAGCAAGATTTCATTGCCCGACTTAGTCACGTGGACGCCAAGCAAGTACGTCGCTTTTTCGAACAATTAGACGATGATTTCACGGTAAGCACCAACGAAATTGTGGACCACATATTCCAATTGATATAAGTGGAGCCCGAAGACTTGCTTTGCCAGAGTTCATAGACAACTCGGAAAGTGTTGGCTTCAAGTTCGAGGATCGCGACAAGTTACGGTTCAAGAAGTTGAAGCCATAGTCATGTAAATGAGTGGACTCCTCAATATCTATTTATAATCAGTATTTTTAATTCAACAACAACACCCTAACACGTTATGTCACAGCAGCTATCAAGATTTATCCTATACAAACTGATGGGATGGAAAACAGAAGTCACCATCTCCCTGCCCGAGAAGTATATCATCGCCCTGGCGCCCCACACCAGCAACTGGGATTTTCTGATGGGACAGCTCTACAGCCGTGCCGAGGGCTTTCGCTGTGATTTCATGATGAAGAAGGAGTGGTTCTTCTGGCCCTTGGGACCCCTGTTTCGCAAAATGGGAGGTATTCCCGTGGAACGGAGCAAGCACACCAGTCTCACCGACCAGATGGCGAAGATAGCCCGGGAGAGCACACACTTCGGACTCTGTATCACCCCCGAAGGCACCCGCAAGCCCACCCGTGAATGGAAAAAAGGATTCTACTACATAGCCCTGAAAGCCGAACTGCCCATCCTGCTCTTTGGCTTGGACTACAAGCAGAAGCGCATTGTCTGCACCAAGTGCGTCGTTCCCAATGGGAACCTCGACATGCAGATGCAGGAGATAAAGCAGTATTTCAGTCAGTTCCAGGGAAAGATACCGGCTAATTTCGTTGTCTGAGCACTCGCCACTGCCTAGGGGGCGGCAGCTATCTTTCAGCTACCCTTTGCCCGTCAGCCGTTCCGGAGTCTTCCCTTAACCCACGGTTTATCGTCCGTCAGCCGTTTCGGAGCCTTCCTTTAACCCATGGTTTCTCGTCCGTCAGCCGTTTCGGATTCCTCCATTTCTCCTACGGTTCTCGTCCTTCCGCCGTTCCGGGCTCCTCCCATTCCTCCATGGTCCTCGCCGCATCGCTCGAGGCACGCCTCCTAATCAGAAGCAGACTTATCAGACACGTATTCAGGATATTACGAGGCTACTCACCACATTAATATTTCAAGAGACATCAGCAGACATGCATCGTTTATTTCTTACCATAGGACTCTATATATTGTCAGTCTGTATCGCCGCCGCACAGACTCCCATCGACCCAAGCAGCCTCTCTCGCTTCGTGGCCAGCTTCTCTTCATCCTTTGCTGGCCGTCGGGAGGTGTGCAAGTTGGAAGACTTCCGGGTGGACAACGAAAAGAAGCAGATTCATGTATATGCCAATGAGGTCCTGGGCTGGTACTCTTTCGACCGTGCGAAAGTGGAGCAGACCTATGAGCAACTTCGCAACCTTCTGCCCAGCACCTACCAGTCCTACCAGCTTTGCCTCTACACCAAAGGCCGGCTCATCGAGGAACTGGTGCTGGGAGGATGGGATGGCGATGAGGAGCGCAACTGGAACAAAACCGAGCACCACGGCAATCCCTGGGTGAGTCCTTTGAACAGACCCTATTCCACCAAAAACGGATTAGACGGCCGCCACCTCAGCATCTGTTCCAGCCACGGCAAATACTTTTCCCAAGACACCAAGGAATGGATATGGCAGCGCCCGCGGTTGTTCTGTACCTCCGAGGACCTCTTGTCGCAGACCTTTGTTGTCCCATTTCTTATTCCCATGCTCGAAAACGCAGGCGCCATCGTCTTTTCGCCGCGTGAGAGGGACTGGCAGCGCAACGAGATCATCGTGGACAACGACTACCCCGAACGCAACGGCAGCTACAGCGAAGACAACGGACATCACCACTGGGAAGACGCCGGACTCGGTTTCGCTCAGACGAAGGAGTTCTACCTGAACGGCGACAACCCCTTCGCCGACGGCACCTCGCGCAAGATCACCACGCAGAGCCGCAAGAGTCAGACCAGCACCATCACCTGGACACCCACTATTCCTGCCGACGGGCGCTACGCCGTGTACATCTCTTATACGACGTTGCCCACGAGCGTGCAGGATGCCGTTTATACCGTCAGTCACCGCGGCACTCACACCTCTTTCCGGGTCAATCAGCAGATGGGCGGCGGCACTTGGGTGTATCTCGGGACCTTTGATTTCGCTGCAGGCAACAGCCCCGACAACTGCGTCACGCTGTCCAACCACAGTGCCTACCGCGGCCACATAAGTGCAGACGCCGTGCGCTTTGGTGGTGGAACGGGAAATATAGCCCGGGGCGCTAGCACGGGAGTGAGCCTCAGCGGTCTGCCTCGATTCCTGGAAGGCGCACGATATGCAGCCCAGTGGGCCGGTTTCCCGCAATGGGTTTATGGCAACAAAGGCCTCGTCAACGACTACTCCGAGGACATCAACGTCCGCTCTCTCGCCACCAACCACCTCTCCCGCGGCAGCGCCTATCTGCCTTTTCCCCACCCTTGGGTGAAACCAGAGGCCGTCGAGGAACAACCCGCTGCTCCGGAACCTGTGAGGAGTCCAAAATCATCCGTTCCGGAGGTCCTCCGGCAAGACACCACCAACACCCTCGTCCCGGGGCTCAGCGTGCCCATCGAGTTAAGTGTGGCACTGCACACCGATGCCGGTTACACCCGAGACCTTACCACCATTGGTTCGCTCGGTATCTACACCTCTGATTTCTGCGAGGGTCGCTATCCCTCCAAGCTCAACCGCATGGCCTCTCGCGACCTCTGCGATTTGGTGCTCAGTCAGGTCACCTCCGACCTGCAGGCAACCTTCGGCAGCTGGACGCGCCGTCAGATGTACGACCGCAACTACAGCGAGACCCGCGAGCCCGAGGTACCCAGTATCATTCTCGAGATGCTCTCTCACCAGAATTACCGGGATCTCTGTCTGGGCCACGACCCCACCTTCAAGTTCGCCCTCTCCCGCGCCGTCTATAAGGGTATCCTCCGTTTTGTTCACGCCATCCACGGCAGCAGCTCTCCCGTTGTGCAGCCTCTGCCCGTGACGGCTTTGGGTGCCTATATCACTCCCGGCGTGCGGCAGATCAAGCTCAGTTGGCTGGCAGTGGAAGACCCCCTGGAGCCCACGGCCATGCCCGACGGCTTCGTCGTTTACCACGCCACGGGCGACGGCGACTTCGACAATGGCACCTATGTGGAAAAAGCCTCCTACGAGTTGGACAGCGCCGAACCCAATGTGCTCCACCGCTTTAAGGTCGCTGCCTGCAACGCTGGCGGACGGAGCATGGATTCAGAAGAAGTGTGCGCCTTCCTCTCGATGTCCAGCGACCGCCATGCCATCATCATCGATGCTTTCGACCGCCTGGCCGGACCGCAACCGGTGGACAATGACACCATTCAGGGTTTCGACATGAAATCAGACCCAGGCGTTCCCATGGCCCGGATGGCTGGATATTGCGGCCAGCAGATTTGCTTCGACAAGAAAGGACTGGGGCGCGAGGGCTATGGCGCCACGGGCTACAGCACCGCCGAACTCGAGGGTATGATCCTCGCCGGCAACAGCCGCGACTGGACGACCTGCCACGCCCGCGACATCGTGGCAGCCACAGACGGCAACCTCTCCATCTCCAGCTGCACCGCCAGCGCCGTCGTCCGGGCAGATTTCGACAGCCGTGTCTTCGCGCTCATGGATATTATCTTCGGAGCCGAGAAAGCCGATGGCTATTCCTTGCACCCCAGCAAGGTCTTCCCGCCCAAGTTGGTTCAGGTGGCTGCCGAGTTCGCCCGCTCTGGCGGCAGTTTGTTGGTCAGCGGAGCCTACGTGGGTGCCGATATGACCAGCGATGCCGACCGCCTGTTCACTCGCAGCCTGCTGAAATACGAATTTGCGGGTTCCCTTCTCTGCGACTCCATAGCCGGAATCACCAGCAACGATGGCACTTTCGACCTGCCCCACCAGCTGAACGAACAGTACATCTATACCCCTTCTGCTGACTGTCTGGCTCCCACTGCCGACGCTTTCTGTCCGATGGTTTATGGGCCGTCCGGTCAGTCGGCAGCCGTGGCCTACGACGGCCACGACTACCGTAGCCTCACTTTAGGCTTCCCCCTGGAGAACATCACAGACACTTCCATGCGCCGCACGGTGTTCAGAAACTTCATCAACTTCCTCATTCGCTAATCATTTATGGGAACATCAACCTTCCGCTTCCGGCAATTCACTATCGCCCACGACCGGTGCGCCATGAAAGTGGGCACAGACGGAGTCCTTGTGGGAGCCTGGGCCGAACTGCCTGCCGAAGGCCACTTGCTCGATGTCGGCACCGGGTGCGGACTCATAGCACTCATGGCCGCCCAACGGCAGCCTGCCCTGCAAATCCTTGGAATAGACATCGACAGGGAGGCGGTGGGCCAGGCTCGGGAGAACGTGTCTGCCAGCCCTTTCGGTCATCGCATAGAGATCCATCTCCAGTCCCTTCCGGACCTGGCCCTTTCCAGCCGTCGCTTCGATGCCATCGTCTGCAACCCTCCATTCTTCGAGGAGACGTTGCTGCCGCCCGATCCTTCCAGGAGCATCGCCCGCCACGTCCAGAGTCTCTCCTTCGAAGAACTCGTAGCGGGCACCTCTCGACTCTTGACCCCCAGTGGCTCCTTCAGCCTTATCCTGCCAACCACTGCCTTTCAGTCCTTCCAGCAACTCTGTTTTGCCAGCGGACTCCATCTGCGCCGCCGCCGGCTCGTAAGGGGAACGGCGCAGAAAGAGGCCAAACGAGTGCTCGCCACCTTTGTCAGGCAAAGCGGGCAACCAGTGGAAGAGCCTGTCCTCATTCTCAACGAGGGAAACCAGAGAACAGCGGATTATATTGCCCTGACACAAGAATTCTACCTGTGGTAGTCAGTTTCTGAAGGCAAAATACGGAAGTTCTCGTTTTTTTTCACTACCTTTGCGCGCTCTAACAAGCATTCAAAAAACAACAAACGAACTCCCATGAACGATATACCCAATAAAAATCCCTTTTCTTTTGTAGCAGCTTTCAAAGGCGACGACTCAGATATCTACAATGTGCCCATCGAGTCCGAATTGAGCGTCCTGCCTCTGCGCGACACCGTGCTCTTTCCCGGTGTGATTATCCCCATAGCCGTAGGCCGGGAATCTTCCCTGGATCTCGTACGCAGAGCCCAAAATGGGAATATAGTCATCGCCACGGCAACACAACGCTCGCCGGAAACAGAACTGCCTTTCAAGAGAGACCTCTATGAGATTGGTGTCGCTGCCGTTGTCCTGCGGATTATGGAACTGTCCGATGGCACCTGCACGGCGCTTGTCCAGGGACTGACCCCCATCCATCTGGATGAGGTCCAGACATCTTACCATGGCACTATAGCCACAGTGACTCCCCTCAAAGAGAATTACTACGAAATGGACGAGGCTTCCTTCGACTTGTTGAAGGAGACCTTGCGCGAGCGTCTGCTCGAATATATCAAGTTGAGCGAGGATTTCAGCGATGAGGACATCACTGTCATCAACACCGCCTCCGACCTGCGCTATTTCCTCAACTATGCGTGCACCAATATCCCCCTGTCGGTGGAGGAGAAGATAGGTCTGCTCCGCGAGAAGAGCCATGTCAACCGCGCCGCGCAGCTGCTGCGCTATATCTCCCGCGAGATACAGTTTGCACAGATGCGCAACGACATCAAGAAGAAGACGCAGGAAGACATCGATTATCAGCAACGGCAGTACTTCCTCCAGCAGCAGCTCCACAATATCCAGGAGCAGCTGGGAGAGACCACCGACAACGACAGCGAGAAGTTTCGCGCCAGGGCGATGCTCAAAAAATGGGACGAAGAGGTCAAGAAGGTCTTCTACAAAGAACTGCAGAAGCTGGAGCGACTGAACACCCAGAGCCCCGACTACCAGGTGCAGTACAACTACCTCGATATCATGCTCCAGCTGCCGTGGGGCGTCACCACTCAGGATAAGCTCAACCTCAACTACGCCGAGCGTGTGCTGAATCGCGACCACTATGGCATGAAGGAAGTTAAGGAGCGCATACTCGAACACCTGGCAGTCAGAATCATGAACAGCCACGAGTCCAGATCCACCATCCTCTGTCTCTATGGCCCTCCGGGCGTGGGCAAGACCTCTCTCTGCAAGAGCATCGCCACGGCCCTGAATCGCAAATACGTCCGCGCCTCGCTGGGCGGACTCCACGACGAAGCAGAAATACGAGGCCACCGCAAGACTTATGTTGGTGCCATGCCCGGACGAATCATCAAAAGCCTCATCAAGGTGGGCACCTCCAATCCCGTCTTCGTCCTCGATGAAATCGACAAGATAACGGAACGCACCCTGAATGGCGACCCCTCCAGCGCCCTGCTCGAGGTGCTGGACCCCGAGCAGAACACCGCTTTCCACGACAACTTCCTCGACGTGGACTTCGACCTGTCCAAGGTGCTGTTCATCGCCACGGCCAACAACGTCTCGCAGATACCCCGTCCGCTGCTCGACCGCATGGAACTCATCGAAGTCAATGGCTACATCACCGAGGAGAAGATAGAGATCGCCCGCCGACACCTCGAACCGCGGGTGAAGGAGAATTGTGGACTCAAGGATCGCAGAACCATCAAGTTCACCAAACCTGCCTTGGAGTTCCTCATCGAGAACTACACCCGTGAGAGCGGCGTCAGAGGACTGGAGAAGGAACTCGACCGCTTCTATCGCCGTATGGTCCTCCACTACGAACGCCACATGACCTTCCCCGTGGAGAAGGTGAAGCCCGAGGATGTGCAGCAGATCCTGGGCAAACCCAAATACTCCCGGGATATCTATCAGGGCAACAAGTTCGCCGGCGTGGTGACCGGACTGGCCTGGACCAGCGTGGGCGGAGAGATCCTCTTCATCGAGAGCAGCCTCAGCCGTGGCAAGGGCCAGAAACTCACACTCACAGGTAATTTGGGAGATGTGATGAAGGAATCTGCCATGCTGGCAATGGAATTCATCAAGGCCCACGCCGAGGAGCTGGGAGTGGACCTGCGCATCTTCGACAACTACAATATCCACATCCATGTTCCCGAGGGAGCCGTGCCCAAGGACGGTCCCAGCGCCGGCATCACCATGGCCACCAGCCTCGCCTCGGCACTCACCCAACGGCGAGTGCGCGACCACCTGGCAATGACCGGAGAGATCACCCTCCGCGGAAAGGTGCTGCCCGTGGGAGGGATCAAGGAGAAGATTCTTGCTGCCAAGCGGGCCGGAATCACCGATATCATCCTCTGCCAGGACAACCGCAAGGACATCGAGGAAATCGATGATCTCTACCTCCGCGGACTCACCTTCCATTATGTCGAGACCATTCTCGACGTCTTGCACTACGCCCTCCTCCAGGAACTCATCCCTCATCCCATGCAGTTTACCTTCGACGAAGAAAAGAAAGAATGAACTTCACATTAGAACATACAGACCCGCTCTCGTCGGCCCGCGCCGGTGTCCTCCACACAGACCACGGAGATATCCACACTCCCATCTTCATGCCTGTGGGAACGGTAGGCTCGGTGAAAGGTGTGCAACTCCGGGACCTCACCGATGATATCCAGGCAGAGATCATCCTCGGGAACACCTATCACCTCTATCTCCGTCCGGGCACCGACATCATCGAGCAAGCCGGCGGCCTCCATCGCTTCAATGGCTTCAGTAAACCCATGCTCACCGACAGCGGCGGCTTTCAGGTCTTCTCGCTCACGGGCATTCGCAAACTGCGTGAGGAAGGATGCGAGTTCCGCAGCCACATAGATGGCTCCAAGCACTTCTTCTCTCCGGAGAAAGTCATGGACATCGAGCGCTCCATCGGTGCAGATATCATGATGGCCTTCGACGAGTGTCCCCCGGGAACGGCCTCCTACGAATATGCGCGGAAAAGCCTCCAGCTCACCCATGGCTGGCTCGACCGCTGTATCCGTCGGTTCCAGGAAACCGAACCCCGCTACGGCTACCACCAGTCTCTCTTTCCCATCGTCCAGGGATGCACCTACCGCGACCTCCGCACCCAGAGTGCCGAGTTCGTGGCCTCCAAGGATGCTGAGGGCAACGCCATCGGCGGACTCGCAGTGGGCGAACCCGCAGAAGTGATGTATGAGATGATAGAACTCGTCAACGGCATCTTGCCCACCTCCCGTCCTCGCTATCTCATGGGAGTGGGCACCCCCGTCAACATCCTCGAGGCCATTGCACTCGGAGTGGATATGTTCGACTGTGTTATGCCCAGCCGCAACGGCCGCAACGCCATGCTCTTCACCTCCGAGGGAGTGATGAATATGCGCAACGCCAAGTGGGCCAACGACTTCTCGCCCATTGACCCCAATGGCACCAGCTATGTCGATCGCACCTATAGCCGAGCCTACCTCCACCACCTCTACAAGGCCCAGGAACTGCTCGCCCTGCAGATAGGCAGTATCCACAACCTTTGTTTCTACCTCTGGCTCGTGCGTCAGGCCCGTCAGCACATCCTCCAGGGAGATTTCCGCAGCTGGAAAGATAGCATGGTCCGTAAAGTCAGTCAGCGCTTATGAACATACTTCGTTCCTTTCAGCGAGCCTTCTTCTCCAGATTCGACCGCTATATCATAGCCAAGTTCCTGGGCACCTACTTCTTCTCCATCGTGCTCATCATCTCCATAGCCGTTGTCTTCGACTTCTCTGAGCACTCAGACAAGTTCGCCATGAACAACGCACCCATGGCGGGGCTGTTGCGCTACTACGTCTATTTCGTGCCCTTCTACACCAACCTCTTCTCCGCCCTTTTCGTCTTCATCGCCGTCATCTTCTTCACCTCCAAGTTGGCCGAGAACAGCGAGATCATCGCAATGATGAGCACCGGCATCAGCTTCAGCCGTCTTCTCAGACCCTATTTGCTCTCTTCCGCACTCATCGCACTCATCAGCTACTACCTGGGTGCCGACGTCATTCCCCGCACCTCCGTCAAGCGCATTGAGTTCGAGCTGCGCTACAAGAGCAAGAAGAAACCTAAGATAGCAGAGCACATGCAGCTGCAGGTCGATACGGGTGTCATCGCCTACCTCGACTATTTCGACGGCGACCGCAAGCTGGGCTACCGCTTCTCCCTCGACAAGTTCCAGAACAAGAGCCTCGTCAGCCACCTCACCGCGCAGCGCATACAGTACGACACGCTGGCCGACGAGCGTTTCCACTGGCGCCTCTACGACGTGAAGATCCGGACCCTCAGGGGACTGCGCGAAACCATCACCACCAAACAATACATCGACAGCGTCATCATCATGGAACCCCGAGACTTCTTCGCCATGAAGAATCAGCAACAGACGCTCACCAACTCCGAACTCCTTGACTACATCGAACGGCAGCAGCTGCGCGGTTCCGGCAATGTCAAGGTCTTCGAAGTGGAATACCACAAGCGCTTCGCCGACCCCTTTGCCGCTTTCATCCTCTCCACCATCGGTCTCACCCTCAGTTTCCGCAAGCGCAAAGGAGGCATGGGCGGTGCACTCGGCATCGGACTCGCTCTCTCCGCAGCTTATATCATGTTGCAGACCGTTTCCTCCACCTTTGCCATCAACAGCGACTGGCCACCCGTAGTGGCCGCATGGCTTCCCAATATCATATTCACCATTATATCATTTATTCTCTACCGTAAAGCCCAGAGGTAACAACAAAAATACCCTTAGCCCTTTATGCAATTTGAAGAACTAGACTTAAACTACGACGTGCTCGACGCACTCGACGACATGCATTTCACCGAGTGCACCCCCATTCAGGAACAAGCCATTCCCCCGCTGCTCTCGGGTCGTGACCTCATCGGCGTGGCGCAGACCGGCACTGGCAAGACCGCTGCCTACCTCTTGCCCGTCCTCTCGCAACTGCGCGACGGCGGTTTCCCGCGCGATGCCATCAACTGCATCATCATGTCGCCCACCCGCGAGCTCGCCCAGCAGATAGACCAAGCTATGGAAGGCTTCTCCTACTACCTCGACGACATCTCCAGCGTCAGCGTCTATGGAGGCAACGACGGAATCCGCTACGAACAGGAGAAACGCGCCCTGGCCCTGGGCGCTGATGTGGTCATCGCCACACCAGGCAGGCTCATCAGCCACCTCTCCCTCGGCAATGTGGACCTCTCCCGCGTCAGTTTCTTCATCCTCGATGAGGCCGACAGGATGCTCGATATGGGATTCTCCGAGGATATCATGCAGATAGTGAGTTTTCTGCCACAGAAGCGCCAGACCATCATGTTCTCTGCAACCATGCCCGACAAGATCGTGGAGCTGGCTCGCACCATCCTCACCAATCCCGTGGAAGTGAAGATAGCACTGAACAAACCCGCCGAGGGAATCCAGCAAAGCGCCTTCGTGTGCTACGAAGCCCAGAAACTGCGCATCATCGAACACCTCTTCCGTCAGCGCAAACCCGAGCGAGTCATCATCTTCGTGGGCAAGAAGATACACACAAAAGACGTCGCCATCACCCTCAAGAGAAAAGGTTATAATGCAGAAGCCATGCACAGCGACCTGCTCCAGGAACAGCGCGATGATGTGATGTATCGCTTCAAGACCGGACAGATAGACATCCTCGTCGCCACCGATATCGTAGCCCGTGGCATCGACATCGACGACATCCAGCTTGTCATCAATTATGATGTTCCCCACGACGAAGAAGACTACGTCCACCGCATTGGTCGCACCGCCCGTGCGGGTCGCGATGGTCGTGCCATCACTCTCGTCAGCGAAAAAGATCAACCCCTCTTTGCCGCCATCGAGCGTTTCCTGGAAAAAGAAGTCCCCAAAGAACCTGTTCCCGAAGAGCTGGGCGAGACACCCGCCTACACCGGAAAAGGGGAACGCAGCAGAAACCAAAGAGGCAGAGGACGCAGCAGCAGAAAACAGCACAAAGGAAGCAAAGGCAATGGACGTTCCAAAGCCGCAAATGGCAACGGACAGCCCAAAGCCAACGAGGGCGAAGGACAGCCCAAAGCCGACAAGGGCGAAGGGAAACCGAAGAAGAAAAGAAGACAACCCAAAGCCAACAAAGGCGAAGGACAGTCGCAAGCGAATAAAAGCGAAGGACAGCCTAAGAGCGGACAGCCGGAAGCCAACAATGGCGAAGGACAGCCCAAGAGCGGACAGCAGGAAGCCAACAATGGCGAAGGACAGCCGCAAGCTAAAAAAGGCGAAGGACAGATAAAGGGCGGACAGCCGGAAGGCAACAAAGGCGTAGACAAGTCCGTAGCCCCATCTGACTCCCCTTCCAAGAAAAAGCGCAGACACAGAGGAGGACACAATCATCCCAATAACTCCCCTGATACTCCTCCTCAGCAATAATCCCCATTGTCTGTTTGTATAAGCATTCGATAATCTACACGACCGACGCCCATAGATTATCGAATGTTTTGTTTAATCTCCACTTGGCTCGATTTCCACCTCGCTCAACGTATATATATCTTTACCAACACGTATATCAAGAGCAACATGAAGGGAGCACTGATGAGCGTTTCCGATAGGCTGTTGCTGAGGAAGAGGGCCATTATCGAGACAGTAAACGACGAACTGAAGAACATTGCACAGGTGTAACATTCAAGGCACAGGTCAGTAGGAAATTTTGTAGTCAACCTGCTCGGTGCCATTGCCGCCTACTGTTTCTTCCCCAAGAAACCGTGTATTCAGGTCGCCAGAGATGTCGATAATCAGCTCATGTTATTCTAATATGTTTTCGTCGAACTCACGTTATATTAAGGTGTCCATTTGCAAGCTGTTTGTCTTGAGAATTGCGATATTACATTAAGGTGTTCATTTGTAAGCTGTTTGTCTTGAGAATTGCAATATTATATTAAGGTGGCCACTTGTAGGGTACTTGTCTTAAGAAATGCTATACTTCATTAAGGTGTCCACATGTATGGTCTTTGTACTGAGAATTCTTAACAAGATTACTTACATATTTACCAATTCTTTTTCAGTGGACACCTATATTGTCGGTTTACAATATATTTAATAAGGTGGGGCAGGGAGTGCGGAGGTGTGGTTTGGGGGAGGTGTGGTTTTGGGGGCTGCATGTTGCTGGTCTGCTCAGTCCTCTTTTTGCTCGGCCAGCCATTCGCGTGGCGTCTGACCTGTAATGGCCTTGAAAGTGCGGAAGAAGGAGGTGTCGTTGGCGAAACCGGACAGAGTGGCGATGTTGGAGATCTTCTCGTCGTGGTCTTTGAGCATGAGCCGCTTGGCATGGTTGATGCGGTAGGTGCTGAGTAGTTGAGAGAAGGTGCAGCCGCACATGTTTCTGATGCAGTCTGAAACGATACGCGAGTTGGATTGCACTCGGTCGGCGAGGTCCGAGAGCTTTACGCGCTCGCTTAAGTAGAGCTGTTCTTCTTCCATTACTTTATGGATAGCAGCTATGAGCAGTTTTTCTTCGTTGTTGGGTTTCTTGGTGGAGCTTTCTTGGGGCTCTTTGTATGGGTTGTCCGTGCCGACCGGATAGTATGAGTTGTTTGGATTGTCCGGGTTGCAGGTGTTGTTGGGGTTGACTTGATCTGTCGTTTCGGCGGAGTTCCCTATAGGTTCTGTCTGTTTCTTTCGCCTCATGAACAGGAGCAGCAGTGTAGCAGCTGCCAGCAAAAGAGCTAAGATGACTGGCCATTTCCAGGAAGCGGCGCTGCTCTCTTCGGGAGCGGATGGAAGGGGGCGTCCCACCTTGAGCAGATGGGTTGATGGGATGGGCTGCGGACCGGCTGCTTCCGACGGGATGGAAAGGAATAGTCCGGCGGCAATCAGCAGTAGCAGGGGAAGAAGTGTGAAGGGTGGTATTTTTCTGAACAGGGATGTTGTCATGGATGGGTGGTTTGCAGCAGGGACACCTGATTTTCCGTGCAAAAATACAAAAAAAGAGATTAACTGCTGGTAAGAAAAATCAAAAAATTGAGAATAGTGGTACTATTTTTTCAAGTTTGTGTTTTTTCCTCGTTTCTTACGTGCGGCAGAGGAAGTTTGTGTGCGGAAGAGGTCGCACCAGGAAGAGAAGTTCTTACTGAGTTGGAAACCGATGCCCTGGGTGGTCACCTGACTTCATCATCGCGCCTCCCAAAATTCTTCTTCGAAAAAAATGCGATAGGCTTATGCCTCCACAAGCGGAGGTCAGCCATGAAAAATGTTGTTGGAAATAAACTACATACTGCACAAAAACAGAGGAAATGGATTTTTATCGAATGCTTACGTCTTTGCATACATGTTTTTTAATTTACCAAACAGCAATTTTAAATATACCAAACAGCAATAATTTCCAATCGGTAATAGGGTCGCAAAATGGAGGAAGAATGTTTGTCAGGATGAGGGGAAATAGTTCTTGTGGATGGCAAGTATAGGGTGGGGGAAAAAGGGGTTATAGTGTCTTCTTTGTTCGGTCATGATCGAACGTTTGTTCGAACATGATCGAACGTTTGTTCGAACATGACCGAACAAAGAAGGGGGTGTAGCCTCTTGAAACAGGGGTCGGGACCTGTTGAAACAAGGGTCGGGACCTGATGAAACAGGGGTGAGGACCTGTTGAAAAATGGAACTATACAAGTGGTGGGGGGAGTGGTAGTTGTCTTGAATGGCGGCTGTAGAGCGAGGCTGATAAAGGTTAATACTGAGGCCACTTTAAAAAGTCAACATATCCGGCACTCTTCCAAAGACGACTTACATTTTGTTCGGTCACGAGGGGAATTTCAGACATCTGTCAAGAAGGAGTGGCAAGTTGTTACATATAACATGTTGTGATATGTATCAGATAGTAAGATTTAATTCTGTAGGTTACTTTTTAAAGTAGGCTCAGTTAATATGTTTCCGCTTGAGGGTAAATCTGATTTGTATGCATCGGCCAGAGAGAGAGAAAAGGTCGTAAGAAATATCCTCGCGCGCGCGTGAGAACAACATTTTCCATACATTTATACATTCAAGATGAGTTAAATGATTTTATTTCAGTTGGTTAATATGATGTATTTATGATGTATTTTAGGATGTAAAAGTGTATTTTGAATGATTTTTCTTGCGAAAATTGCATCATTTATGAGAATTTTGTCGATGTTGGCAACAACACGTCCGGTCATCTCCATCTCATACTCCCAAGCCCTACGCTCCTCACCATACAGGTCAGGTTCCGGATGCTTCTGCAACTTGCGGAGACGTAACCACTCCAGATTTTTCAGACGGAAGTGAATGACTTCTGATTCGTCATTGGCGATACCAATAGGATGCGACTCCTTGTGACGACCAGAAGATTTGTCTACAATAACAACGCTTATACTACCACTACCCGATCTGTTCTTCTTCAATCTTACATGCATAGGACCTGTATTACGACGAATAAAACTTTTGCGCTTCCCTGATGTGGACGGCGCAAAGTTATAAACAAGTCTGAATAAGCTAATTGCGTTTTTAGCTGAAAATGAGTGGCGAAGTCAGGAAAAAGAGATCAACTGCTGGTAAGAAAAACAAACAAAGAGAGAATAGTGGAACTGCTTTTTACAAGTTTGTGTTTTTTTCGCGTTTCTTACGTGCGGCAGAGGAAGTTTGCGTGCGGAAGAGGTCGCGGAAGGAAGAGAAATTCTTGCTGAGTTGGAAACCGATGCCCTGGGTGGTCAGGGCGGACTTGGTGAAGTAGCGGTCGTTGGTCTCGCTGTAGGCCTTGAGGCTTACGGTGCCGCTCTTGGTGAGGAGGTAGCGGACGTCGAAATCGCCGATGAAATTGGTGTTGGCGATGGGGGTGTCGTGGTAACCGAAGGTGCCGTTGATGAGCAGACGGTTGTTGAGCAGACGGCCGCTGAGGGAGCCTTCTACGTCCATGTCTTGCCAGCCCAGGGTGCCCGTGGAGAGGTTCGTGCCGAAGTTCCAGTTGTTGCTGCCGATGGCGTTGGAGAGCACGTTGTTGAGTTGTCCGGAGAGGGTGGAGGAGAGGAGGCCTTGCATGGCGGTGTTGGTTTGCCCCTGGTTGGCGTCGAGCCCGTAGGTGTAGAAGCGTCCTATTCCGAGAAGATAGATGACTTGGAGGTTGCGCTCCTCGTCGGTGGAGATGAGCGAACGCACCATCTGTTTCTCGTCCTCGTTGACGTTGGGAATGTCGAAGTCGAAGGATATCTGTGGGTTCTCGGCTTGACCGCCAATGTTCATGAGGCAGTTGACGCGCACCGAGGAGGCGGAGAAGTTGCTGCCGGTGGCGAGGTCATTGAGCGAGACGCTGGGAACGGTGTACACGGCTTGCAGGTTCAGGTCTCCCTTCATGGGGCTGCCGCCGAAGACGATGGTGCCGCCCTGCTGGAACTGGAACTCTTTGCGGATGAACTCCTGGAGGGAGAGACGGTAGTTGCCGTGGTCCACCCGGAAGGTGCCGTACATCTGGAAACGACCTTTATTATAATAGGTGGCGCGGATATGGCCGTCGCCATAGAGATTGATGTAGTCGCCGGAACGGGGGTCCATGAGCAACCGCATCTGTGCCTGGGGGTTGATGTTGAGGTCGAAATTGATGTACATATTGGTGCCGTCGTCGGGCACTTCGTCTGGCGCAGTGGCGGCGGGTGCGGCATCGGAGACGGGGGCGGGTTGGGGCTTGTTGCGGGAGTTGAAGGTGATGAAGGCGTTGTCGGTGGTGGTCTCCGGGGTGGAGGCATTGTAGGTGAACACGGTTCCCGGGGCGGGGGTTCCTGCGATGTCCACACGCAGCTCGCCGGGTTTGCCGAGGAGATGTACGGTGCCGTCGGCAAAGGCGGTGCCGCAGAAGGTCTGGTCGCCGAACTCGCGGAAGTCATAACCCAGCAGGTCGTCGGCCTGGATGGTGAAATCGTAGTAGAGGTTCTTGAAGTGGCGGTAGCGCAGCTCGCCTCGCAGAACGCCGTGGTGCTCGCGGAGGTCGGTGCCATGGCGATGGTCGTAGAGATGGATATCGCCGAGGCGGATACCTCCGGGGTGCAGGTGGAGGGTGTCGCCGCCGTGGGTGTGGTAGCGAGTGCCGAGGTATGGGAGGCCGAGTGCTACGCTGTCGAGCACGACTTCTCCCTCCAGGTTGAGTTCCTTGAAGGGTCCGTGGATGTGGGCATATCCGGAGGCGCGAGCCTGGACATCGTCGAAGATGTCCTCGGTGAAGCTGTTGATGAAATAGGTGTTGAGGTGGTCGGCGTTTATGTGGAGGTCCATGCCACGGCCTGCCTCGCGACCCGGCTTGATGATTCCCACGACGTGGTTCCAAGTGCCATAGGAGGGGTCGTAGATGAGCCCGTCGAGGTCGATGGCGCGGTCGTCCTTGCGGCCGAAACCGATGTCCACGGCCAGCCGGCCCAAGAATCCGTCGTTGACCTGGAAGTCTTCGATATTGAGGAGCCCGCTCACCCAGGGAACGCCGCTGAAGTTGGCAACCTTGACCTTGCCGGTGGCGTGGCCCGCAAATTCCACGTCGTGGAAATCGATGATGCCGAAGACGTACTGCAGGTTGACGTTGCGGAGGTCGGCAAAGAGGGTGTCGGCGGGGTTGGAGGAAGCGCGTCCATCGACCCTCAGGTGGCGGTCGCGCAGCGAGACCTCGAAGTCATTGACGTGGACAACGCCGTCGGCCAGCCGGAGGGTGGCGGGATGCACGTTCCAGGCTGTGTCGGCCACGATGATCTGTGTGGGCTGGATGGCGAGGTCCACGACGAGGTCGTCGGTCTCGGAGCGACTGAAATGGGTGGCGGTAGTGACCTCGCCGCGCTGGGCGGGACTGTTGTGGTCGTCCCAGGAGAGGGTGGAGTGCAGGAGGTCATCGGCGCTGTGGGCGAGGAGGGAGACGTCGAGGGGGCCGGACTCTATCATCCTCTGGGCGGAGAGGAAGAGATCCAGGCTGTCGGCACGCGTCTGGGCAATGAGGCTGAGGGCGCGCAGGTCTTGACCATTGAGGACTACGTGGGGGGCGTCCAGACGCGTGGAGAGTTGCTTGGTGGCGCCGGAGAAGGAGCCTTGTATGTAGCCGGGCTCGGGCAGGGAAAGGGAGAGGCCGAGCAGGCGGCTGAGTGCGTCGGAGTCGTGGAGCTTGAGTTCAAAGGTGAGCTGGTCTGCGGAGCTCGCTGGTGCAGAGGATGGCAGAGGTATCAGCGATGGCAGTATCTGGTGGATGGCTTGCTGCATGCTGCTCACGAGGGTGAGATAGGAGTAGTCGCCCGCACACGCTGCGTTGATGAAATCGCCCTGCACCGAGAGGCTGTGGCGACGTGTTTCGTCGGCAGTCATCTTGACTTCCAGGCGCTGGAGGTCGTAGTCGGATTGTTCGGTGTGGATGGCCACGTCGCTGAGCTGGAGGTTGCCCGAGAGTTCGTCGATGATGGAGGTGTCGAAGCGCAGGGGCCGCGGGCTGTGGACGTTGGCCTGCAGCTGCCCCCGGTAGTGGCTGCCGTAGAGGGTGACGACGCCCTTGGCATCGTTGGCTGCGAGGTCGAAGTCGGCCTGCAACCGGTCTATGGGTTCGGATTTCAGAAGCAGGCTGCTCTGTATGTTTCCTTTAATGGTACCTGCGTGCGCGTTGCCGGAGACGTCGGCAGCGAGGCTGACATCGTCCAGGGGCAGGTCGGCGGGGTCCTCTGCCAGCAGGGTGGGGCGCAGTTTGTCGGTTTCCACGTGGGCTTGGAAGGCGCCGCTGGAGGTGATGTCGCCCTGGAGCAGGGCGCTGCCTACGGAGGTGCTGAGCTGGAGCTCTGTGCTGCGCAGGTCGCGGCCGTAGCGGCCGTTGCCCTGCAGACGGAGGTCGCCGAGTCGCTGGAGGCTGGCCACGAGGGTGGGGGAGAGCTGAAAGGTTTCTGCGAGGAGGTCGAGAACAGTGCTGCTGAGCTCTGGGGAGATGTGCAGTTCGCGAAGGGAGGCCATCAGGAGCGAGGCCGACTGATCGGAGGGAGCGAAGCCCAACGAGAGGTCGGCGTCCAGGGAGAGGTCGTCGGACAACTGCAGCTGGATGTCGGAGAGACGCAGGCGATGGCGGACAACAGAACTGTTGGCGTGGAGGCGGACGGGCTCGCGGAAGGAGGAGAGCTGGGGGAGTAGGGCCGAGAGGTCGGCCGGAACGAGGTGGCCCCGGAGGCTGCCCTCGAAGAGGGTGGGCTGCCAATAAGCGGAGTCGTAGGCGATGGTTTTGTGGAGGACGCCCGACAGCTGAGGCACCTGCAGGTCGCTGGAGGGCAGCTGGAGTTGGAAATCCTCGAGGCGGAAACGGATGTCGCCTTCCTCGGGGTAGTAGGCAGAGAGGTGCAGAGAGAGGTCGGAGATGGTTAATCCACTGTTTGAATCTGAGAAGGACAACTCGCTGATTTTAAGGGTTGTTGACTCGTTAGTGATAGTGTCTGCCGAAAGATTGAGCCGCAGGTCCTCGAGGGCAAAATGAGCGGGCGAGAAGGTGGGGCTGGCGGGCTCGGAGGTGATGTCGTGGGTGAGGCGTCCGCGGCGGACGACAACTTGCGAGAGTGCGAGATTGAGGGGGGAGGAAGTGGTGTCGTCCGACGCGAAATGGTCGAGGAGGAACTGGAAGTTGTAGGGCTCCTGCAGGGAGGGGCGACGCAGATGGATCTGATAGCCGTAGAGCTGTGCGGAAGAGAGGTATATACGGTTGCTGGCCAACTCCTTAAGGGATATCTTCACACTCAGCCGGGTGGCCGCCAAGAGGGTGTCGGACTGCTGGTCGAGCAGTAGGACGTCGTCGAGCACGACGCGGTTGAGGAGTCCTATTCTTGCCCTGCCGATAGTCACCCGCGTGCCGAGATCCTCGGAGAGCATGGCACTGGCTTCCGCGGCCAGCCACCTCTGCGAAGCAGGGAGGGCCGTGAAGAGAAAGAGGCCGAGGGCTGCCAGGAGCACCAAACCGACCAGTAATCGGATAATGTAGCTGAGTGTTTTAATGGTCCCGTCTGTTTTCGAGTGGCAAAAGTAGTTTTTTTTTGGCTGTCGGACAAAAAAAAAGGTTTTTTATACACGAAATGTGACAAAAAAGAACTACTTTTGCGCAGTTTTTAGCTAAAACCAATTATTTATTCTACATTTTATATGGCAAATGTAATCAAGTTACGCAAAGGCCTCGACGTGAACCTGAAGGGCAAGGCGAGCTTGGAAACCACGCAAACGAAGGTCGAGGGTCAGTTCGCACTGGTTCCCGATGATTTCTGTGGCGTGAAGCCCAAGGTCGTTGTCAAGGAAGGTGACAGTGTCAAGGTCGGGGATGCCTTGTTTGTGGACAAGAACCATCCCGATGTGAAGTTCGTTTCGCCTGTCAGTGGCACCGTGGCTCTGGTGGAGCGCGGTGAGCGCCGCAAGGTGATGAGCGTTCGCGTAGATGCTGATGGCAAGCAGGACGCAGTGGTCTTCCAGGAGAAAGACCCGCTGAAGCTGCTGCTGGAAAGCGGTCTCTTTGGTTTCTTCCGTATGCGTCCCTACGACGTGGTGGCAAATCCCGAGGACAAGCCTAAGGCCATCTTCATCAGCGCTTTCAATTCCATGCCCCTGGCCCAGGACTTCGAGTATGTCCTGCACGGACAGGAGAAGGAGTGGCAGGCAGGTATTTCCCTGTTGGCGCAGATAGCCAAAGTGCACCTTGGCATCAGCGCCAAGCAGTCAGCGGCAGCTCTGACAGTGGCCAAGGACTGCACCGTCACCATCTTCGACGGGCCAGCTCCTGCCGGCAACGTGGGCGTGCAGATCAACCACATCTCGCCTATTAATAAAGGTGAAGTGGTGTGGACGCTGGGCGCCGAGGAAGTCATCTTCGTAGGAAGGCTGGCACTCACCCGCAAGGTGAATCTCACACGCACCGTGGCGGTGGCCGGTTCGGAAGTCAAGGCTCCGAAGTACGCGCAGGTGCTGGTGGGTCAACCCCTGGCGGCAGTGCTCGACGGACAGATTGACGAGCAGAAGAGCCTGCGCATCATCAACGGCAATCCGATGGTGGGCGTGAAGACCCCGAAAGAGGGATGGCTGGCTGCTCACGCTACAGAAGTCACCGTGATTCCGGAGGGCGACGACGTCTATGAGATGCTGGGATGGATAGCTCCGCGATGCAAAGAGTTCTCCACAAGCCGCAGCTACTTCAGCTGGCTGAGACCCCGCAAGACAGAGTACACGATGGATGCTCGCATCAAGGGTGGCGAACGCCACATGATCATGTCGGGCGAGTACGACCGTGTCTTCCCCATGGATATCTACGCTGGTTACCTCGTAAAGGCTATCATCGCCGGAGATATCGATCGCCAGGAAGCGCTCGGCATCTATGAGGTGGCGCCAGAGGACTTCGCACTGGCTGAGTTCGTGGACAGCTCCAAACTGGAACTTCAGAGAATCGTGCGAGAGGGACTGGACATCCTCAGGAAGGAAAATGCCTAATTAGTGGACAAGTTGACTGGTAGGCAAGAATCGTTGTTTAAGGATAGTATCCAAGAAGTCCGACTTTGCGCTTAACAAGCTCACTCGGTGAGAATACTTCTACGACCTATGACAATAAACTTGTCAGCTCCTAAACAATAAACTTGTTAACTCGTCAACTCATAACTCCGTCAACTACAATATTATGAATGCAATAAGAAAATTTTTCGACAAGATAAAGCCGAACTTCGAAGAGGGTGGCAAGCTCCACGCCTTCCGTTCGCTTTATGATGGCTTCGACACGTTCGCCTTCGTTCCGAATACGACGGCCGGACGTTGCGGCACACACGTGCACGACGCCATCGACAGCAAGCGTATCATGTCCCTCGTGGTCATTGCGCTTGTGCCTGCATTGCTCTTCGGAATGTACAATGTGGGTTATCAGAATGCACTCGCTGCCGGACAGCTGGAGAACGCCACCTTCTGGGGGATGTTCTGGTTTGGCTTCCTGGCCGTTCTGCCCAAGCTGATAGTTAGCTATGTGGTGGGCCTCGGTATTGAGTTCACCGTGGCTCAGTGGAAGAACGAGGAAATTCAGGAAGGTTTCCTGGTGTCAGGTATTATTATCCCGATGATCGTGCCTGTGAACACTCCGCTGTGGATGCTGGCTCTGGCCGTGGCTTTCTCCGTCATCTTCGCGAAGGAGATCTTCGGTGGCACGGGTATGAACATCTTCAACGTGGCGCTCATCACACGCGCGTTCCTCTTCTTCTCTTATCCTTCGAGCATGACGGGCGACGACTCCGTGTGGGTTGCTCAGGACGCTATCTGCGGACTGGGCTATAGCGTGCCCGACACGTTCTCCGCTGCCACTCCCCTGGGCGAGATTGCTGCCGGCGCCACATCGCTGAGCAGTTCCCTCACAGACCAGATCGTAGGCCTCATTCCCGGTTCCATCGGCGAGACCAGCGTCATCGCCATCGCCCTGGGCGCTTGCTTGCTCCTCTGGACGGGCGTCGCCAGCTGGAAAACCATGCTGAGTGTGTTCGTGGGCGGTGCCCTCACAGGATGGATGTACAATGCTCTCGGACTCTCACCTCTGACTGCTTGCCAGCATATCGTGCTGGGCGGCTTCTGCTTCGGTGCCGTGTTCATGGCTACCGACCCTGTCACCTCCGCCCGTACGGAAGGTGGTAAGTGGATCTACGGCTTCCTCATCGGTTTCGTGGCAGTGACGGTGCGTGTGCTCAACCCCGGTTACCCCGAAGGTATGATGCTTGCTATCCTGCTTATGAACCTCTTCGCTCCGCTGATTGACTACTGCTTCGTAAGCCGTAACATCAGTCGTCGTGCTAAACGTGCAACCCAAAAATAATATCGAAGACCATGGCAAAGATTAATACCAACAGCAATGTTTACACCATCTGCTACGCAGCAGTGATGGTGGTGCTCGTAGCTTTCCTTCTGGCCTTCGTCAGCAGTGCCCTCAAGCCTGCTCAGGATGCTAACGTAGCTATCGACAAGAAATCCCAGATTCTGGCTTCGCTGAATGTTCGTGGCCTGGCCAAGAGCGAGGTGGAAGCTAAGTACAACGAATTGATACAGGAAACTTGCGTGATGACTCCCGACGGTCAGGTGCTCGAAGGCGAAGATGCTTTCGGCGTGGAAACCAAGGAGATAGGCGAAAAGTTCCCCATCTATAAAGCAAAGACAGCCGACGGCGCCGATGCTCTCGTGCTTCCCCTGAAGGGCCGTGGCCTCTGGGGCGGACTGTGGGGCTATGTGGCCGTCACTCCCGACATGCAGCAGGTGCTCGGTGCTTTCTTCAACCACGAGAGCGAGACCGCTGGCTTGGGTGCCCTCATCAAGGACGAACCCTTCCAGAGTCAGTTCATCGGCAGGCCCGTGATGGGTGCCGACGGTAAGGTCGCACTGACCGTAGTGAAGAAAGGTGCCAGCGAAAGCGAGACACAGGTGGATGGTGTCACCGGCGCCACCCTCACCTCCAAGGGTGTGGGCGAGATGGTGCAGGGCGGCATCCAGCAATATTTAGATGTCATGGGCGGTGCCAAGCCTGCGGCTGGTTGTCCTCACAAGGCTGCCGGTTGCGCCGAGGCCGATGGTTGCGAAGGTTGTCCGCAGGAGGCTGCCGGTTGCGCTGAGACCGATGGTTGCGAAGGTTGCCCGCAGGAAGCTGCCGGTTGCGCTGAAACCGAAGGTTGCGAAGGCTGCCCGCAGAAGGCTGATGCCGACGCACCTCATAAGTGCAAGAGTGGCAGCGACTGCTGCAAGAGCGGCACCTGCGACAAGAGTGGGTCCTGCGGTAAGCCCGGTTGCGATGGCGACAAGGCTTGCTGTGGACACAAATAATGTGTAAATCGTAAAATCGTCTATTTACATTATGAGTCAAATATTTTCTAAAGCAAATATGGAGGCGCTGACCAATCCTCTGAATCTGAATAACCCCGTGCTTATTCAGGTCTTGGGTATCTGTTCTGCGCTGGCAGTGACGGCTCAGCTCGAGCCCGCCATCGTGATGGGTCTGTCTGTGACCATCATCACCGCCTTCTCCAACCTGATTATTTCCCTTATCCGCAAGTCCATCCCCAACCGCATCCGAATCATCGTGCAGCTGGTGGTGGTCGCTGCGCTGGTAACGATTGTGAGCCAAGTGCTCAAGGCCTTTGCCTACGACGTGAGTGTGCAGCTCTCCGTCTATGTAGGTCTGATCATCACCAACTGTATCCTCATGGGTCGCCTGGAGGCTTTCGCTATGATGAACAAGCCTTGGCCCTCGTTCCTCGACGGAATTGGCAATGGCATCGGTTATGCTATCATCCTGGTCATCGTCGGATTCTTCCGCGAACTGCTCGGCGCCGGCACCCTCTTCGGAATGCAAGTCGTTCCCGACTGGTGCTATGAGCACGGCTATGTGAACAATGGTATGATGACCATGCCCGCTATGTCCTTGATCATCGTCGGTTGCGTCATCTGGGCACATCGCGCCTACAACAAAGATTTGCAGTAATTAACCCAGTAACAAGAAACAAAAATTATGGAACACCTTATTAGTTTGTTCGTCCGCTCCATCTTTGTGGACAATATGATTTTCGCGTTCTTTCTGGGAATGTGCTCCTACTTGGCAGTGTCCAAGAGCGTGAAAACCGCCCTCGGCCTCGGTGTGGCTGTCACCTTCGTGCTGCTCATCACCGTTCCCGTGGACTACCTCTTGCAAATGTATGTACTCGGCCCCAACTGCCTTGTCGAAGGCGTAGACCTGAGTTTCCTCTCGTTCATCCTCTTCATTGCCGTGATTGCAGCCATCGTGCAGTTGGTGGAGATGATCGTGGAGCGCTTCAGCCCCTCGCTGTACGCTGCTCTCGGTATCTTCCTGCCTCTGATTGCCGTGAACTGCGCCATCATGGGTGCTTCGCTGTTCATGCAGCAGCGTGTGACCATGCCCGACACCAACTCGCAGGCCATCACCTGCATCTGGGACGCCTTGGCTTATGCCCTCGGTTCCGGTATCGGCTGGCTTCTGGCAATCACCTGTTTGGCAGCCATCCGTGAGAAGATGGCCTACACCGATGTTCCCCGTCCCCTCCAGGGGCTCGGAATCACCTTCATCACCGTAGGTCTGATGGCCATGGCCTTCATGTGTTTCTCTGGTCTTAATCTCTAAATTACAAGCAGAAAACAATGAATACTTCACTTATATTAACAAGCATCGTGGTATTCCTCGTGATTATCATCGCGTTGGTTATCATCTTGCTTGTGGCAAAGGCATACCTCTCCCCGAGCGGTAATGTCACCATCACAATGAATGGCAAGGACACGTTGTCCGTGCCTCAAGGTGCCAGCCTTCTCTCGACATTGGCAGCCGAGGGTGTTTACCTTCCCTCTGCTTGTGGCGGCAAGGGCTCTTGCGGTCAGTGCAAGTGCCAAGTTACAGATGGCGGTGGCGAGATTCTCGATTCCGAGAAAGGCCATTTCACCCGTAAGGAAATCAAGGACCACTGGCGCCTCGGATGTCAGTGCAAAGTCAAGGGAGACCTCGGTATCAAGGTACCCGACAGCGTCCTCGGCGTCAAGGAATGGGAGTGCACCGTCATTGGCAACAAGAACGTGGCTACCTTCATCAAGGAGTACAAAGTGGCTCTGCCTCCCGGAGAGCACATGGACTTCGAGCCCGGTTCCTACGCACAGATTCGTATTCCCAAGTTCGATTGCATCGACTACGACAAGGACTTCGACAAGTCTCTCATCGGCGACACCTATCTGCCTGCGTGGGAGAAGTTCGGCTTGTTCCCCCTCAAGTGCAAGAACCCCGAGGAGACTATCCGTGCTTACTCCATGGCCAACTATCCCGACGAGGGCGATATCATCACTCTGAATGTGCGTATCGCCACTCCTCCTTTCAAGCCCAAAGACCAGGGTCCTGGCTTCATGGACGTCAACCCAGGTATCGCTTCCAGCTACATCTTCAGCTTGAAGCCCGGCGACAAGGTTATCATGAGCGGTCCTTACGGAGAGTTCCGTCCGCAGTACGGCACGGGTCGCGAGATGATTTGGGTAGGCGGTGGTGCTGGTATGGCTCCTCTGCGTGCACAGATTATGCACATGCTGAAAGGCCACGGCGTGAAGGACGAGGATCGTAAGCGCCCCATGCACTATTTCTATGGTGCTCGCGCCCTGGAAGAGATTCCGTTCCTCGACGACTTCCTGCAGTTGGAGAAGGACTTCCCCAACTTCCATTTCCACCTCGCTCTGGACCGTTCGGACCCCAAAGCAGATGCAGCAGGTATCAAATATACCCCGGGCTTCGTAGCTCCCGTCATGGGCGACACCTATCTGAAGGCCCACGAGGCTCCCGAGGACTGCGAGTACTACCTCTGCGGACCTCCAATGATGGCAAAGACAGTGCTCGACCTCCTGCACAGCCTCGGCGTAGAAGACGATATGATTCGCTTCGACAACTTCGGTGGATAATACGATTCTCTCACTACTATTATATCCCTGTCGGCTTCCGAGCCGGCGGGGATTTTCTAACCCATTCAACCTTGGGGATTTTCCAACCCATACAACCTTGGGGATTTTCCAACCCATACAACCTTGGGGATTTTCCAACCCATACAACCTTGGGGATTTTCTAACCCATTCTCCTTGGGGATTTTCTAACCCATGCTACTTGGGGTATAATCAAACCCATACTATCTGCGGGATTTTCCAGCCCATACAATTTGGATGTTATCTAACCCATACTACTTGGAAATGAAAAGAGTTTTCTTGTTTCTACTTCTTGCTCTCTGTCTGTCGGCTGCTCGGGCCGACAATTGGATGCAACGCCTGCCCGATGACACCTTCGTGGCAGTCCTCAGTATTCCAGGAACCCACGATTCGGCCACCGGCTGCGGTTGGGCCGCTGGCTACGAGGCTACGGGCAATGAGTATGCCCTTACCCAGGAGCTGAACTTCGCCCAGCAGTGGAGCGTGGGAGTCCGTGCCTTCGATTTGCGCCCAGCTCTGTACGACGGGTTTATGTGCTTGCACCATGGTGTTATGCCCACCGTGGCTCGTTTTGAGGATGTGCTCGCCCAGCTCTGCGACTCGCTGAAGGCCAACCCTTCGGAGTTCGTTGTCATCCATTTGCGCCACGAATCGGACGGTGATCAGACAGACGATGACTACAACCAGCGCATCCAGCAGGTGCTGAGCGACGAAGCCTTGCAACCTTACCTCGTGGATTTCCGAAAGGAGCTAACCGTGGCAGACATGCGGGGAAAGATGCTCATTCTCTCGCGCGAACAGTATGCGGACAAGCCCCTCACGGGTGGCTTTTTCCTCAACTGGTCGCACTCTGCGGCGTGGGCCGACCAGCTGAAGGGACAAATCAAAGGAAAAAACGTCACGGCTGGCTTGACCCAGCAGGACTTCTACGACACTCACGCTTCGGGCGACCTGGAGAAGAAGGTGACCGCCGTGGAGAGGGTGCTCAAATGGACCATGGAGCATAAGACAAGCAGTAAGAGTTATATCCGTTGGGTCGTGAATTTCGTGTCGGGATATAGCAAGGTCCTTGAATTCTTCGGCTTCTCCATTTCGCTCTCCGATGGCTATCGCGACAATGCAGCAGCGGTGCACGCCGCGGTGTTGAAGATGTTGCAAGAACATGCAGCTGGGCCCACCGGTATCATCTTCATGGATTACGCCGGAGTGGATCAGTCCAATGGTTATGAGGTTCGTGGACAGGAACTGGTGCAAGCCATTATCAACAACAACTTCCAGTATCTCTTGCCCGCCGACGCTATCACCTCCTCCTCCGTCGCCCCTTCTCTGCGTTCCGCCACTATCTATGATCTCTCCGGCACGCGCGTAGAATTCCCTTCCTCCCTCACCACTTTCCCCGTATCTCCCCGTTCCCGTCTCTTGATTGTCGATGGTCGTAAAGTGCTTTTGCGCTGATTCTTCGATTTAAAGAATACCCACCCCTCACCCTCCCTGTGGGGGAGGGGGTGGTTGCCGAGACCTCCCGTGTGTCGAGGCTGTGGTTCCAGCAGCAACGGTTAGCATTCACTTTCGGGCTCTCGGAGCCTTCGCGCCGGAACGTCGCTCAGAATCCTTTGACAAGCACCCACCTTTTCGAGGTTCATTCTTCTCGCAACGGTCTGTGTTCAGATTTGCGAGTCCATTTCAATTTCATCCAGGATATCCTGAGCGGCATTCACGGCCTTGCGATGAAATCTGTAGCCGATGAGACATCCAATGGCTGCTCCGATAATCAGGGGGAGAGCCAATGTCCAGGGGTTGACGCCCTCGGGCGCGTGACGCCAGGCAAACTCGTGGCAGGCCCATGCCAGCCAGGGAAGTATCAGGGTTGGGGCCACATAGAGCAGCCAGTCGTCATACTGTTTCTTGAACTTGGCCATCACGCGGGCCACCGTTGTGAAGTCGTCGCGCATCAGGTTGAGGTCATCCACGGGCCTGTGGATATAATAGGTGGCAAGGAAGCAGAACAGCATCATCGCGCAGGTGACTATCGTGAATTCCAGGGTGAACATGTCTGTGTAATACAAAATCGGGTAGGTCAGCAGGCAGAACACCGCCGCAAAGTAGATTGTCCGCTTGGTTTTGTTGATGTCCTTGGTTCGCTGCTTCATCGTCTCGCGCACCAGACGGTCGCTGACGATTTCCTGTTTATCGAGCTGTGTTTTGAGAATGGCAAACTGATTCTGCAATTCCTCGAAATTCTTGTCTTCCATAATCATATAGTTTTTTAAGTTAACGAGTAAACGAGTTGACAAGTAGATGAGTTGGTTCTCATGGAGTGGAGCATAGGCTCTGAAAGCTCAAGAACTTCCCTCCCCCCCACTCACATCTTCTTCAGTTGTTCCTTAATTCTGAAGAGCTTGACTCCCACATTCTTGGAGCTGATGCCCATGACGGCTCCGATTTCCTCATAGCTCATGCCTTCCAGCCACATCATCACCAGGGCTCTGTCGACTAAGCCCAGGCGACCGATGCGCTGGTGGAGCTGGCGCACCTGCATGCTTTGGGCGTCGTTGTCCTCGAAGAAGTTCACCGTCATGGACAGCGGGACCTTCTTCACCTCTTTCTTTTTCTTCCGTTCCTGCAGGAGACATGTGTTCAGGGCCACACGATAGATCCACGTGCTGATCTTACTTTCTTCGCGAAAACCATCGATGCCTTTCCACATGTTGATCAGCGTCTCCTGAAAGAGGTCGTTCACCTCTTCTTCGTCGTGCGAGAACATATAGCACACGGTGTAGATGGTGCTC
>JAILFY010000020.1 GCA_024697285.1 Bacteroidaceae bacterium
TCCGGATGCTTTTCCCACTTGCGAAGACGTAACCAATCCAAACTTTTCTGGCTGAGCTGAATGACTTCTGATTGTCCTTGGCAATGCCGATAGTATGCAGTTCCTTGTTACGACCCGAAGATTAGTCTACAATAACAACAAGACTACCTTACATCCTGAAATTCTGAAACTTGTTACGACCCGAAGATTAGTCTACAATAACAACAAGGCTACCTTACATTCCGAAATTCTGAAACTTATTACGCCCCGATGATTAGTCTACAATAACAACGCTTATACTACCTGGTCTGTTTTTCATCAATCTTACATGCATAGGACTTGTATTACGTTAAATATACATTTTGCGTCTCCCTAAAGTTGGCGGCGCAAAGTTGTAAATAAGTCTGTATAAGCTAGTTGTGTTTTAGCAAAAAAATAAGTGACGATGTCAGGAAAAAAAAAGGGGGGGAGCTGCAGCACCGCTGCAACAAACGGAACGGAAGAGGGGGGATGAGGGGCCCTCTCTAACTCCCCCTCCTCAAAGAGGAGGACTGGGCTGCGCGGAGAAGAGAGAGGGGGAAGGAGGGGGAAATAGGGAAAGGAAAAGCCCCACGGCGAGAGGACGTGGGGCTTGGAGGGGGAGGAACTCCGGAGGGGGAGCTGCAGCACCGCTGCAGCAAACGGAACGGAGGGAGATAAGGGTCCCCTCTAGCCCCCCCCCTCAAGCGGGAGGACTGGGCTACGCAGAGCGGGGAGGGGGAGGAGGGGACAGATTATTTGATGAGGACCTTGCGGCCGGCAGGAGTGATATAGATGCCGGGAGTGGGGGTGGTAATCTTTTGACCCTGGAGGTTGTAAAGGTAGGGGAAGGGCGTGGAGCCGAGGGACTCGGGGGCCGGGAGGGAAGATATGGAGGTCTCCAGAGTCGTGAGGACAAGTCCGTTGCCGGGGGTCGTCAGCTCGGGCAAGTCTTCGACTGCCAAGTAGACTTTGTTGGCGGTGATGATGCTGTTGCTGGAGAGGTACAAACCTACACCAAAGGTGGTGTTGTTGGAGAAGAGAGCCACGCTGTTCTTCTCCACGCCGGTGCGCTTGGCGAGCGTTCCACGGAGGAGATTGCTCTCGGGTGCAGCGGAACTCTCGTCGGGGAGGATCGTCAGCTTATGGGTCTTCTGAGAACCATTGATGAGAACGGGCGTGTTGGCGGGAATAGTGGTGCCGATGGGTGTGAGGACGAGGACATCTGTGCCCTCGGAGTTCTTGCCCGTAGACGTGGCGATATAGGCGGTGAGGCCGTCGGGCAGGCTTACTGCGAAGGGTAGGCAGAGAGGGTTCCACTTGTAGGACCCAATAACGAAGTTGATGGCCTCCACTTCATCAATCTTCCAGCGGTTGTTGGAGTCGCCGCTGCCGCCGCTCCAGTAGCCGACATCGGAGGAGGAAGAGCCGTTGAAAGCATTGAGGTACTGACCATTCTTCTTGTTGTTGAAGACCCATATGTTATCCTCGTAGTTTTCAAGGGAGTAGGTTCCCGCCTCGGAGGCTGTCATCATAGATGCTTTCTGTCCGGCCGAACCGCCCAGAGCCAGTCCCGTGTTGGGGTTGACGAGGTAGAAAGTGCCATCGTCGGTGGACTGGAATTGCCAGAGTTGAGAGATATCTGCTGCGGAGGAGGCAGCGGTGGCTACCTTGTTCAATGTAGTGGAGGTGATATTGCCATCTGCGTCGGCCGTCACGTTTGCGGTGCTGAGGACCTTGGAACGGCCTACGGCGGTGATGCGGTAGAGTTTGTTGCCGGGGATGAATCGTTCGCTCTTGGCCTCGTAGCAACGGATGCGAGTACCGTCATATCCTACAGCCATGATGTAAGCGGCATCCTCAGCGGAGGGGTAGAGGACCTTCGTGTAGGAGTGTGCGTCGTCGCTGCCCAGTCCGTACATGGTGATGCGGATGAGCGAGTCCTGACTGTCGTAAGTCTCGAAGGCTACGGCATTTTTCCACTTGCTGTGTTCCACCTTCACGAAGTTTCCGGTGGGAGTGCAGCCCGAGCCGAGGGTTGTTCCCTGGAGGGCCAGCTTGTCGGCATAGATTTTCCAGTTGTGAGCCGTGATGTAGTTCACCTCTTCGGTAATATCTGCATAGCCCATTTCCTGCACATGTGCTTTGAGGTCAGCAATCATCTCATTGCTGATCTTGATCCATCCGGCTCCGTAGTCTTCGATGTAGGCGCTGATGGGTTGCAGCATTCCCGCTTTCTCGAAGAAGGGGAGGAAGTTGAGCTGGGTGCTGTCGCAGACCAGGCGCATGAACTGCATCTGCAGCTGACCATTGCTGTAGCCGCTGTCGTTGGCTTTGCGCATAGCTTCCATGACCTTGCCGTACATGTTCGGCGAGCGGCCCACGAGGTGTGTGTAGAGCTGGAGTTGCCAGAGGGGAGTGACCTTGAGGAAGTGGTCGTAGTTGCGGGTCTGGACGGTGACGGACTTGGAGAGTTTCTTGCCGTTGTAGTCTTCGTCCGTCACGCTCTTGGTGGTAAATTCGGAGCCGTGGTAATCGGGACCGTCCTGCAGCTGCCAGTAGATGCCTTTGCGCACGCCCTCTTCCAGATAAGCCTGGAAACGGCCGCCGCGCGTGCCGGAATAGTCGTTGATGCCGGTCACTTCGTCCTCGAGGCGGAGGTTGTTTTTGTTGCCGAGGTTGTACTGCACCCAGGCGGAATAGATATTATTGGTGGTTTCGCCGCAGCCGCTCCAGTGGAAACTGCGAGTGAGCTGGTTGTTGTGGCCGAGCTCGTGGGCCATTCCCCAGAAGTCCAGCGACGAGGGGTCGCCGTTGATACAGGCTCCGACACTGTTGAGGTGCACGGCAGCTCCGATATTATCGGCAAACATAAATCCGCTGTGAACGACGCGGAAGAACTGGCGGTTCTTGGGTTCGCTGTTGAAGTAGAGCAGTCCCATCACCTCGCGCTCGCGCCTGACGATTTCGTCGTAGGCCTGAGCCAGTTCCACTCCGTTGTTGGGGCATTTGCTCTTGAAGACAGAGAGGGGGAAAGCCACCTGCAGACGTTGGGTCCGAATATCCAAGATGTCGCTGGTGGCATTTTTCAGAAGTGCCTTCCAGTCGTCGTTAGTGTCGCCGCGCTGGAGGTCGAAATAACCATTGACAGTGGCGTTGATGAAGTGGAGCTTCACGTTGGGCAGCGACTCGAAGTTATCGTCGTAGTAGCTGACATAGCTGTTGCCACGGTGCTCTGGGGTGATGGTGTTGAGCCCGTTGCGGAGGGTGAAATTGCTCTGGTCCTGTGTCTCGCTGTCGTTAGCTTTACCGAAGTTCTTCACGATGAGTGAAACGGAAGACTCCACGGGAATACCTTCTGCCATAACATATATGGTTTCGCCGGCGCTGAAATAGATGCCGGTGGGATTCTCGTAGGAGCAGTACTGATGATTGATTTTCAGACGTTTCTTCAGGGTCGCCAGGGTCTGATAGGGCTCGAACTCTCCTACGCGGTATTTCTTGTAGGAGTCGGCGTCGGTGAGCAAGTTTTGTACGAGGGTCTTCACCGTCTCGTCCTCAATGCCATCGGCCGAGGTCACTTCGGGTTTGAGTTGGGTGCAGAGGGCATCGGAGAAACACTCCTTCAGGGACTCCTCTTTGCTGCGGTCGGCCTTGAAGAACTCTATCTCAGCGGCACTGGCCCAACCGCCACTGCCGCTCTTGATGCAGAGGCGAATGCTCTGTACGTTGTCAATGCCTTGGTCGCCAAGATAGATGTAGGAAACGGATCCTACGCCTCCGAGATTCACCGTTGTCACCTCGGTGGTGACGCGTGAGTAGGCCACCGAGGCGTCCTCGCTGACGTAGACAGTGACTTCCTGGAAGTTACCGTTGGTGCCGTTGGAGCGGGGGGTGTACTTGATGTAGTCCACGTGTGAGGCTTCCTTGAGGAGGAAGGTGACATTTACGGGGAAGGTAGTGCTGTTGTAAGAGCTGTGCCAAAGGGTGGAGGTGTTGCCGTCGTAGGCACGCTTGATCTCTTCGCCGCTCTGGGAAGAAGTGGCGACGGCATTGCGGATTGCTATGCTCTCGTCGGCGGCCCGAGTGAGGGAAGGAGCGAGGAAGAAGAGGAGGGCAAGGAGGTAGTGAAGGGGTTTCATAGGGTAGAAAATAGGGGTTAAGTGATGGGGGAGAGGGGGGAGTATGGGAAGGGAGGGAGGCCTAGCCCCGGCTCCTGGCCTCCCCTTTAACTCCCCCGAGGGGGAGAACTTGGCTGCGCGGAGGGGGAGGGGGGAGGGCTGCGTGGAGAGGGGGCTGCAGCAACGCTGCAGCTTACAGGACGGGGGTTAGGGGATTATGATTTTTTTGTGATTTTGGATGTAGATATTTCCGGGATGAAGGTGAGAGGGCTTGGTGATTCTCTGACCCTGGAGGTTGTAGGGGGAGGCGGCGGAGGAGCGGCCCTCGGCAGAGGAGGAGGAGAGGGCTTCGGAGAAGGGAAGGGAGAGAATGGAGGTGGCATCGCTGAAGAGGCGGGAAACATCAGAGGAGGTGAGGGCGTAGTTGTAGATACGTAGGTCGTCGATGGTGCCTTTCAGGACGGGGTCGGCAGGGAATTGGCTGCGACCAATATAGTTGTAGATGGGACGGAAGTCGCGGGGACGGATGGAGATATCCGTCTTCCGGGCCACTTGCTTGCCGTCGAAATAGACTGTGATAGCATCCTCGCCGAAGGTCACAGCCACGTGGCGCCAGCGATTCAGACCGAAGGAACTGCCAAGGCTGAAGTACTGTTCGGCACCTCCGTTCTTGATGGCCAGACGAGGACCGCTGCCGGCATTAGTGGTGAGGAAAACATAATGTTCCTCGTCGGTTCCGAAGTCAAAGAGGCGTTGCCAGTTCTTGCCGCCACGCCAATAGACCCACATGGAGATGGTGAGTTCGTCGGTGGTGGCGATGGTGGCTGGCAGTTGTAAGAAATTCTGGGCCCCATCGAGCACTAAGGCGCTGTCCAGCAAACCTTCGGCCAACTGCCAGGAGGCATAGAGGGAGGCGTGGTTGCCGTTGCCCGTGGCGTCGAGGAGGTCGTGGTCGAAGGGTAGGTGGCACAACATCCCTTGTTCGCCCGTGGCAGCAGCGCAGGCCACCTCGCTGACGGCAGAGCGGTTCAGACTCTTGTCCACTGCTTGCACCCTATAATAATAGGTGGTGGCAGACTGGACGGTGTTGTCGGTGTATTCGGTCGTCGGGACGGAGTTGTGGATGGTGTACCATTTCTGCTGATCTGTGGAGCGCTGCACGATGTAGTGATCCAAGTCCGTGTCGGCCGGCGCCGTCCAGGTGAGTCGTACACTGGCCTGTTGTGCCTCGGCCTCCAATGCGGTGGGCGCGGCAGGAGCCTTGGCATTGTAGTAGATACCCTCGGGCACCAAACGCCATTGCTGGCTGGGTGAACCGTCAATCTTTCCCTGGCACAACTCGCGGTTGGCTTTCTTCAGATCGGAGTCGCTGCCGGGAGTCACTTCTATGCAGAGTCCGCTATGGCGACTGCGGATATAGAACCACCCGTCGCCAGCGTATTCGAAGAACCACTGCTCGTTGTCGCCGACTCCGCCACAGTAGCCAATGAGTCCTCCGCCATCTTCCAGACTCCAGTCCCGGACGTCGATGAGGAGGGTGGTGTCGCGCGCGTTCATTATCTTATAATAGCTGAAGTCGCCACCGGAACGGGCTCCGATAGGACGCACAATCCACTGCTGGGCGCGGTTCTCGGTTCCGGAGATTTTGGCCTTATTCTGCGTCATGGCGAGTCCGCTGGTAGTGGTGTTTGCGCCTACTGCCATGACTTGACCGCTGTTGCGGTTCACAAACTTATACGTGGTGGGCTCGGTGGGCAGAGGTGGCATAATGTCGTCGCCATCCTGAATATTCACCAGAGTTTCTGCATTCGTCTGTCCTTTCTGGTAACCAGTGCCGCCCGGTAAGGTCATGAGGTACTCGCGGGTGGGCCCTTGTCCGTTGTAGAAGACATCGTGGTCCGTGGCGGTGAAGCGGTAGGTGGTGGTGGCGGCCTGTCGTTCGCTGGTGCCGCCGAATCCCTGCACGTGGCCGTCGGGATGACGATAGACGCTGGCAGCTGTCCAGTTGTTGCGGTGTTCCGCGTAGCCCATCCGGTTGCCGCGACTGGCTTTCATGAACTGACTGCGTGTGTGGTCGCAAGTGCCCCACCAGATGCCTTTCGTGAGTCCATACTCAGAACCGACCATGCATTCCATTGTGTTGTGGAGTTCATCGCCCACAGCAACCTTGCCGTCGGCTGCCACAGTCTCGTAGAACTTGGCAAAGGTGTCGAAGGAACCGGCCAACTGATGGGTGTTGCCTTCGTCGAGGTAGTCCTTGCAGTAGTTGTACCATCCGAGGGCCTCGTCGTTGTTCAGTGTGTTGCCGCCGCAGAGTGCCACGCCCTGCATGTCCTCGCGCTCTCGCAGCAGTTTGCAAATAGCGAGGAACTCCGCCTTGGAGCCTTGTTTCCAGGCTGTGTAGTCCGGTTCGTTGAAGGGCGATATGCTACTGACGGTGAGTCCTTTCTTCTCGCAATAGGCTTTGGTGGCTGCGATAAGGTTCACCCAGCGCGGGGCGAAGGTGCCGGGCTGCCAGGCCGAAGTGCTCGTGTGATACCATTCATCTACGCCAGCTTCCTGGTCGGAGTTGAGGTTTACGGTTGCCTTGGGAGCATAACGTGCTATGCGGATGCGCTCATTCAGAGTCGTTTGCTGTGCGGAAGAGAGTTGTAGGTCGTCGCCCACAGCAGAATTGGTCTGAAAGCTCAGACGGATAATCTCGATGAGATCTTCGCCGGCGAAGTTCACTCCGCGACGGACGTTGCCTTCGCTGATCCATGCGGCGTCCAGTCCCCAGGTGATGTCGGGCAACTTGACGCCCGGATCGTCCATGCAATAGGGCAACACGACACAATCGGAAGTGATGGGGGCTGGAACGGAACCGCTGACGCCCGACGTCTGGGCGTGAGTACTGGTGACACCTATTATTAATAAGGTATAGAGAAGAATGTCTCGTTTCATAGATACAGCTCTTGCTGGATTTAGTTAGGTTGTTAGTGAAAAAGCCTTGCCACGTTTACACTGTGACAAGGCTTCTTGCATTGTTTCTGGAGGTGCCTAGCAGATTCGAACTGCTGTAGACGGTTTTGCAGACCGTTGACTAAGCCACTCATCCAAGGCACCATTTTTCTTTGGCGATGCAAAGGTACTGCTTTTTTTTCATTCTCCAAGCATTTTGCACAACTTTTTTTCATTTTTTGCGTTATTTACATACAAAAGTTGCAGATTTCACCTAATATGAACCTCCTTTCTTCCATTCAATCCATGTTGCCAAGCAGTCTGGCGAGCGGTTCCCACCTGCTGGTGGCCCTCTCCGGCGGTGCCGACAGCGTCTGTCTGCTTCTTGCCCTTCAGGAGTTGGGCTATCGGGTAGAAGCCCTGCACGTGAACTTCGAGTTGCGGGGTGCAGAGAGCGACGGGGACGAAGCTTTCTGCCGGCGGCTCTGTCGCTCCCACGACATCCCCCTCTCGGTACGTCATTTCCGAACGCGCAGCTACGCGCAACGCCATGCTATCAGCCTGGAAATGGCTGCCCGGCAGTTGCGCTATGACTGGTTCCGGGAGCAGATGAAGGAACGTGGGGCGGTGGCCATCTGCGTGGCACACCATCGCGACGACAATATTGAAACGTTGTTGCTGAACTTGGTGCGGGGAACGGGCCTACGTGGATTGGCAGGGATGAAGAGCGAAAGCCTACGCGAAGGAATGCGGTTGCTGCGCCCGCTTTTGCGGCTCAGCCGAAAGGACATAGAGGAGTGGCTGAAGGAACGCGGACAAACGTGGGTCACGGACTCCACAAACCTGCAGGCTGACGTGGCTCAGCGCAATTTCGTGAGACTACGTCTGTTACCTCTGCTGGAGGAATTGAATCCGCGAGTGCGGGAGGTGCTGGACGAGGATATACGACACTTCGAGGAAGCTGAGAAAATATACGACGGGGCGGTGAACAGAGCGCTGGCAGAAATACATGCCGACAAGGGGAGTGTGGACGTGGCGTCACTGAAGAAAGAAGTGGCGCCCCGTACCTTGCTGCACGAATGGCTGCATCCCTTGGGCTTCAACTCGGCACAGATACAAGAGGTGGCTGAGGGACTGGATGGCGCTTCGGGGAGCATATGGGAAAGTCCTACACATCGGTTGCTGCGCGACCGTGGGCGTTTGTTGCTACAGCCATCGGAGGGGGCTGCAGCGAAAGAGAATATGGATACGAAGGAGGGCACGGGGCTGCCGCTACGCTCCACACCCGTGACGGCCGAAGAGGTGGTGTTGCCCCTCGACGGATTGTTCGTGGCGTCGGACGAGGTGCGACTGCTGGTGAGGCGGCAGGCGGTGCAAACAGGGGATTTCACAGTGCCACGCGACAAGCGTTCGGCGTGTTTTGATTTGGAAAAACTGCAGTTGCCACTGACTATCCGAAGGGTGCGCCAAGGTGATCGCATGCAACCTTTCGGGATGGAAGGAACGAGGCTCATTAGCGACTTGCTCACCGACGCGAAACTCTCGCTCTTCGAGAGAGAACGTCAGCTGGTGGTCCTCAGTGCCGACCGCATCGTTTGGCTCGTGGGCCTCCGCGCTGCCGCCGGAGGCGAAATCGATGAGAGCACCCGCCACGCAATGACTATCACGATGCTCTGAGGGGGAAGCTATAGAGCTATAGATGCTATAGATACTATAGAATCTATAGAAGCTATAGAAGCTATAGAGCTATAGAATCTATAGAATCTATAAATGCTATAAATGCTATAGAGAGACTTTATAGCAAATCACCTCACACCCTCATCCACAAATCCATCAGGAAATACACTCCCAGACCGAGCAACCAGCCCAGCAGCACTTTCGGCATGATATGTTTTGCATACCATGTGATGCTCATCTCCTCTGCCTTCATCAGCGCATAACCGCACACGTTGCCGATAGGCAACAGACAACCTGCTACACAACCGCTATATATAATAAGGTGCCAGTACTGACCGTTCTCCAGGAACGACTGCGCATAGACGGGGTCGAGGGTGGGAGAGAGGGCGCTGATGTCGGAGGCTACAGGATAGATGTTGATGGCAGTGAGCACTACTGCAATGTTATCCAGCAATGCACTGATAGCACCCATGGCGATGCTCATTATATAAATATTATGTATCCACTCGTCGCACCAGTTCTGAATACTTTCCATGATACCTGTTTCTATGCACACACTCACGCAGAGGAAGATGCCAACGAAATACATGATTGTCTGCAGGCTGGCGAACTGAAACTGGCGGTCGGTGTTCTGGAACAGCGGTTGGTTCGATTGGATTCTACGGTAGTTCATGATCTCGTGCAACACCATGAGCACACCCAGCACACACAAGGCGCCCAAGAAGGGAGGCAGGAGGGTGATGCGATGGAAGGTCGGGATGAACCAAAGGCCGCCCATTCCCACTACCAACAGCGTCACTTGCTGCCACAGAGGAAGAGTGCGCTCGTCGCCGCGATAGATGGTCGTGGGACGGATAATATCAATGTGATCAGGAAGCACCCGGGCGATGAGGGCCGTAGGAACGATAATGGCCACCAGAGCGGGCAGCGCCAGGGAGGCCGTGAAGTCAGTGGGGGTTACGGCACCTTTTGTCCACACAAACAAAGAGGTGATATCGCCAATGACCGTAGTTGCGCCGCCGCAGTTGGCTGCAATGACGATGGCGGAACCAATCCACATGCGCCAACGTGTCTGCTGAACGATGCGACGCATCAGCATCAGCATCAGCACCGTGGTCGTAAGGTTGTCAAGATTCACACTGATGAGGGTGGTGAAAGCCACCAGTCCCCATACGAGATGCCGACCGTTGCGGGTGCGGACGATGTCGGTGATGAAGTCGAAACAACCATTGCTATTGAGTACGCTCACGATGTTCATCGTCGCCAACAAATAGAGCACAATGCCACAGAGGTCAGCCCCATAGCGAATAAAGACATGGCGGGCAATGAACTCCTTCACGGCCAGCGATGTCTGTTGGCTTCCTTCGAGGAATTCTGTGAACTCCTTGCCATGCATTTTCAGGGTGAAATCCGTGGCTGTGGACATAAAGAGAATCCACACGACAACACCGGTGAACATAGCGACAGTGGCTTTGTTGATATGGGTGTTGTGCTCATTTGCAATCAGCAGATAAGCGATGATGATGAGGGTGACAATGGCAATAGTCATAGCTGTTTCCTTGTTTTCTGCGGACAAAGGTAGTTATTGCAACGCTTTTACGCAAGAAAAACGACTAAAAAAAGCTCTCTTTCCTTCTTAGAAAAACCATTTCAGCTATTTGTATTGTTGCATCTATGATGCACGAGAGGCTTTTCTGGCTACTTCTCGAATCGTTTTCCCCACAGATGAATCATTCTTTCGTGTAGCTTTGCCTCTGCCGGATTGGGTTGTGCATGCCAGAAACGTTGGGTCACGCCGTCGGGCAAGAACTGCTGTTCCACAAAATGTCCTTCGTAGTCATGGGCGTACTTGTAGTTAGCTCCATAGCCCAGGTTTTCCATCAGGCTCGTGGGGGCGTTGCGCAGATGTAGCGGTACGGGTTGATTGCCGGTCTGACGCACATAGGAGAGTGCGTCGTTGATTGCCATGTAGGCAGAGTTGCTCTTGGGCGAGGTCGCCAGATAGATGGTGGCTTCGGCCAGAGGTATGCGTCCTTCCGGCCATCCTATTTTCTGAACGGTGTCGAAGGCTGCGTTAGCGAGCAGCAGGGCGTTGGGATTCGCCAGTCCGATGTCCTCCGAGGCGGAGATGACCAGTCGGCGGGCAATGAAGGCGGGGTCTTCGCCCCCTTCTATCATCCTCGCCAACCAATAGATGGCTCCGTCTGGGTCGCTGCCGCGGATGCTCTTGATGAAGGCTGAGATGATATCGTAGTGCAACTCGCCTCCTTTGTCGTAGGCCATGGGGTTCTGCTGCAGGCGCTCTGTCACCAGCTCGTCGGTGATAATAATCTCTTCCTGCTCGTCGCCCGCCTCTGTCACCAGCTCCAGAATGTTCAGCAACTTTCGGGCGTCGCCTCCGCTGTAGCGCAACAAGGCTTCTGTTTCCTGCAAACTAACCTTCTTCTCGCGCAACACCAAGTCCTCCTCCAGCGCCCGGCGGGCCAGCTGCAGCAGATCGTCGTTGGCCAGCGGTTTCAGCACATAGACAGCGCAACGCGAGAGCAACGGACGGATTACTTCGAAAGAGGGATTTTCCGTGGTGGCGCCTATCAGCGTCACCACCCCTTGTTCCACAGCACCCAGCAACGAGTCTTGTTGGGATTTGGAGAAGCGGTGGATTTCGTCGATGAACAGAATGGGGGCTGTCTGCGAGAAAAAACGGCCGCCACGGGCTCGCTCGATGACGTCACGCACATCCTTCACTCCCGACGTCACCGCCGAGAGGGTGTAAAAAGGAGTTTCCAACGTGTGGGCGATAATCTGTGCCAAGGTGGTCTTGCCCACGCCTGGAGGGCCCCATAATATAAAAGAGGAGATATGTCCGGATTCTATCATGCGACGCAAAACAGCATTAGGGCCAACAAGATGTTGCTGGCCAATATAGCCGTCGAGACTGATAGGCCGCATGCGTTCAGCTAAAGGTTTCATGATAGAGTGGGGGGAGAAAAGAGCGACAGACGGGACTCGAACCCGCGACCCTCGGCTTGGGAAGCCAATGCTCTACCAACTGAGCTACTATCGCAATTGCTTTGCGGGTGCAAAGATACACCTTTTTATTTGTTCATCCAAATTTTTCCCCACTTTTTTCGTCCTGATAATTTTCCACTTTTCTTTTCACACAAATGACCTCAGCTCTGGTAGGCTGATTCGATGACACTCTGGGACCTAATCCCCCTGCCCCCTCTCCCCTGAGAGAGGGGGAGGCCTGCAGCAGAGAAGTGGTCGAATATTTACAGTCTGTCGGATATACATCTGCACCCGCTCAAATGGTCCCGTCGTTTGGTGCAATTGCACCCTGACTTGTACTGATATAGGTAGAAACCTTTCAGGAAAAGTTACCATGAAAAAACACGTATATACGTGTGAGCCAAGACGTATATACGTGTGAGCCGATATGTATATACGTGTGAGCCAAGACGTATATACGTCTGGAAAAAAAGGAATATATGGGTGATATGAGAGGAGAGTCGGGGTGGAGAGTAGAAATGGGAGAGGAGAACTGGGACGTAGAGGTGGAATTGGGGGGAGGGGTGAGCCGAGTTGGAGAAGACAAAGAGGGTTGAGAACTGGGACGAAAAGGTGGAATTGGGAGGAGGGGAGAGCCGAGTTGGAGAAGACAAAGAGGGTGGAGAGGAGAAATGGAGAGGTGGGGAGCATCAACAAGTGATGATGCAATCCATGTTTATGTCATGAGATTCGGAGGGCAGTTCAGATATCACTTGGAATGGCCAACAAATTCCAATCTTATAGGTCTGAGAAAGGCGAGGGAGCAGTCGGTCGTAGTAACCCCGTCCCCGTCCCAACCGCTTTCCATCGGTCGTAAAGGCGACACCCGGAATGATGGCAAGGTCAATGGTCTCATAGTCGGTGAAGACAGAACCCGTGGGCTCCTGAATGTGGAAAGCCCCTTCAACGAGTGCTTCTGGACTACTGAACAGTCGTAGCTCCAGGTCGTCGCCAACGACTCTCGGCAACAATACCGCTTTGCCCTCGCGCAAGGCTTCGGACACCAATTCGTGGGTGGCTACTTCATCCGGCAGGGAGTAGTACAGCAAGACCCGGTGTGCATTTTTCCAGAGTTCTGTACTCACCAGATTTGCCACCACTTCCTTGGACAACTGAGCACGTTTCTCCGCCGCACACCCCTTCTTCCTTCCACGAACCTCCTCCCTAATCTCTTTTTTTGTCATCATAATCTCTTCTGTCTCTTTACTATACAACCCTTTTCAAAACTCATTTCACGAATCCCTCCCCTCCCTCAAAGGGAGGGGCAGTGGGGTGGGTCCTCAGTTGTTGTATGGGCCCTCATTTGTGTACGGGTCCTCAGTTGTTGTATGGGCCCTCAGTTTTGAATGGGTCCTCAGTTTTGAATGGGTCCTCAGTTTTGTATGGGTTCTCAGTTGTTGTATGGGTCCTCAGTTTTGTATGGGTCCTCAGTTTTGTGTGTCTCCTTTATTTTCTTCAGGCGCCTTCGGTACACTTTCTCCTGCGTCGAAGAGTTGGATAGCGCGTTGTACGGCGGGATCTTCCTTGCTCAGATATTGCAGACGCCAGGCTTGATCCTGTGCGTTGTAGATAACGTTGGATATGAGACTGCGTTGGAAGAGAGGCAGGCTGCGTTTGAGCATCAGGTTGCGGCGGCGCAAACCATGTTCCTCTCCATAGCGGGCAAATTTCTCCGGCAGGTTCTGACTCAGGAGCCATTCAGCCATATCATCGGCATTATCAAACTGATTGAGTTTCTCGCGATTCTCATCCGTGAAGAGGAAGGCAAACTGAATAGTGAGCCCCGTCCACTGAGCCTCCTTATAATAAGAGGTATAGAGAGTGGTGTCTTCGGGGATAAAGACATCTGGCATGATCCCTCCTCCGCCGTAGACAATACGTCCCAGGCTGGTCTTGTATTCGGGGCCCTCCTGATGAATACTGTCGGCAGAGAAGAACTCCCCTCTTTCGTAGCGAGCCATAAGGTCGTTCTCGTAGTCCTCGCCATGACCTTTCTCATAGGGCTTCTGAATACACCTGCCAGAAGGTGTATAGTAGCGTGCGATGGTCAGGCGCACACAGCTACCATCCTTGAACTCAATAGGTTGCTGCACGAGGCCCTTGCCGAAGGAACGTCTGCCGATGATGGTTCCTCTGTCGTTGTCCTGAATAGCACCTGCAAAAATCTCTGAAGCGGAGGCAGAACCCTCGTCGACCAGCACGATGAGCGGTAAGCTCTGGAACGTGCCGCGTCCGTCGGTGCGGTATTCCTCGCGTTCGCTGCGCCGTCCTTCGGTGTAAACCACCAGCTTACCGCCAGGCAGGAACTCGTTGACCATCTGAATGGCTGTTTGCATATACCCACCTCTGTTGCCCCGCAAGTCTATAATCAGGTTCTGCATACCTTCTATGTTCAGACGGGCAAGTGCAACGAGCATCTCCGGATATGTGTTCTCTCCGAAACTCTCGATGGAGATATATCCTGTGGTCTCATTGAGCATGAAGTAGCTGTCTACGCTCTCCACGGGAACGTCGCCGCGGACGACGGTGATGTCGAGAGGATCCTTGTAGCCGTGGCGTACGATGGTAAGTTTCACCTTGGAGCCTCGTTGCCCTCGAAGCCGTTTCATGATATCGCGGTTCTCGAGGCTTACGAGAGAGCTGTCGTCGGCAGCAATGATTCTGTCGCCGGCCAGCACCCCCACTTTCTCGGAGGGTCCGCCCTTGATGACGTTCATCACATTGACGGTGTCGTTCTGCACCGTGAAGCGAACGCCGATGCCAGAGAAACTGCCTCGCAACTCCTCGCCCACCTCTTCGGCGTCTTGTGCGCTGATATAGCTGGAGTGAGGGTCCAACTCGGAGAGCAGCAGGGGCATTGCATCCTCCACCAACTCATTGACATTGACCGTGTCTACGTAGTTGTTGTCGATAATCTGGAGCAGGTAGTTCAGTTTGTTGCTGCCCGTGTTGATGATATTCAGTCGGTTGCCTGAGAAATGGTTGGCGTAGAAGGTGCCAATCAGTATTCCCACAACTACGGCGAGTGCCAGCAAAAACGGGATGAGTCGGGATTTGGTATTCATAAATGGCTGAGAGAATTTACTTGTATGTTTCTTGAGAAAAATTGGTGGGCACAAGCTTTTGCGCCCGTTATTCAAAGCCCTCGATAGGCAGGTGTGTTACTTCTATTCCGGCGCGGCGCAACAGGTCCACGCCATCTGTGAGGCGGTACTCCCGGGCATAGATAACCCTGCGTATTCCCGCTTGGATAATCAGTTTGGAACATTCTATACAAGGAGAATCCGTGACGTAGAGGGTGGCACCTTCGGAGTTGTTGCCCGAACGCGCTATCTTGGTGATGGCATTAGCCTCTGCATGCAGGACATAAGGCTTTGTGACCCCGTCCTCCTCGCACACGTTTTCGAAACCGGATGGAGTGCCATTGTAGCCATCGCTGATAATCATCTTATCCTTGACCACGAGAGCCCCCACCTGACGTCGGATGCAATAACTGTTCTCGCTCCAGATGCGCGCCATTCTGAGATAGCGCAAGTCAAGTGTCTTATTTGATTCCATTTCTCTTGAGTAGTGCTTCTATTGTTGGTTCTTGACCGCGAAAACGGCGGTATAATATCTTGGGATGTTCCGTGCCGCCCTTGGAGAGGATGCAGTCGCGGAAGCGCTGGGCGGTGGCGCGGTCGAAGATGCCGTTTTCCTTGAAGACAGAGAAGGCATCGGCATCCAGCACCTCTGCCCACTTGTAGCTGTAGTAGCCCGCCGCATAACCTCCTGCCATGATATGGCTGAACTGCACAGTCATGCAGGTTCCTGGCACGGCGGGGATGAGTTGTGCACGTTGCCAAGCCTCGGCCTCAAAGGTCTGAAGGTCTGCGTCGAAAGGTTGCTCGAGGGTATAGAAAGCCATGTCCAGTAACCCGAAGCTCACTTGCCGGATGCAAGCGTAGGCGACGTTGAAATTCCGGCTGGCCACAATGCGGTCGATGAGTTCCTTCGGAAGGGGTTCACCCGTCTCGTAGTGTCGGGCAAAGGTGTTCAGGAACTCCGGCTCCACGGCCCAGTTCTCCATGATCTGCGACGGCAGTTCCACAAAGTCCCAATAGACGTTGGTGCCGGAGAGCGAGGCAAAACGGGTGTTGGCGAAAATACCATGTAATGAATGTCCGAACTCGTGCAAGAAGGTCTCCACCTCGCCAAGGGTCAGCAGGGCAGGCTTGGTCTCGGTGGGTCGGGTGAAGTTCATCACGAGGGAGACGTGCGGCCGGCTGTTTTCCATCCGTGTGGGGTCGTCGTCCGAAGGACCTATCCACTGGTCCTTGTAGGACGTCATCCAGGCACCCGACTGCTTGCCCTCGCGGGGGAAGAAGTCGCAATAGAGGACGGCCAGGAACGAACCGTCGGCGTCCAGCACGTCGTATGCCACTACGTCGGGGTGATACACAGGTATCTCCTTGTTCTCGTGGAAAGTGATGCCATAGAGGCGGGTGGCGAGCGAGAAGACTCCTTCTTTCACCCGAGCCAGTTCCAGGTAGGGCCGCAGCATCTCTGCATCTATATTATAGCGGTCCATCTTCAACTTATGTCCGTAGTAAGAGTAGTCCCAGGGCTGGATCTGGAAGTCGGGACCTTCCAGTTGCTTCGCCTTCTCTTCGATCTCCTTGACTTCCTTGCGCGCCGGCTGCATATAGGCTTCCAGCAGTTGGTCCAGAAGGTCGTAGACATTCTTGGCATTTTCGGCCATGCGATGTTTCAGCACGAAGTCTGCATAGGTCTTGTAGCCAAGCAGTTGTGCACGTTCTTGTCGCAGATTGACGATGCGTCGGACAATATCGGTGTTGTTGTATTCATTGTCTTTGATGCATATTGTGTTCTTGGCCATATACATCTGTCGGCGCAGTTCTCGGTTGTCTGCATAGGTAACAAAAGGCCCATAGGAAGGCGCGTGCAAGGTGAAGAGCCACCCTTCTTTGTCGTGTTCTTTAGCGGCGAGTGCTGCAGCCTCTCGGGCGGAATCGGGCAATCCACTCAGATCTTCCTCGTTGGTGATATGCAGCTCGAAGGCGTTGGTCTCCTTCAGGTTATTCTGCGAGAACTGCAAGGTGAGCAGACTCATCTCGTTGTTTATCTCCCGCAGTCGGGCCTGATGCGTTTCGTCCAGCGCCGCTCCGGCACGTACAAAACCCTCATAGCCATTTTCCAGCAGCATCTGTTCTTCTGGCGTGAGCGGCCGGGGAGTGGTGGTTGCCGACGGAGCAACTGTCGCCTCTGAAACATCTGTTGTCTGCGGAGCATCTGTCGCCTCAGTGGCATCTGTTGTCTTCGGAGCATCTGTCGCCTCCGTGGCATCTGTTGTCTTCGGAACATCTGTCGCCTCCGGAGCATCTGTCGCCTCCGTGGCATCTGTCGCCTCCGTGGCGGAAGAAGTGGCGGAATCAGCAGGACCTGCACTTCCGTCGGCCGGGTGATAGAGATCATATACCGCTTTCACCCGTTGGAAATAGCCTTTGTGGAAGAGCATATTGTTGGCATGCTCCGTGAGGATGGGCGAAAGCTTCTGGGCCAGCTCTTGCATCTCATCAGTGGCTTCGGCAGAGAGCAGGTTGAAAAACACTTTAGTGACACGCTCCAGGAGGTCGTCGGGCGTCGTCACTCCTATGGTGTTGTCGAAGGTGGGGGGCTCGGGATTATCTACGATTTGCTGGATGAAGGCGGTATCTTGTCGGATACCTTCCAATATGGCTGGCTCGTAGTCCTCCAGGAGGATTTGGTCGAAGGGAGGCGTCTCGTGGGGCGTCTTATAGTGCTTGGTAAAGAAGGGGTTATCTCTCATTAGTTTTATTAGTTGTTGAATTCATGTTTCATCAGTTCCTCGAAGTGCGGAACGGCAATGCTCCTGCGTTCGAGCCGGAGGAGTCCTGTTTCCTGCATGTGATGCAGTGCCTTGGATATTCTCCGTTTGTCCTCACCTAAGTAGTTGCCCAACTGCAGTTGTGAGATGTAGAATACTTTCTGTCCGGCGGGGTGCTCCACATGTGTTTTCATGAAAGAACGGATACGTCCTTCCAGACCTATTTCTGCGGGGAGCCAGGTGAGTTGTTCGCGCCGGGCGATGCTGGACGTAAGCATATTCAGAACATTGATGCGGAAGACTTCAAAGTAGGCCACGAGTGCTCCAACGGTGCGTTTGTCCATGTGCAGAACGCGGGTCTCTTCGCGAGCCGTGAGGCTGTATCTATAGTTCCTTCTGCGACCATAGAGGACGTCCAAACCCGCTACTGCCGGAACAGCCAAGGTCTCTTCTACGCTCCAGGAGCGGTCGGCGGACTGAGTGGTCAGCGCCACATCGCCCTGCAGCACGTAGGTAAGTGCCTCACATGGATGGTCTTGCTTCATCAGGCATGTGCCTTGCCCAACGGTGTCGAAATCCAGACGCGTTGACTCGAGGATGCGAGTGAGGTCGTCTGGACTCAACCCCTGAAAGAGGGGTAGGCTGAGCAGGGTATCGAACATGGAGGGAAACAAGTGGAGAAATGAATATTAAAAAATATATAATAGAAAGAGGTGAAGAATAAATTGTATTTTGAGGGGAGAAGTGATTAGAATATTGGGGGTGGGAGAGTTATTAGAGTATTGGGGATGGGAGAGTGAATAGAGTATTGGGGATGGGAGAGTGATTAGAGTATTGGTGGGGAGTTATTAGAGTATTTGGAGGGAGGGGGAGTTATTAGAATATTGATAGGGAGTTATTAGAATATTGGGGAGAAGCAATTTGAATATTTGAGGGGGCGTTATATGAGTTTTTTGGGGGAGGATTAGTAATATGAGTATTTGGGGAGAAGTAATATTATATTAAGGAGGGGAGTTAGGGACGGAGGAGTTGGGGGTAGGGAGGGGGAGACTGGTGAGAGTTAGGTGGTGGCTTTGATGTTTTCGCCATCACGAAGTATCTTTTTCTCTACAATGAGCACGCCGATGCGTTTCATCAGAGAGGCGTCGATGCGTTTCGTGCGACGGGCATAGCCCAACTGTCTGGTGGTGGCGCGCAAGAGGTCTTCCAGGGGAAGGGCTACTTGTGCGGAGACTACTTGTAGCAGGGCTTTGTCAATGGCCTGCAAGGGGAGCTCGTCGATATCAGCACGCTCGTCCTTGGAACTTGCCAGAGCTGTGGCTGCCGGAGCCGCCGCCCGGACTCTCTCCTCCACAATCTTGGGCTGCGTCAGGTTCAGCGGCTGACTGTCGGCCACCTGCAGACTGTCGGGGACTTTTAATGCCTTGACAATGCCATCGAGGGTGCGCTGTCGATTTTGGAGCCAGTCTATGGACCACACCCGGATGACCTTCCATCCAAGGCCTTGGAGCACAGAGGGTTGTGTCAGTTCGCGGTCGCGAGCTATCTTTGTCTCGGCACGGGAGTGGGAGTCTATGAGGATACCAAGCATGTAGCGGTTGCTGTCCTTAGGATCTACGACGGCTACGTCCACCTTGAATTTAGAACGACCCACGCCCAACGCAGTCTCATAGCCTAATTCGTGCAGGGTGCCGGCAATGGAGGCGGCAATGGAAGAATCGGAGGTTTGTGAGGACTGTTGTGTCGGGGCAATGGCCAGACGTCCCTCGGCATAAAGGAGGAATTTCTGAAGACCTTCCACACCAGCTGCCGTGGAGCGGCGCAGGTCTATTTGCTCGGCACGAAGGGTGGAGAAGACTTTCATCTCATAGCGGGCTCGGGAGACAGCTACATTCAGACGGCGCTCGCCACCCCGGTTGTTGAGAGGACCAAAGTTCATGGAGACATTGCCATTCTTGTCGGGGCCATAACCTATACTGAAGAGGATGACATCGCGTTCGTCGCCTTGCACATTCTCCAGGTTCTTGATGAAGATTGGTTCCTCCACTTGCAGCGCCTTGGCTTCCAGCTCAGGGTGCTTGGACAGCTCTTCCATGAGGATATCTTCTATCAGGTTTTGCTGGGCCATGGAGAACGCTACGACACCGATGCTGCGCTTCGACAACTCGCGGTCCGACAGCCTCCTTATAATCTCCGACACCACGGCACCGGCCTCAGCTGTGTTGCTGCGTCGTCCACCTTTGTCGTAGACACCTGTTACTTTCACGAGCGACACCTTCGACACGCGGTCGTCGGCCGAGGGGAAGGTGAAGAGGCGACCATCGTAGTACTCTTGATTGGAGAAGGCGATGAGCGATTCGTGTTTCGAGCGGTAGTGGAAAGCCAGATAATGTCCCGGCATGGTGAGTGCCTGACAATCGTCCAGAATACTCTCCAGGTCGTCGAATTCTGCATCCTCGTCGTCTACTTGCTGGGTGGCAAAGAAACTCGTTGGTGGCATCTGTTTGTTGTCGCCCACGACGATGAGTGCCTTACCGCGTCCGATGGCTCCGACGGCTTCTGCCGTGGGCATCTGAGAGGCCTCGTCGAATATCACGAGGTCGAAGAGGGGCTGGTTCAGGTCGATGAATTGTGCCACGCTGATGGGGCTCATCAGCATGCAAGGACAGAGTTTGGGCAGGAGGTTGGGTATCTGGTCTATGATACGTCGTATGGAGGTGCCTCTGCCGCCATTGGCGATATTGCGCTTCAGGATATTAACCTCAGAACCCGTGGCAGCTTCCATGGTGATATTTGGAATGCGTGCTGCCAGCCGGCAGTAGAGTTCTTTCTTGGTCAGCTCCTGGAAGTGTTCTGTCAGTTGGCGGTAGCGGGCTATCACATCTTCGAAGATGAGCCCGTTGAAGCGTCGCAGTTCCTCGTCGGCATCTATCATCAGCAGAGCCCACTCTTTATATAAGGTGCGGCGCAGCACCTTCGAGGCCTCCTCGGCGCTGTGGTTGGCTTCGATATATTCCACCACGGGCTGATAGCCCTGCTGGAGGAGCGCTTCTCGCTGACTGGTCCACTGATACCAGTCTCGCCACAGCGCCTTGTGCTCCAGCCATTGTGGAATGGCAGTCGTGTCGCTGATGGTAGCCAGCTGCTCCAGGAATGGTTCGATACCATCCTTCGAGAGCGATTCGTCGAGGTGTTTCAGGCGTTTCAGGAAACTGTTGGTGGAGAAGAACTTAGGCAGGAACCAGCTTTGCTGGATGCGTTCCCATTCCGCCACCAATGCGGCGGGCTGCTCATTCGGACTGGCTTGAAGCTGACGAAGCAAGTTCTCCAGCTTGCCCAACTCTTCGCGGGAGTCTCCTTTCGGCGAGAAGCCGTGGAGCGGATGGCCGTGGGGATGGCCGGTGATCTGGAAGATGGCATCCAGCTTGGTGATTTCGTCCGTGATTTTCTGCAGGTCCTGAATGGTCCGTTTTTCTGTGAAGTCAGAGGGCAACGAGAGGAGTTCTGGGGCAGCGCCGCCCTGCTCCTGCGTCGTCAGAGAGAGATAACCTTCTATGCAATCGAAGAGCGAGAGTCCGCAGGCTCCTGTGCGATGGATGGACTGGATATATCCATTCAGTTGCTGCCGCAGGGCAAAGAGTTCCTTGCTCCGTTGCTCGAAGTCTTCGCTGACATGTCCGTGGGTGACGTCCAGGGCTTGCTGCAGTTGCTCCAGGAAATGGCTCTTGGTGACTTTGTTGGAATGCAGCTCCAGGCAGAATGGGTCGAGGCCTATCTTTGTCAGGCGTTTCTGCACCACACTGAGTGCCGCCATCTTCTCTGCCACGAAGAGCACTCGCTTGCCCTTGTACAGCGCGTTGGCTATCATATTTGTGATGGTCTGGGACTTACCCGTTCCCGGAGGACCATAGAGGATGAAGCTCTTGGCCTGACCACTCTCTATGACAGCTTCCAGCTGCGAGGAGTCCACGCTGATGGGGGTAGCTATATCCGATGGTTGGGCGGTGAGGTCAAATTGCCTGACATCGGTGGTCGTGCCGTCGTCTGCAAGTTTCAGCCTATGTTCTATCAGACTCTCCACTATAGGGCTGCGGCGAAGTTTCTCCGCATTGGAATGAATATCATTCCACATCACAAACTTATTGAAGGAGAAGAGTCCCAACACGCTCTCGTCCAGCACTTCCCAGCGCGGGTGCTGGGCTATGCATTTGCGCAGGCTGGTGAATACCATTTCCACGTCCACGCCGTTCTCGTCCTTGGGCAACGGGTCCAAGGCAGGTACGAGGAGCTTGTACTGCTGACGCAGGAACTCGATGAGTGTGATATTGAGGATAGCTTCCTCGTCGCGCATTCTCACGATATACCCACCTCCGTTTCTTACGATGTTCACGGGGAGCAACAAGACAGGCGAGTAGCGGGGCTGGTCGCTCTTCTCGGTGACGTACCAGCGGAGCAGACCAATGGCGATGAACAAGGAGTTGGCACCATTTTCCTCCAGGGCGGTGCGGGCACCACGATAGAGGTTGGTCAGCACGGGTTTCAGTTCCGTGGCGCTGAGGTAGGTCATGAGTTGGTGGCCCTTGATCTTCTCGGCGTACGATTCCTGAAGAGGCGTCGCTTGGGTGGCAGAGTGGAAGAGGCCGTCCTCGCAGTTCTGCAGTTTCCTCTCCTCGGGCCAGGGCTGCAGGGTATAGCTCTCTCCGGACTGAAGTTCATCTTCCAAGTGAGTGACGTCAAACGATACAAACTGCACAGCCCGTTTGCCCAACCTCATATTCAACAGGTTGTTACGCAGGCTGAAGTCAAGAAGCTTACGTTCCCAAAGTGCTTGTCGGGTGAGCTGTGCTTCGTCAACTTTGAGCGCGGCTTCATCGCAGGCATCGAATGAGTTGACGTCTTCAGGAGTGCTCGTGGGTTGTCCTGTGGCAACTGGGTTCTGGAGGTTTGTATCTTCGTTTGCCATAGTGGGATGATATAAAAGGTGGAATGCTTGTTTTCCTTCTTTAAAATGAGAGACCCTCTGCAGATGGTTGGTCGGGTGGGGGCATCTGACGTCGAACGTATTGAAGTGTTTGAGTACCGGCTTACTTCGTGGAGATGATGCTTACTCGAGTTCCGGCTTACTTCGTGGAGATGATGCTTATTGGAGCTCCGGTTTACTCGAGTTCCGGCTTACTTCGTGGAGATGAAGTTTGCTCGAGTTGCGGCTTACTTCGTGGAGATGATGCTTATTGGAGTAGCGGTTTACTTGAGTTCCAGTTTCAGCAAGACCCCATTGTTAGCCGGAACCTCCACGTGTGCAGGTTGGTCAGCCTCGAAGCGAATCGTTTGCTCGTTGCCCGTGAGGAGGTCTTTGGCAACGACTTGCTTCTGACCTTTCAGGCTATACAACTCAAAGACATGGGCTGGGATGATGATATCGAGAGATGCATCTTGCTTGTCGAAGTTGGCCACACTCAGGAGCACCTCCTTGTCGGCCCTGCGCAGGAAGGCGTAGTGGCAATGGGTGTTGAAATGTTCGCTCTTGGGATTGGCATACATGAGGTCATAGAAATCTCCCTCGTAGATGGCTCGTTCCTTGGAACAGAGGTTCAAGAGTGTGGAGTAGAACTGCTGAAGGTCAACCTCTTGCGGTGTCAGCTTGCGGCCGTCGAAGGAGCCTTCGTTGCGCCAACGATAGATGCTGCTTACGGTCCAGTAGTCGAAGATGGTGGTGCGTCCGTCGAGTCCGCTGAAACCTTCTTCATCCATGGCACGCTCGCCCAACTCTTGTCCGAAATAGATCATCACAGGACCGCGACTGAAGGTGGCTGCCACCAACATGGCTGCACGACCGCGCTCGCCGCTGCCCGCAAAGAAATCGCTGGCTATGCGTTGTTCGTCGTGGTTCTCCAGGAAACTGAGCATGTGGTCACGAATATCCTGTACGCTCTGCCAGCAGCTGGAGATGGCGTCGGCATTGGCATAACCGCAGGTGACTGCCCGCAGCGTGTCGTAGAGCCCTACCTTGTCATAGAGATAGTCAAAACCGCCCTCGTCGATATAGCGGCGATAACTGTCGGGACCATATATCTCTGCTATGAACTGAATATTGGGATATTGCTCGCGAACGGTTGTAGTGGCATATTGCCAGAATTCTGCAGGCACCATTTCTGCCATGTCACAGCGGAAGGCATCTACCCCCTTGGAAGCCCAGAAGAGAAGGATATCGGTCATCTTCTGCCACGTGGAGGGGATGGGGTCGAAATGGGTGGCGCGGTCGTTCAGGTAGTCCACACCATAGTTCAGCTTTACGGTCTCATACCAGTCGTTGTGATTGGCAAAAGGACCGAAGACATCGTTGCCCGTAGCTCGGGCGGGTTGTTCGCTGTAGGCTTCAGACTCATCGCCCCGCAGGTCGAAATCTGTCCGGAAAGCCTCTCCCGGGAAGTAATAGAAGTTATTGTCCGCAGAGAAGTGGAGGGTGGTGTCGTCCGCGGCACCCAGGTCTTCCACGCCTTTTGGACATTGCAAGCTATGGTACTGACGCGCCACGTGGTTGGGCACGAAGTCGATGACGACTTTCAGTCCCGCCTCGTGGGTGCGGGCCACCAGCTTCTCAAATTCCAACATACGTGCCGGCACGCTGGTGGCGATGTCGGGGTCTATATCATAGTAGTCTGTGATGGCGTAGGCGGAACCTGCCTTGCCCTTTACGATGGCGTGGTGGTCACGAGGAATGCCATACGCAGAGTGGTCGGACTGAGTGGCGTGACGGATAACGCCGGTGTACCAAATGTGTGTGGCCCCCAGCGCCTTGATCTCCTGCAGGGCTCGGGGAGAGAAAGCTGCCATGTTGCCACATCCATTCACGGCGCGAGAACCATCTTTCTGGTTTATGTTGGTGTCATTTCCAAACAGTCTTGTGAAGACTTGATAGATTACAGGTTTTTGCATAGCTTGTGGTTGAGTGTAGGTAGAGCACGCTTGCGTCAGGCTCATGAGCAGCCCGACGCAAGATGCTAATATGGTTCTTCTACTTATTGTCATTGAAAATAACTGTTCCTTCACCATTGTTGGCTGAAGACTTGTCCTCCTGCCAAACCGGAGGCGTGAAGTAGCTCCTTTGTCCTCCTGCTAAAGCGGAGGCGTGGGGCGGAAACTCCTTCTTGCAGCTAAACCGGAGGGGTGGGGTAGCTCCTCTGTCCTTCTGCTTCGCCAATGGCGTGGGGCGGAAACTCCTTCTTGCTGCTAAACCAGAAGGGTGGGGTAGCTCCTCTGTCCTTCAGCTAAACCGGAGGCGTGGGGTAGCTCCTTTGTCCTTCTGCTTCGCCAATGGCGTTGGGTTAGGAACTTCTTCTCCGTCTTGGGTTGATGGTGAAGGGCTGTCAGTCTACTAGAGGTCTGCTGCTCCGCGGACGACCAAGCCTTCCACGCCCTTGGCGATCTTTGCTATCATACCTTGCAGAGCCTTGCCCGGACCGCACTCCGTGAATTCGGTGGCCCCAGCACTGAGCATAGCCTGCACCTCTTGTGTCCAGCGCACGCTGGCGGTGAGCTGTGCTATCAGATTCTGCTTGATTTCTGCAGCCTCTGTGTGGGCCTTGCCGTCCACGTTCTGGTATACGGGGCATTTGGGCGTCTGGAAATTGGTGGCTTCTATGGCAGCCTGGAGCTCATCCTTGGCAGGCTGCATGAAGGGGCTGTGGAAAGCACCTCCCACGGGAAGGGGAAGAGCCCTCTTGGCACCGGCTGCTTTCAGCTTCTCGCAAGCGGCGTTGACACCCTCCACGGAACCGCTGATGACCAGCTGTCCGGGGTTGTTGTAGTTCGCAGGAACCACGACGCCAGCTTCCTTGGACACTTCTGCGCACACCTCTTCTACTACTGCATCGTCCAGTCCAATGATGGCAGCCATGGTGGAGGGCTGTGCCTCGCAGGCTTTCTGCATGGCCTGGGCACGGGCGCTTACCAACTTCAGTCCGTCCTCGAAAGAAAGAGCACCGGCGGCGACCAAGGCGCTGAACTCGCCCAGGGAGTGGCCACCCACCATGTCGGGCTGGAACTTGTCGCCCAAGCAGATGGCGGTGATTACGGAATGCAGGAACACGGCAGGCTGAGTGACTTTCGTCTGCTTCAGCTCTTCGGCGGTGCCTTCGAACATGATCTTGGTGATATCAAAGCCAAGAATCTCGTTGGCTTTGTCGAAAAGGGCCTTAGCTTCGGCGTTACTCTCATAGAGGTCTTTGCCCATACCGGGGAACTGGGCACCCTGACCAGGGAAAACAAATGCTTTTTTCATTCGGGTTATTGTTTTTGTTTTAATAGTTGTTGTTTAGTTGAATCCTCCGCCACATAAACTGTGGCGCTTGAACGTTGCCTCACACCTTAATAATATAGTGCGCGCGTGTAATTGGCTGCAAAGTTAGCTATAAATATTGACATTCCCTAATAATCTCCCATTTATTCCTATATTCCTATTAATTTTTTGCCCTTTTTAACCCAAATCGTTCCTCATGATTCCTGTCCGAATCCCTTCTACCTATCGTGAACCGTCTGTCGCTCTCAGCCCATGAAGCGGTCCCTTCCTGATGTTGTTTGTTTTCCCTGTCCGACACATGATAGAGTATCAATCTCCACAAAATAGCATTGACCAAAGTAGAAAGTCGATTTGTTGCCA
>JAILFY010000078.1 GCA_024697285.1 Bacteroidaceae bacterium
TAGTTGATTCTGAGTGCCCATGACTTACGGAGCACTTCCTTGATGTCTGTGATGATACCCATCTGTGTGTGTTGGTCTATCTTCATGGACATGACCTGCGAAGCGGGGTCTGGCATGGTTGTACGCTCCTGAGCTACGAAGTCCATGACCTCGCGGGGCTCGGCATAGCGGTCGTTCAGCTGGATACGTGTTCCACCACCCATCTGGGCGCGCAACTGGTCCGTAGGAGGACCTACGTAGATGAACGATACACAGGATTTCTTCTCCAGTTTCTCCAGTTCCGTACCGGCAGGCACTGTGAACTTCACCTTGAGGGTGACTTCACGCATGGTCGTAACAATCATGAAGAAGAACAGGATGGTGAAGATCAAGTCGGGCAGAGATGAGGTATTCATCTCCGGCATTTCTCTTTTTTCCTTATTTTTTGCCATGATTATTCTCCTCCATAGTTTTTAGGTTCGGCCTCAGAAATCTTCTGGGGATAGTAGGTGCGGACAGCTACTTGTTGGTCCTCGGAGCAACGGGCGTAGGGGTGACCGAACTTAGCGATGGCTAAGTCGTCGCGCAGCTCGTTGTAGGCTGCTACGAGTTCGTTCTGCACCTGGAAATAGATGTTATAGGGTGTGCCGCGGTCAGTCTGCACGGAGATGACGTGCTTATCGGTGACATAGCAAGTACCGAGCAGGTCGATAACCTTAGCGTGCTTCTCGGGCAGTTTGGCTGAGTTGTTCCTGTTCTCGATGAACTCCTTAGCGCGGTCGCGCAGTTGTGCGATGTCGATGAAGTCGTGGTTGCACATCAGGTTACCGGCAGCATTGAGGCGCACGTTGAGCACATTGCGCTCCTTCACGTCAATCTGAGCATCTTCTTGGTCTTTCTCAGGGGGCTGGGGCAGGCGTCGGGCCAAACCCATGTCGGTGTCCATAGAGGTAGTCACCAGGAAGAAGATGAGCAGAATGAAAGAGATGTCGGCGGTGGAGCTCGAGTTCAGGCCTGGCACTTTCTTTTTCTTTCTTGCCATATTTGTTAATGCTTTAGAGATTTAGTGTTTGAAGTTTATCTGATGTCCGCAGTCCAGCGTGTTGTCTGGACTGTGGACATTAAACTTGCTGTTACTCCTTGGGGGTAGCGCTCTTGGTGAGGTAGCCGCTCATGCTGACTACTACTGCGATGATGGCTACAACGGCGAGGATGTAGATGGTCCAGAGCCACATGTCTACGACGGTGACCATGCTGCCAGCGGTGGTCTTGCCGGAGACTGTCGTGTAGTCGCTTTCGCCCAGACCTGCAATGAGGCCGATGATGAGAGCTACTATTACGGTTCCCCAGGTGCAGAGTGTCACCTTACCGCCCTTGATACCTGTGGGGCTGGGGCCGTTGTTACCGGAGTTGATGGTTGCGCCACGAACGAGGCTCCAGATGGTGAGGCCTGCCGTGATGACGAAGAGGGCGTACATCAGGATCAAGATGAGGTCCGTCAGTGCGGGTGATACGTGTACACCGTCGAAATCCATGTTGTTGTAGTCCACCAAGAAGAAGAGGGCGAAGCAGACAACACCGATTCCGATGCAGGAGTACAGCGCTATGCTTGACAGTTTTTCGAGTTTCATATTTCTTCTGAGGTTTTGGGGTTGTGAGGTCAGAGGAGGCGAGAGGTTCTGCTCGTGGGCAGTTTGTCCCTTAGCCTGTGACCCTCGGAATGTTTACTTCTTGCACTTGGGGGACTTCACGCACATCTCGAGCAGGCTCATGGCTGTTTCTTCCATGTTGGAGTTGATAGCCTCGATGCGGGAGAGGATGTAGTTGTAGAAGACCTGGAGGATCAGTGCAACCACGATACCGAAGATGGTGGTGATAAGTGCAACCTTCATACCTCCGGCAACGACTGTCGGGCTGATATCACCTGCGCGCTCGATGTCATCGAATGCCTGCACCATACCGATCACAGTTCCGAGGAAGCCGAGAGACGGGGCCATGGCGATGAAGAGGGTGATCCAGGAGCAGTTCTCCTCGAGGTAAGCGCCCTGCACTTCTGCTTCGGTGTTGATGTTACGCTCGATGGTTGCGATGTCGTTCTGGTCGTTGCTGTTGAGGCACTCCATAGCTTTCTTGGAGATCTGAGCCACGGGGCCGCGGGTGCCAGCGCAGTAGCTGATAGCTTCATCAATCTTGCCTGCTTCTACCTTGCCACGGATGGTGTCGAGGAACTTGCGGGTGTTGACCTGAGCCAGTGTGAGGTAGATAACGCGCTCGATGCAGAAAGCCAGACCAAGAACGAGAGCGACAGCAACGAGGCTCATGAAGCCAGCATCACCTTCGATGAACTTTGTCTTCAGGGTCTTGTGCAGACCTTCTTCTTCTTCCACGGGAGCTACTTCTTCTTCCACAGCGGGAGCAGCTTCTTCAGCTACGCTGTCTACGGCAGCGCTGTCAACAACAGCTTCTGCGGAGTCTACGACTTGCTCGGTGGCAGCCTCAGCTGCTTCGTCCTGAGCCATCACGGAAGGTGTCATGCCAAACGTGCAGGCAGCCACCATTGCAACAATTGCAAAATACTTTTTCATTTTGTTTTTGATTTAATGATGAATGAATTTGTTATTTATATTGTTTGTTATTTGCTAATATCTCTTAACTCTTTATAGTTATTTCTGCAAATATTGGCGAGAATTATTACTATACTCAGCCTAATTCGCTACAAAAATATCCTTTTTTTTGCGTACTCCCGCAAATTTATGCAAAAAACTTTGCTTTCGGGGGTTATTTTTTTGTTTTTTCCTTGATAAAGCACCTTTTATCGGGCTTTTGGGAAGGTTTTCAGCGCATTTTCGGTGGTAATTGTCGCAATCTGGTCGTCCGAACACGAATATATCTCAGCAAGTTTATGAATGACCTCTGTCAGGAAGGCTGTTTCGTTGCGTTTGCCCCGGTGAGGTGTGGGTGCGAGATAGGGTGAATCTGTCTCCAGAACGATGCGTTCCAGGGGTACGTTCTGGCGGAGGACTTCCGGCAGTTTGCTTTTCTTGAAGGTGACCACTCCACCGATGCCTAGCATGAAATGCGGGAAGGTCAGCAATTCTTGTGCTTCGGAAGCTGTTCCACCGAAGCAATGGAATACGCCGCTGAGTTGTTGCTTTGTGGGGTCTATGGAGAGGAGTACGTCCACCAGTTCGCGGTGAGCGCTGCGGCTGTGGATCATGAGGGGTAGCTGATAGCGGAGGGCCCATCGGGCTTGTTGGGCAAATGCAAGCTGTTGTTCATCGTAGAGGGTGCGGTCCCAGTAGTAGTCAAGTCCCACTTCCCCTACGGCGATGAAAGGGTGGTTCGGATTGGCCAATAGTTGTTCCATCTGCGGGAGCACTGTCTGCCAGGTGTCCCCGAGGTCCTCCGGGTGAAGACCAAGCATGGGGTAGAGGCGTCCAGGGTAGCGGTTGGCCAGCTGGAGCATGGGTTGGATGGTTGTGGAATTGATATTTGGCAAGAATATCTTAGTGGCTCCAGCCGCGAAGGCTCGCTGCAGCACTTCGTCTGCATCGGGGCCAAAGGCGGGGTCGTAGAGGTGGCTGTGGGTGTCGATGAAAGAACAAGACCCACCGCCAGCCAAGGAAGGGGAAGACTCACCGCCAGCCAAGGAAGGGGAAGACCCACCCTCTGCCATCCCTGTAAGGGAGGGAGTAGAATGTATCAGAGAGGAGGTGGAAGACCCGTCGCAGTCCCCTGTAAGGGAGGAAGTAGAATGTATTTGAGTGGAGGGGGTCATGTGTTAAAAAAAAAGGAGAGCCTCCACATTTGAGTGGATGGGGTCATGTGTTTATAGTTAGGAGGGCCGTCTTAGCAGGCAATCGCGGACAAAGAGAGCCGCATGAGTCTGTGGGCGAGAGCCAACTGAAGCCTCTTGAGCTGAGAAATCAGCTGTTGCGGCCGAGGAGGGAGAGGGCGAGGTCGCGAAGGGGTTGTTTGCGCTCGGTGGGGAGGGACACTTGGTCGAGGCTGGCGAGGGCTGCTTCGAAGTATTCGTTGATGCGGCTTTCTGCTAAGGCACGGACACCAATCTGGTTGTAGAGGGCTGTTACGGCCTGAATCTTCTCTTCGGGGTCGTAGTGCTCGCGGGATATCCAGTCGGTGAGTTGACTCCGCTGCTGTTCATCGGCCAGTCTGAAGGCATTGATGAGCATGTAGGTCTTCTTGTTGCACAGGATGTCACCACCTATCTTCTTTCCGAAGGTCTCGAAATCGCCGTAGACGTCGAGGAGGTCGTCCTGGAGCTGGAAGGCGAGTCCCAGTTGTTCGCCGAAGTGATAGAGATGGTCGGCGTCCGCTGCGGAGGCGTCAGCCTGAAGGGCGCCAAGCTTGAGGGCGCAGGCCAGGAGCACAGAGGTCTTCAAGCGAATCATCTCTATATATTCCTCTTCGCGGACGTCGTCGCGTGTCTCGAACTCGAGGTCCATCTGCTGGCCTTCGCCAATCTGCAGGGCGGTCTCGGTGAAAACGTCGAGGACGGCTTTCAGGTGTGTGGGGTCTGCCTGTGCCATCAGTTGATATGCCATCACGAGCATGCTGTCGCCGCTGAGTATGGCCGCGTTCTCGTTCCATACCTTGTGCACGGTGGGTCGGCCTCGCCGCACATCAGCTCGGTCCATGACGTCGTCGTGGAGGAGTGTGTAGTTGTGGTAGGTCTCCAGCCCGAGTGCGGTGGGCATTGCGCGGTCGGTGTCGTTGCGGTAGAGTTCATAGGCCATGAGCAGCAGTACGGGCCGGATGCGTTTGCCTCCCATGGAGAGGACATATTTCACGGGTTCGTAGAGGCTGGCGGGTTGCCGGTCGAAGGGCATTGCGGCCAGTGCTTCATTGAAGTATTTGAGGGTTTCTGCAGGGGTACGCATAATTATTGTTTGGGGATAGATGAGAGTGATTCTGTGGTAGCTGGCTTTTGGGTGCCAACGAGAAAGCATTGTTGAGAAGGGAGAGTGTGATGGAGAGGTGCGCCTTTGGCTGGCGACCGTGTCTCTTTAGACTAAGAGAGGCTGCACTTGTTGGCGCAGCCTCTATAATAATATAATAAGGTGTAATATTATTGCAGTTTGAACATCACAGGCAGACGGAAGCGCGAACGTACGGTCTTGTTGCCTTGCTTAGCAGGTTTCCATCGCGGCATCAACTTCACCACGCGTTCAGCCTCCTTGGACAGAGAGGAGTCCGGAGAGCGGATGACCTCTACGTCTACGATAGATCCGTCCTTGTTGACGACGAACTGCACGAAGACACGTCCCTGGATGCCCTGTTCCTGGGCGATAGCGGGATACTTGATGTGGTCGTACAACCACTTGTAGCATGCTTCGTCGCCGCCGGGGAACTGAGCGTTCTCCTCTACGACTTCATAGATGTTATCGTCGTCAGCTTCCTCGCGAACCGGGCCGATGGGAGCGGACACCACGGCAGTGGGGGCGCCGTCGCCTGTTACGGTGGAGATAGCCTGGTTGACTTCCTCTGAGGTCTGCACCTCTTCTTCCTGCAGTTCGGTCTCGTCGTCCACGATGTTCAGGATTTCGGCGACCTTAGGAGCGGCGGCTGGAGGAGGAGCCATCTGCTCTTTCTGAGTGGTGATAGGAATCATATCCTCCTCGAAATTGCTCTCGTAGATGGGTTCAACTTCCTCGTACTTAATGTCACGTGTCGTGTACTCAAAAGCCACGAACATCAGCGCAAGAACCAGAACGTAACCCAGCAGCAGGCTGGTACCGCGTTGGTTGCGCAACTCTTCTGTCATAGATTTTGTTTCTTCCATGATTTTATCTAATTATTTTTATTATGCACAGGGTGAAATGGCATTTTTCATGCCTTAGCGCCACAAAAGTAACACTTTTTTTTCAGATGTTGTTTTCTTTCGCTACTTTTTTTTCATCTGAGGGCCTTTTTTTGTGAAAAAACACCCTTCTGCACCTCAAAACGGGCATTTCTTACGTTATATTATTGAAATATTCGCTACCTTTGCGCTCGAAATTCCACGATGAACAATAAAAAATACATCTTAGTTGGCTTGTTGCTGCTCTTCTGTTGCCTCTCGGCCCGTTGTCAGATAACCAGCACTTCGGTCTTCGACTTCCTGTCGCTACCCACTTCGGCCCATGGTGCTGCGCTGGGAGGTCAGAATGTGTCGTTGCCCGATGATGATGCCACGTTGCTATTCCACAATCCTGCTTTGATGTCCAATTCTGGCGACGGTGCCCTCTCGCTCAGTTTCCTTAGTTATATGAAAGGGAGCAAGGCCGGTTCGGCTGCTTGGACCATGGCTCATGGGGAACGTGGCACGTGGGGTGTTGGCGCACAGTTCGTGGGCTACGGCAGTATGAAAGAGACAACGGTGGACGGGGTGGTACAAGGTGAGTTCTCGGCGCTGGACTTCGCCTTCACGGGAGGTTACTCCTATGTGCTCACGGAGCGGTTGGCCGGCGGCGCCTCGGGAAAGTTTATCTATTCGAAGTACGGCACGTACTCCTCCGTGGCTTTGGCCGCCGACTTGGGGTTGAACTATTATTTGGAAGAGCAAGACCTTTCGTTCTCGCTGGTAGCAGCCAACTTAGGAGGTCAGGTGAAAGCGTTCGGTGACTCCTACGAATCGTTGCCTTATGATTTGAGATTGGGAGTGAGCAAGCGTTTGGCCAATGCTCCTATTCGCTTCTCGTTCACCCTGGTGGACCTCACCCGCTGGAGTTCCAACGAATATTATCATCCCGACGGGGAGCCAAGCAGTGGCAGAGTGTTAACGAATCACTTTGTTTTCGGCGCTGATTTCCTGCCGTCCGAGCAGTTGTATATTTCATTGGGTTATAATTTCCGCCGGGCCTATGAGTTGAAAGCCGCCGGCGCTGCCCATGGAGCTGGCATCTGTCTTGGCGCGGGGTTGCACACGAAGAAGTTCCAACTGGGAATAGCTTATGCGAAGTATCATGTGTCGGTGCCCAGTGTGATGGTCACGGCGCAGTATACTATACGTTGAAGAACTGAAGCTCTGATCTTTCCTGTTCGTAGTTCCAGAGTCCTCCTCTCCTCCCCTGTCCTTTGTCAGCAATTCATTTCCATCTCCTTTTTGACCACAATAAACTTTTCCATATATGAAGAAAATAACCATTGCCATTGACGGCCACAGTTCGTGCGGCAAGAGCACGATGGCCAAGGATCTGGCTCGCCAGATAGGATATATCTACATCGACAGCGGAGCCATGTATCGCTGCTGCACCCTTTTCTGCATGCAGCAGGGTCTCATCAACGCCGACGGCAGCATCCAGGAAGAAGCCTTCGAGCAAAGGATGTCCGAGATTCACGTGAGCTTCCGCCTGAATGCCGAGACGGGCCGGCCCGACACCTACCTTAATAATATATGTGTGGAGCGGGAGATCCGAACGATGGAAGTCTCCTCCCACGTGAGCCCCGTGGCCGCCCTGCCTTTTGTGCGTGCTGCCATGACGGCGCAGCAGCAAGAGATGGGTCGCGAGGGAGGCATTGTCATGGATGGACGGGACATCGGCACGGCCGTTTTCCCTCATGCAGAGATGAAAGTCTTCGTCACGGCCTCCGACGAGGTGCGCGCACAACGTCGCTACGACGAGTTGCAGGCCAAGGGCGAACCCTGCGACTTCCAGCAGATCTTAGAGAATCTGCGTGAGCGCGACCGCATCGATTCCACACGTGCCGTGGCTCCGTTGCGCAAGGCCGACGATGCTTTGGTGCTGGACAACAGCAACCTCACCATCGATCAGCAGAATGCATGGTTGTTGGAACAATTCCATAAGATTGCGGGATGAATATAGAGATCGACGCAGGTTCCGGCTTCTGCTTTGGCGTCACCCGCGCTATCGGTAAGGCTGAAGAGGAGTTGCAGCAGGGGCATTCGCTCTATTGCCTGGGAGACATCGTTCACAATGGCCGGGAAGTGGAACGCCTGGAGCAGATGGGACTTGTCACTATTGACCATGAGCAGTTGGCTGAGCTGCACGACGTATGTGTGCTACTCCGTGCTCATGGAGAGCCGCCTTCTACCTACCGGTTGGCGGCTCAGAAACACATTACGCTCATTGATGCTACTTGTCCTGTGGTGCTGCATCTGCAAGAGCGCATCCGACGGGAGTACGAGTCCGATCAGGACCATCGCAAGCAGATTGTAATCTTTGGGAAACCGGGTCATGCAGAGGTACTAGGACTTGTGGGGCAGACCGATGGCACAGCCATTGTCATCGAGGGTATAGAAGATGCAGCGAAGTTGGACTTTCATCGTGATATCTGCCTGTACAGCCAGACCACGAAGCCTTTGGATGGCTTTCGTCGTATTGTAGAGTATATCCAGGAGCATATCTCCCCTGAAGCGACATTCACTTATGCTGATACTATTTGCAGACAAGTAGCCAATAGGATGCCGCATGTGTGTGAATTCGCTGGCGGACATGATGTGGTGCTCTTTGTATGCGGGCGGAAGAGCAGCAATGGGCGAGTACTCTTCGATGCCTGCCGTCGTGTGAACAGACGCTCGTTTCTCATCTCTTCTCCGGAAGAGATTGACGAGATAGAGGAGCTGCGGCAGTTGCCGTCGGAGGCCAATGTGGGCATTTGCGGGGCAACGTCGACGCCGAAATGGTTGATGGAGCAGTGCAGAGACAGGGTGGAAGAAATTTGCTCTTAGGGGGAGATTCGCGCAAATATGCGCGACACAGAACCGAGGAAACTTTATGAGGAAGGAGAGGAGGGGGAAATAAAGAGAGAGAAGAGGAATAAAAAGAAGAGGAATAAAGAG
>JAILFY010000087.1 GCA_024697285.1 Bacteroidaceae bacterium
TTGTCCTGCTAAATAGTCCTCTCTCTCCCCTCAGTCGCCTCTTGCTCACTTCCTGACATCAATGCGAAATGCCGCGAATGGGCCAATCTCCCCTTTTTTTTGAAGATAATGGAAAAAAAGTGGGAATATATTTGGCAGAAAGAAAGGAAAAGCATATCTTTGCCGACGAAAAGATATAAAAACCCTACTCGATTATGACAAAGAAGGCTAACTTTTGGTGGTGGCGCTGCTCAAGATTCCCAAAATCGTGAGAACCCTGCCGAGTACCTGAAAGTGAGCTCAGAGATACCAAGAGGCCTGTCGTTCTTGCGACGGGCCTCTTCCATTTAATGCTCCTTTCGAAGCTTGCGCTTCGTCGATACGATAATAACCGCCGCGCCAGCGATGCCGTAAGAACCTTCCATCGAGGTCTTAAAAACCGCCGCTCCGGCGATGCCGTAAGAACCTTCCAACGAAACAATAATAACCTCTATTCAATAATTCTTTTAACAAACACATTTTTATGAAAGACAGACAAAAGCGGTACTTCTTGCCAGAGAGTGAGATCCCAACACAGTGGTACAACATTCAGGCCGACATGGTCAATAAACCGATGCCTCCTCTGAACCCAGCAACCAAAGAAGCCCTCAAGGCCGAGGACCTCTTCCCCATTTTCGCTGAGGAGCTGGCTCGCCAGGAGCTCAACCAAACCGATGCGTGGATCGACATTCCAGAACCCGTGCGCGAGATGTACAAGTACTACCGCTCCACTCCGCTCGTCCGCGCCTACGGACTCGAGGAGGCACTGGGCACTCCCGCACATATTTATTTCAAGAATGAGAGCGTCAGTCCCGTAGGTAGCCACAAACTGAACTCCGCCATCGCACAAGCCTATTATAATAAGGTACAGGGCGTGACGAATATCACCACCGAGACCGGTGCCGGTCAGTGGGGAGCTGCTCTGAGCTATGCTGCCAAGGTCTTCGGACTGGAGTGCGCTGTCTATCAGGTGAAGATCAGCTACAACCAGAAGCCCTATCGCCGCAGTATCATGCAGACCTTCGGCGCCACGGTGGAAGCTTCTCCTTCTATGTCCACCCGTGCGGGTAAAGATATCATCACTCGCGACCCGATGAACCAGGGCTCGCTGGGAACTGCAATCTCCGAGGCTATTGAACTGGCAATGAACACCCCCAACTGCAAGTACACGCTGGGCTCCGTGCTGAACCACGTTGCCCTGCACCAGACGATAATCGGTTTGGAGGCCGAGAAGCAGATGGCCATGGCTGGCGAGTATCCCGATATGGTGATTGCCTGCTTCGGCGGTGGCTCCAACTTCGGTGGAATCAGTTTTCCCTTTATGCGTCATAATATCCTGGATGGCAAGAAGACGCAGTTCGTCGCTGCAGAACCCGCTTCCTGTCCTAAGCTGACACGTGGCGTGTTCCAGTACGATTTCGGCGATGAGGCCGGCTACACCCCACTGCTGCCGATGTTCACCCTGGGTCATAACTTTATGCCTGCAAACATCCACGCAGGAGGTCTTCGTTACCACGGCGCTGGTGTCATTGTGAGTCAGTTGCTGAAGGATGGTTTGATGAGTGCAGTGGATATCCAGCAGCTGGAGAGCTTCGACGCTGGTGTGCTCTTCGCGCGCGCCGAAGGTATTATTCCTGCTCCCGAGAGCAGCCACGCTATCGCTGCAGCAGTGCGCGAGGCCCTGCGTTGCAAGGAGACCGGCGAGGAGAAAGTCATCCTCTTCAACCTCAGCGGACATGGTCTTATTGATATGAGTGCCTACGATCAGTACCTCTCCGGCAACCTCCAGAACTACGAGGTGACCGACGAGGAGGTCGCCCAGAACCTCTCCAAGCTGGAGAAAGTGCTCTAATCCATTTCGGTCGTTAGGCCGAACGGAACGCTTATACCTTTTTTCAAGGTCCTTTTCATATCAGGACAGCAACCGTCTTTTGGTGATTCGCTATCCGTTTATCCCGAAGGCGTAGTGGAGACTACGACGAGAGTAAACGAGGAGCAAGGCACAAAAAGAGTTGCCGTCCTGATATGCTTTTTTTTCTTGCAGTCCTGATATGCCTTTTTTCTTGTTGACTTGCGCCGCTTTTTTCTTGTAGACTTGCGCCGCTTTTATTCTTGCCATTCTGATATGCTTTTTTTCTTGTTGACCTGCGCCGCTTTTATTCTTGCCGTTCTGATATGCTTTATTCTTGCAGTCCCGTAAATCTCTTTTGAAAATAGTTTGGGGCTATTGTTTACTAACCTACATACTACATGAAAACCGCATTGGAAAGTCCATTTCTCCCCTCCCACTTGTCTGCACCACAACTGCTGTGGGTCGAGTGCGCCGCGGTCTGTCCGCGGCGATTCTTCTCTCCCACGTAAAATACTGTTCAAAACAAACGTATATACATCTTCTCCAACACGTACATACATCTTCTTCAACACGTACATACATCTTCGTCAACACGTATATACATCTTCTTCAACACGTACATACGTCTTCGTCAACACGTACATATTCTTCAACACGTACATACGTCTTCTTCAACACGTACATACATCTTCTTCAACACGTACATACATCTTCTTCAACACGTACATACATCTTTGCCAACACGTACATACGTCTTTGCCAACACGTATATACATCTTTGCCAACACGTACATACGTCTTTGCCAACACGTACATACATCTTCGTCAACACGTATATACATCTTTGCCAACACGTATATACGTCTTTGCCAACACGTATATACGTATAAAACGCAACTTTACTTTGAAAAAAATTGGGCAGGCACGGGGCCTGCCCATAAGGGATGCAAAGAGAGGGGACAAACAGAGGTGATACTCGCGCCAACGTCCGAAACCAACGCTTCGCGCCAACGCGCCGGCACAACTTCCCCCCTTATCCAAGGTTGTTCAGCAACATATCAAGTGCGTTGGGGTCTTGGATGAGGACGTCGCGGGGCTTGGCACCTTGTGTGGGGCCCACTACTCCTGCCTTCTCCAACTGATCCATCAGTCGTCCTGCACGGTTATATCCAATGGCAAACTTACGTTGGATCATGCTCGTAGAACCTTGTTGGGAGGAGACGATGAGCTGAGCAGCCTCGGCAAACAGGGGATCGAGGTGCTGGAGGTCCGCGTCGTTGACGTTGCCTCCTGCATCGTCCATGGGCGGCCGCGGCAACTCGAAGGGTCCAAGGTAGCTCTGCTGTTTGGCGATATAGCTCGCAATCGCCTCCACCTCGGGTGTGTCCACAAAAGCACATTGCAGGCGAACCGGCTCGCTGCCGGCCAGGAACAGCATATCACCCTTGCCCACGAGCTGATTGGCGCCGGGACGGTCCAAGATGGTGCGTGAATCCACCATGGCGCTGACTTTGAAGGCCATACGTGCTGGGAAGTTCGCTTTGATGGTGCCGGTGATGATGTTCGTCGTCGGCCGCTGGGTGGCGATGATCATGTGAATTCCTACGGCACGTGCCAGCTGGGCAATACGTGCTATCGGGAGCTCTATCTCCTTGCCTGCAGTCATAATCAGGTCGCCGAACTCATCAATAATGACAACGATATAGGGCATAAATTTATGTCCGTTCTCCGGGTTGAGCTGTCGGTTCTTGAACTTCTCGTTGTACTCCTTGATATTGCGTGCGTGTGCCTTCTTGAGCAGGTCATAGCGCGTGTCCATCTCTATGCACAGGCTCTTGAGGGTGTTCACCACCTTATCCACATCTGTGATAATGGGTTCGTCGTTCTCGTCCTCTATATGTGCCAGGAAATGGTTGACGATGGGGGAGTAGATGGGGAACTCCACCTTCTTCGGATCCACCATCACGAACTTCAGTTCCGCCGGATGTTTCTTGTAGAGGAGCGAGGTGATAATGGCGTTCAGGCCCACGGACTTACCTTGTCCGGTGGCACCGGCCACGAGCAGGTGAGGCATTTTTGCAAGGTCTGCAATGAACACCTCGTTGGTGATGGTCTTGCCCAGTGCCATGGGCAGTTCCATCGTTGTCTCCTGGAACTTCTTGCTGTTGAGAATACTCTCCATCGAAACGATTTGCGGCTTGGCATTAGGAACCTCTATACCTATAGTTCCCTTTCCGGGAATTGGCGCAATGATTCTTATTCCCAGAGCAGCCAGCGAGAGGGCAATGTCATCTTCCAGGTTGCGAATTTTGGAAATCCTCACGCCCGGGGCAGGCGTTATCTCGTAGAGGGTGATGGTGGGGCCCACCGTTGCCTTGATGCTGGAGATATTCACTTGGAAATCATGCAGCACCTTCACGATCTGATCCTTGTTTTTCGTCTGCTCCTCCATATCTATGGTGGTTCTCGGATCAATATCGTAGTGTTTCAGCAGGTCGAGGGTGGGGTAGTGGTAGTTCTCGAGGTCCAGTTTGGGGTCGTAGGGTTCCAGCGCTCCCTCGTGGTTCTCGTCAGCCACATCTTCTTCCGTGGGTCGTTCGATGGTGAATGCCGTTCCATCGCTGCTGAAGCTGTTGGCTTGTTGCCCGTCTTCGTCCGTATAGTTCTGTACGATCCAGTCGGCGGTCTCGCTGCCGCTGTCTCCTTCGCCGGTGCTGTCTGTCTGCTGGCCGTCGGGCTCCTCTCCCGGGACGTAGATGTCTGCCAGTGGGATTTCGTCTGCTGTCGTCGTCTCGGCGTCGTTGGGCTCTTCCGTGGCCGTTGGGCCGTTGTCGTCGGCAGGTTTCTCGTCGTCCTCTTCATCGCTTCTCTGGTTGTCTTTCCTGGGTGTCAGCACTTGCTTCAGCCACAAGCAGAAACGAGTGATCCGAGGATGGTTGTCGGAGAAGTCCCGTGCCAACTGCTTCGGGTGCATCAGCCTCTGGATAAATCGGATGGTCTCTGCACTGAGGTAGCAGAGGTAGGCCAACAGCGTCAGCAGCAGAATGATAAATGTTCCCACTCCTCCGCTGACGTCTTCCAGGACTTCCACCACGTGAATACCATGGTAACCTCCCGGGCTGATGTGACTGATGTCTGGGTTGCTGCCGAAGTACGACGTGAAGAAGAAGGCTGCGGCCACGCTGGTCCAGCAGAGCAGGAAGGCGCAGTTGATGAACCATTTCCACAGACGCACACGGAAGGTCTCCAGCAACTTGAAGGACGCCGCAAACAGGAAGATGGGGATGAAGAAAGCTCCCAGCCCGAAGTTGTCCGTTATCCAGAACTTGCTCCACCATGCTCCGAAGTAGCCGGTCCAGTTCATGGCTTTGCCGTCGTAGTTGGCTTCGAAGAGTTTCTGGTCGATGTTGCCCGTGAGCAGGTGCGACACGAAGCTCAGCAGAGTGAAAACCGCCAAGGCCAGCAGCAGCACGCCGCACACCAGCTGCACCACTTCGCCGCGCTCCAGCTGTTCTGGTTTGTCGCCCTGCAGTATCTTGTTCAGCTGGCGTGTGTTGGTGTCTGAGCCCTGAGAGGACGATTTATTGCGTCCCGTAGTACGTTTACGAGGCGTATTCTTTGTGTTTTTTGTTGCCATCGAATGTTTCTGTTCCTTATTTCGCTGCAAAATTAACTAATTCCAATAACTTTTCATGCATTCTTTCGGTTTTTTTTTCAAAAAGAAGTAATTTTGCAGCCCAAAAAGGTAAAAAATGGATATTGTTTACTCCGCAAAGGTCGTGGAATTCGTTACGGTGGGTGCAGAATACTGCGCTTATCTGGAGCAAAGCGAAGGTCGCGACAAGGATTCGTTCATCAACACCCTGCTCAAACTTCTCCCCCTGCTCTACCTGAAGGCCTCTTTGTTGCCAAAGGTGGAGGGCAATGACTTCTTCGGAACGAGCACGTTCGTCTCCGAGGAAGACTACTATTGGCTCAAGGGAGTGGTCGCCGGGGTGATGGGAAATGACGATGAGTACGAAGACCTGATGTGCGACGAACAGATGCAGACCGACGAGGTCCGACTGAAGAGTGTGAGCGAGGATCTGGCAGATATCTATCAGCCCGTGCGTGACTTCGTGGAGACCTTCAGAACCGGAGTCGAGGATATCATTGCAGAAGCGCTGTGGACGCTCAACGACAGCTTCGAACTCACGTGGGGAGGCAATCTGGTGGATGTCCTTCGCAGGCTGCATCGCGTAAAATATATTTTAGGTAATAATGAAGAAACTATATAATAAATTCGATAAGAAGGTACTTGCAGCTCTGCCCAGAGTGCTCTTCGAAGGCCGTATTGTGGTCGTGCTCACCGAGGGGGAGGCCGACAAGGCTGTTGACTACCTCCTGGGCTTTCCCTGTGTGGGAATAGATACGGAGACGCGTCCCACCTTCAAGCGCGGCGGGATGAACCCTGTAGCGCTGCTGCAGGTGTCCACTCCCGATACCTGTTTCCTCTTCCGGCTGAATCGGTTTGGACTCCCCGAGAGTATTGTTCGCCTGATGACTTCCGAGTCGACCCGGAAGATCGGACTGTCGCTGAACGACGACTTTTCGCAGCTGCGAAAACGCAAAGATTTCAAGCCCGTTAACTACGTGGAGTTGCAGGAGTACGTCAAACCTTTCGGAATCAAAGATCTCAGCCTTCAGAAACTCTATGCCAACTTCTTCGGGCAGAAGATCTCCAAGAACCAGTGCCTGACGAACTGGGAGGCCGATGTGCTTACGGAAGCCCAGCAGCGCTATGCCGCCACGGACGCCTGGAGCTGTCTGAAACTCTATGATGTCATGTCCGAACTGCTCTCCAGCCACGACTATCAGCTCATTCAAGTCCCCGAACCCGAAACCACGAACTCATGATAAAACTTTACCTCAAGCGCGGCAAGGAAGAGTCCCTGCGCCGCTTTCACCCCTGGGTGTTCTCTGGGGCCATCCACCATTTCGAGTCCCAACCCGAAGAGGGCGACGTAGTGGCAGTTTTCTCTGCCGACGATGAATTCATTGCCGTAGGTCACTGGCAGATTGGCTCCATTGCCGTGAGGGTGCTCTCGTTTGTGGATGAGCCCATAACGGTGGATTTCTGGAAAAAAAGACTACAGGTGGCGTGGGACGTCCGCAAGCGCATAGGGCTTGCAGACAATCCCCAGAACAATATGTTCCGACTTGTTCACGGCGAAGGTGATAACCTGCCAGGACTGGTCGTCGATATATATGGTTCCACCGCCGTTGTGCAGGCCCACAGCGTTGGAATGCACTTGTCTCGAATGCAGATAGCAGAGGCGCTGAAAGCCGTTCTGGGCGACGCCCTTTGCCATATCTACTACAAGAGCGAGACGACTCTCCCCTTCAAAGCCGACCTCGGACCGGAGAATGGTTTCCTGCTGGGCGGCGATGCAGACGACGTGGCCACGGAGAACGGACTGAAGTTCCATATCGACTGGCTGCACGGACAGAAGACTGGCTTCTTCGTGGACCAGCGGGACAACCGTTCGCTGCTCGAGCGCTATGCTCAGGGGCGTTCCGTGCTCAATATGTTTTGCTACACCGGAGGCTTCTCCGTCTACGCTATGCGAGGCGGTGCCCAGTTGGTGCACTCGGTGGACAGCTCCTCCAAGGCCATCGACCTGACCGACGCCAATATCGCCCTCAATTTCCCCGACGACCCTCGCCACGAGTCCTTCGCAGAAGATGCGTTTCGCTATCTGCAGCAGATGGAACAGGGGAGCTATGACCTCATTGTGCTGGACCCACCGGCCTTTGCCAAACACAAGGACGCTCTGCGCAACGCCCTGAAGGGTTATACCCGATTGAACGCTCGTGCTTTCGAGAAGATTCGTTCCGGCGGCGTCCTCTTCACTTTCTCCTGCTCGCAGGCCGTCAACAAAGATCAGTTCCGCATGGCCGTGTTCACAGCCGCGGCTCAGAGCGGTCGCAGTGTTAGAATCCTGCATCAGTTGCATCAGCCTGCAGACCACCCCATCAACATCTATCATCCTGAGGGCGAGTACCTAAAAGGCTTGGTGCTGTATGTAGAATAACTCTGAAGAACGATGTAAACAGTTAATTTCGTTAACAAAGCACTCCGAATTTGTTCTAATTTGGTTAAATAAATTAAATTTAACTCTAATAAGCAAGATAAAACTCAATATTTTAATTGCAGCTAATGATTTAATTGGTACTTTTGCATCGTGTTTTTCATGGTATTAGATTTAAGGTTAATGAAAGGTCAGGTTGTCGTGAGACAACCTCCCTTTTTTTATACCCTGCTCCCGTAAATTATAGCTCCTAATACATCAGGTACCTATAATGTTCATATTTTTTTCTCACATATAATGTTCATGAATTACGTACATATAATGATCATGAATAATTTATTTATGGTTCATTATATGTCCCCAATTCATGGTCATTCGTGTGAAAAAAAGATGGCACCTCTAATGTTCATATTATTTTCTCACATATAATATTCATGAATTACGTACATATAATATCCATGAATTTTCTCACCTATAATGTTCACTTAAACTCCTTAAACTCTTAAACCTCGAGCCCCGCTCGCACCTTAAACAGACGAAACTGAGTATATGAGAGTTGAGTTAAATATAGGATAATAAATACCTTGGGGACTGAAAAAACAATCCCGTTTCAGCATTGCCAAGTTTTAGGAACAACTCTGAAGAATAGACTTTGTCAATAGCTTCTTCCAATGACAAACCTGGTTCTTCAGTCAGTATCTCTATCATCTTGATGGTCACATGTGCTTTCAAGTACTGAAAATCTTTCTCTGATACATTCATACTTGTGTGAGTTTAGCGAGGGCAGCTTCTGTCCCAAAGAAAGATTGGAAAGTAACACCCTTAAAGTATTTTAGGTTGTCAAAGAACTGGTCTAGGGTAATGTCGCCAGCTTCGTATTTGCCAATCTGAACACCAACACGATCATTGGCTATTGGGCCATAAACGATGTCGTAGTCATGTGCCTGGTTTTGGAATTTGTTATTACGATTGAGAAAAATGAAGTCCGCCCATTCGTGTGAGTAGCCATCAAATACCAACACCTTCAGCTCGCCTGATGTCATGGTTTGGTTATCGAATAGGAACGTGTTCTTCACGGCCGTTCCACCTTCGGTCAGTGCTTAAACTCGCCCATACGTTTTGCCTGCTGCTTGTCTGCTGATAAATAGAAACCACGGCCAAAATCTTTATTTGGTCGCGACTTGGCAAGGTCTATTCTGTCGATGTTGACAGTGGAGCCATGTTAGAGCTTAATCATAGTTGGCCTCCTTTCCTCCTGCAATATGATGCTATGCTCTCCACCATGTCATTAAAGGATTGGGTGTGCATCACATCATAGTACTCGTGAGCTATGGAGATAGCGCCATAACGATGTAGATACTTGTAAGCCTCTGTTTCAGTTATAGAAAATCGACGAGCAAAAGCAGCAATAAATGCTACGATATATTCAGCTATATCTTTACTACTATACATAAATTATCTTGTTTTATAGGTATAAATAAGCCACTAAAGTCCATTAAAAGCCTTTTTGTGAGCACAAAATTAAAGAAAAATCTTTCAATCACCCACCTCGTCAACTTGTCTACTCGTCATCTAAAAAGTCAACTTGTCAACTAAAAACCAACTAATTAAACCCCACCCCCTCCACATGATTACCGATGAATATAGGGACATAGTCAGCTGTTTGGTACCAAGTTTTTTTGCCGGGCATGTCATCAAAGATCGCTCTGCCATTGATCTTCAGTCCCTCGAAGGTGATTCTTCTGACCGTCCTCTGCGGGTCGTAGCCGTTGATTACGGACATATACGGTTGTTCCCCGTAGTATCTGATATTGCGGAAGGTGACGTCCTCCACTCCGCGTCCGGGCGCGGCACACCATTTCTTGTTGAAGGCCACTTTCACTTGCAGAATACTCCCTTGATGGATTTCTTCTATGCGGATGTTGTCGAAAACGACGTCCCGGATGAGATTGTTGTCGCCGCAGTTGATAGCCATACACCCCTGGTAGTCCACTTGCGGTTCGCTCTGGCAGAGGATATCTATGTTTTCATATCGGAGGTGCTCGATGGTGTCGCCGCGCTCGGCATTTCCGTGGATACCGATGAAGATGGGGTGTGCCACGTCGGCCCATAAGGTGCTGTTGCGCATTATGATGTTGCGGGCACTGCCATTGAATCCCTTGCGGGTGGCGTAGGTGGTGGTGCAGTCGTCGCTGTTTCTGCAGAAGACGCGGTCGTAGAGGACGTTGGAACTGGCGAACACATTCAGTCCGTCGCCCCATCCTGGATGAGAGATGCTGCGTACGTCGTGAAGTGTGACCCTGTCGCTCTCGCCTACGGGACAGGTGCAGCAGACGAGTCCGTCGATCATCACGTCTTTGCTCCGATATACGTGTGCGCCCTCGTAGCCGCTTTCTGGGCGTGCTATTCCTCGTCCGAGGATGCTGATGTCGTGGGCGTCTTCTATGGCAAAGGTGCCGGTGAAGTAGGAACCGCCCGCGAGATACACCGTCGTGTTGGAGGGCACGGAGATGCTGTCTTGCTCATAGAAGCCCGGGGCGAAGTAGCGGAAGTGGCGCCCCTGGCGGGTGGCCTCTGCCTCGGCTGCTTCGCGACTTACGGGGGGGCGCGAGGTGAACACGAGGAGGTTCTGGGTGATGTCGCCATCGAACTCCACGCTGACGTTCTCGGGCTGGAAGAGCACGAATTGCATCACCGAGTCGTTGAGCACGTTGGCAATAACTCCCCGGTAGTCGGGCCTTACGCGTGCCGAGTGGAACTTACGCTTCTTGCAGACGACGCGCACGAAGACGTCGCCCGTGAAGTCGAACATGGTGTAGGATATTTCAGACACCTGGTGCTCGTTGTTGCCCACGGGTGCATTCACTCGTGCCATATAGGTGTCCACCTTCGTCCATTCCTTGGCTCCGCGAGGCTGAACGAAGACATCATAGTCGTTGTTCAGCGGGGCTCCCGCGGGGGCCGGATAGGTGAATGTCTGGTGCAACTTTCTCCCTTCCGAGACACCCGGCACTTCGGTGATGGTCGTCTCGTGTCCCACTTTCGCCTCGCCCCTTCTGAGGGCTTTTTTCTGCAGCGCCAGCACCTTCTTGGTATATGGCATTTTCAGTCCTTTGCGCTTCACATAGTGGTTGTAGGGTTTCTCGTAGATGCTCCATAGCTTGCCCCTTCCCATGGCTCCCGGCACCTTCCAGTCGTTGTAGAGTCCGGTGCAGTCGGTCCATTGCTCAAAGGGTACGTCGTAACCCAGATTATATCGTGCCGAGTACTCAATACCTTTCATCAGTCTGTTGTCGAGCGCGCCCCAGAGGTCATCGCCCTGTTGCCAGGCCAGTTCGCAGATGTCGCATAGCATGCCAAGTCCCAATTGTGCATGACCTTGGTCGCGCCCCGTCTCTTGGCATTGTCCGGTGGGTCCTACGTAGTGGGGCAGGGCGCCATTGTCGTTTGCGTGGAGGAAGTAGTCGATGGAGGCTTTGTAGAGGGTGGAGTCCTTCAGGAAGATGGCGCAAGCCATCCGGCAGCGGTTGACCACGGCTCCCCAGTTGCCATTGGCGTAGGGGCTGTCGGCGTCGAAGCGTTCTATGGTGGGCAGAATGGCACGATGTATCATTTCGGCCCACGACGGGCTGGGCTCTGGCAAGAGAGTCATTGCACGTACCAAATCAAAGACTTGCAGCAGGCAGAGGGGAGCGTCGTGTCCGTCCAGTCGCTCCAGGCTGTCGGCGTAAGCATCGATGATATGTCGTGCTTTTGCGTCCTGTCCGTTTTGTGCGAGCACCAGTGCGGCCCTCATATCTTTTTCGCTGCCGCCTTTTGTTCTGCGATATTCTCCGTCGCGAGCCACCACTTTGTAGGGCCCCGCCATCTTATAATCGGAGTAGTCGCTCTGTGCCTTGGCGATTGTTGCCATCAGCAGCAGGAGTAGAGGAATAATTCTTTTCATATTGTTTTTTTATAGCCGATTTATCGGCGTGTTTTAGAGTGAGCGACAGCGAACGGTGTTTTTGTTAATTTCAAATCGCCCCTCTCCGCGCCAGCCATATTTCTTATTACTTTATTATTTCCTATTTAATTTTACCCCGCTCGCTCCCCACTCTGAACCAATCTATATCCGCCCATCCGCGTGACTTGATGAGTTGCGGCGTGGCGGCCACAAACCCCATCTTGGCTCCAATCCATTTTCCTTTGCGCAGTGTGAACGGGCTCCCCACCTGGCGGAACTCCTTTCCGTCGGTGCTGTAGGCGAAGCGACACTGACCGTCGGCCACCTTTAGACGAAGATAGATGTCGAGGTGTATGGCGGGAGCGTAGGGGATAGTGTCTTTGTCCGAAGCAGACAGGGTGGCAAGGTTCTCTGTAGTTTCCGCTCCCTGTTGGTCTGCGTCCTTGCAGGTGCGCTGCTGCAGGACGAAATGGTCGCCTTCCCTGCATACGGCGAGGGCGCTGTAGTCCATTCCCATCATCAGTAGTGCGGCCCATTGTGCTTCCTCCTTGGCTGTGAAGCGGAGGTGAGCTGTGGCGGTGAAGCGCGGGGCCGTCAGTTTCTGCAGCAGCAGATGGGGTGCCTCCCAGAGGTTGCCCTGCAACACTTGGGTGTAGAGCCGATAGTTGCCGCTGTCTGTTGGCATCCCCCAAAACTGATTGTAGTTCCCGTGCCACTGCCATTGCAGTCCCAGGGGGCCGTCGAACTCGTCGTTTTCCTGAGGATTCATCACCGCAGCAGAGGCCGATTTCGGTTTGCGGAAACTCGTGTAGGGCTCGCCTTGTCGGCCCATGACAGGCCATCCGCTGGACCAGTCCACGGGCTGGAGGTAAACGACCCTACCGTAGGCGTCGCGGTCGTTGAAATGCAGGAACCAGTCTTCGCCGAAAGCAGTGTGCACCCACCCTCCTTGGTGAGGACCGTTGACGTCCGTCGCTCCCTGCCACATAACGCGTTTCCACTCGTAGGGGCCGTAGACGGAGCGGGCCCTCATAGCCAGTTGCCATCCTTTCTCCACGCCTCCCGCGGGGCACAGAATCCAGTAGTAGTTGTCGCGGCGGTAGAACTTAGGTCCTTCGGTGGTGTGGTTTTCCTGACCTCCGTCGAAGACGATGCGTGGCAGCCCTATGGCACGTGTGCCGTCGGCCGACAGTTCCCTCACGCTCAGCACCGAGTTGAAGCCGGCGCGGGAGTTCGCCCATCCGTTGACCAGATAGCAGCGCCCGTCTTCGTCCCACAGCGGACAGGGATCTATCATCCCCTTTCCGGGAACGACACATATGGGTTTCTCCCATCGTCCGGCAGGGTCTTGCGTGCATACCATGAATATTCCGTGGTCCGGGTCGCCCCAGTAGATGTAGAAGCGGCCGTTGTGGTGTCGGATGGCAGGTGCCCAGACGCCTTGCCCGTGGGCGGGCTTGTCGAACACTTCCCGGGGCTCCAGCTCCTGCAGTGCATGACCGACGATGGTCCAGTTCACGAGGTCGCGGGAGTGGAGGATGGGCAAACCCGGAACGCAGCCGAACGAAGATGCCGTGAGGTAATAGTCTTCGCCCACTGCACAGACGTCCGGATCGCTGTAGTCTGCAAAGAGCACCGGGTTCTGGTAGGTGCCATTGCCTTGGTCGGGCGACCAGACGTCGGATTTCTCTTGGGCTGAAGCGTGCAGCGCCAGCGACAGAAGCAGCAGAATGGCGGTTCGTTTCATTGTGCGGAAGCGTTTGTCTGCAGGAGCAGGCGGTTCAGTGCCTCAAGATAATAGTAGTCTGCATATATTATAGGTATATCCACTTCCGAGTTGGCAGGCAGACTGCCGGTGCTGTGGAGCAGGAACGCGCAGTTCTGATCTGCCGCCTGATAGTTGTCGGCCGACAAGCTGCTGAGCATTTCCAAAGCCGTTGTCCGGTAGTCGTCGCGCTGTGCCAGGGGACTCAGCTCCAGCAGGGCGGAAGCCACTATGGCAGCCGCCGAGGCGTCGCGGGGCGCTGTGGTGTCGCTTTCCCCACAAGGGGTGGCCGGAGAGGTGACGTTGCGTGGGTCGTCGAAATCCCAGAAAGGCACTCGGTCTTCCGGCAGGTGGGCGATGAAGGCATCTGCTGCGCTGCAGGCTTGTTGCAGATAAGATGTATCGCCCGTGAGCCGAGCCATCATGGTGAAACCATATACGGCCCAGGCCTGACCGCGGGCCCAGGTGCTGCTGTCGGCCAGCCCCTGGTGGGTGGCGCCGCGGAGGAAGTGACCATCCAGCGTGTCGTAGACGGCCACGTGGTAGCAGGTGCCGTCGGGCCGGAAGTGGTTGTTGAGGGTCGTGGTGGCGTGACTGAGAGCGATGTTGCGGAGGCGCTCGTTGTGAGAGGGGTCAGAGGGGTACTCGTGGGAGGCCCACATCAGCAGCTCCAGGTTTATCATGTTGTCCATGATCGTGTTGTGGCCTCCAAACAAAGGCACGTTGCGGGGCCAGGAGAGTATCGTTCCTACGGCCGGACGGAAGAGCGTCGCCAGAGAGTCCGCTGCTTGCCGGCAGAGCGTGCGGTAGAGCGCCATGGCTTCTTCATCTTCCCGCCGCATCTCTTCTGGCAGACCCTCCCTGCTCAGCTCCCGCTCCAGGACCCGCATTCCCGTTCCGGCGCTACAGAAAACGAGGAACCCTAAATCGTGGTCCAGTACTGGCCGGTCCACCACACGGTGCATGGCTTTGGTGGCGTCCAGGGCAGCGCGACGAACGTGAGCGGCTTCTGCACCACCGTCCTGCAGCAGTCGTGCCTCGTAGTCCAGCCATAGAATACCGGGCCAGAAGCCGCTGCACCACTCTTCGGAGCAGAGGGGACGACAGCTCCAGGCGCTGTCTCCTGCCGGGATATTTCTTGGCATCATCGTGGTGTCGATAGCGCCGGAAGCAGATAGCTGGGCCAGTGCCCGGTCCACCTGACGATGGCACTGCGCCAAGGCAGCGTCTACGTCAAGAGAGGGCGTGGAGTTCTGTGACTGACATGCAGTCAGTCCGAGAATGAGAGTGCACCAAAGAGTAAGGGCACATACGTGGAATGTTGTTCGTACCATGGGCAAGGGCGCCGGAGGCGCGGAGTGAGGTGCGCCCGTTGGGCGCGGTTTAAAAGTTTAGGGTGCGAGCAAGCTCGCGGTTTAAGGGGTTTAAGGGGCGATCCACTGTATGCACCCGCTGAAAACACCCTCTGTAGGGGCGGGCCCCCGTGCCAGCCCGCACCGCCGTAAGGCGGTACGTGTGCACCCAGGTTTGATATTCGCGAAACAATTCCTCCTGTTATCTTACGCCGTGACCGGCGTTCGGGCTGGCACGGTGGCCCGCCCCTACAGAGGGTGTATTCGCTTCGCCAGGCGTTTTCTGCCCCTACAGCGGGTGTATTCGCTTCGCCAGGCGTTTTCTGCCCCTACAGAGGATGTGAATAATCGTTGTCCTCTGATTGATTTGTATAGATTTGTTGAATTTCTCGCCGAAGGCGACTCTGTTATCGAGTTAATCTACTGAAATGGCGTTTGGTTGATGTAATAGTTCGTTAGCGATGCAAAGATAACTATTTTTCTTCAATAACCACCCTTCTATTGTGTGAAAAGTTGTTAACTCAACTGTCGCAAACTTAAGGAGCAGCCTTTGGCTGCGGTTTAAGAGGTTTAAGGAGCAGCCTTTGGCTGCGGTTTAAGAGTTTAAGGTGCGAGCAAGCTCGCGGTTTAGGGTGCACCTTTGGCGCGGTTTAAAGATTTAAGGTGCGAGCAAGTTCTAGCACTCAACTCGTCAACTTGTCAACTCGTCAACTCGTCAACTAAAAGTCAACTCGTCAACTAAAGAGCGATCGGAGTTCGCGGTTTAAGAGTTTCACATTGTTGTCCTGTCTCTGATGTTCATGGGGACTAAAGATTGGTTAATGGTTAATGGTTAAGGGGGGAGAGGATGAGAGGTGGGGAATTAAGGGTGATTGGGGTAAGGGGTTAGGGTTGAGGGTTAAGGTTAGGGTTAAGGTTAAGGTTGAGGGTGATTATGGTTTCAGGTGCGCGCTTTCTTGTTCTGTGTGCCTTGGCCTTCGGCACATTTGGATTGTCCCTCGCGGGAGGCCCTGTGCGGAGCAAGTTCTCCTCCCTTGGGGAGGTGGCTGCGACGGAAACAACTGGGTGTTGGTTTCAAGCTGACTTCGCTGAGCTCAGAGGGTGCAAGGCAAGCTTGCTTAGCCGACGCAACCGACGTTAAGCTCGAGAGGGACAGAGGTGGGCCTTTCACGATGCAAAGATATGTATCTTTAACACCACCAAATATTTTTCAGATTTTCTTCAAAATATTGCCGGAATTTGTTGTTTTTCATTTTTAACCATCTGTTTTGTCACTTTGGTTAACAAAATGATGTGCATCTTTCAATAAGTCAAAGAACGCTTTGTAGTCGCACCGCGAGGCGATTTCTGCCGCTGTAGGGAGGGGGGGGGGATTGCCGCGGACGGACCGCGGCACACTCGACCCACACCAGGATGAAGCGACGGGGGAGAGAGAGAGGAAGCGACGGGGGAGAGAGAGGAAGCGACGGGGGGGGCTTGTCCGAACAGCCGTTAGGCTGTACGTGTGCAGCCTGTCTCTCGCCGCAGGCTCCCCCCCCTGGTGGGTCTTTAAATCACACACCTGTCTCTCAGAATCTTCCTGATTTCCTCAGGTGTGGCCGCCTTCTCTTTCAGCCATCCGGCGATCCTTCTTATAGGCGTAAGCATCCCAGAATTGTTCAAAAGAAGGCGTCTCAATTTTGTTGCTTTCACCCGCCGCATCGTCAGATGCGGAATGTTTGTATTCTCTTTCTTTATCTTTCTCTTGTAAGAAGGGGGTGCAGGGGGAAGAGAGCCCTTCTCTTTTTTTCTTTCTCTTTAACATTTACGGATTCCTTACGGATTTCTTGCGGATTTCCATTTTCGCAATCATCGTAATATACATATTTACAGATATTTAGAGTTGTAGGTTGCTTTACGGATTCTTTACGGATTTCTTGCGAAAGTATACCTTTTCTCTTCTTAGTCTCGATTAGGTACTGGATGGAGCTTCTCGGAACATTAACCTTGGCAGCATAGTCCTTCAAATTCACTTCGCTCTCCCCTTCTCATCAGCATTGAGCAGCAGATAGATGAACAGTTGCAACCTCCTCGGGTCTTAAAAGCCCCAAGAGGCGATAATTTTGCGGTAAAATGGACAAAATCACGCACGGGGTAAGGAGCTCCAAAGGCGCGGTTTAAGGTGCAGCAGGCGGTTGCGGTTTAAGGTGCAGCAGGCGGTTGCGGTTTAAGGTGCAGCAGGCGGTTGCGGTTTAAGTGTTTAAGGAGTTTAAGTGAACATTATATGTGAGAAAAAATCGGGAACATTATATGTTGGATGTGCAGCAGGCTATTCTTTCTGATACACCCTTACGTAATCCACCTCATAGACCATCGGGAAGGCAGTAGTGTCCACTTCGCCGCCGCTGCTGCCGATGGCGAGGTTCAGGAGGATGTAGTGGCCGAAGCCGGGGCGGTCGGTGGAGAAAGGATTGAAGTTGCCGGGACGAGTGGGCGCGGCTTGCGAGGCTTTTATTTCATTTAGGAGTTCGCCGTCGAGGTAGAGACAGATACTCTCGGGGTTCCAGTCCATGCGCCAAGTGTGGAACTTCGAGGCCCAGTCGGGGTCCTTGTCGGTGAAGTGGGAGAACGGCACCCGCTGGGTGTCCCAAGCATCGCGTCCGTCGGCCCCTTGCCAACAAGCATTGGCGAGGATGATAGGCAGGGAGCGCTGGTCGGACGACTGATCATGATGAATTCCCATAGTGCGAGGAGGCACTCGGTAGAACTCCATCACATCGACCTCCCCTCCGGCGGGCCAACCGCCCTGGTTGCCCAAAGTCCAGATGGCGGGCCAAGCGCCGGAGGCAGTGGGGATGCGGGCACTCACCTCCAGCCGTCCGTAGAGGAAATCGAAGCGGCCTCGGCTCTCCAGACAAGCGCTGGTGTACTCCGCATATTCGCGGTTGCGCTTCCAGTTGCTGCTGATCTGTTTGTAGTGGGGATTCATCACCCTCTCGCGGCGCCCCACGATCTGCAGCACTCCTCCGATGACCCGGGCGTTCTGAGGCTGATACCACTGCAGCTCGTGGTTACGGACGAAACCATGTTCGAAGGTCCAGCGGGCAGAGTCGGGAGCACCGGTGACGTCGAATTCGTCGTGCCACGCGAGTTTCATTCCGTCGTACTTCGGAGGCTGATTCTGGGCCTCAGCGGAGAGCGAAAAGGCGAGAAAGATGAAGAGCAGGAGGGTTGTAACGCCGTTTTTCATATTACTTTGTGCTTTTTATGTTGCAAAGGTATAAAAAGTTTCCTTTTCAGAGCCATTCATTGGGATATTTTTTGTAATTTTGCACCGAAATAAGTCAAAAACCTCAAAAAAAGATGAACCTGAAGATTCGACTGACAATACTGAACTTTATTGAGTTCGCCGTATGGGGCGCCTACCTCACTTCTATGGGAACCTACCTCGCCGGTGCAGGTCTGGCCACACATATCGGCTGGTTCTATTCCATGCAGGGCATAGTGTCTATTTTCATGCCGGCGCTGATGGGGATTCTGGCCGACCGCAAGATGGAGGGACAGAAGGTGCTCAGCCTCTGCCACGCCCTGGCGGGACTGTTCATGATCGGTGCCTCCTCCTATGCCTATCAGGCAGGAAGCGAGGTGCAGTTCGCCCCCCTCTTTGCGCTCTATGCTCTGTCTGTAGCTTTCTTTATGCCCACCATTGCCCTGAGCTATTCCGTGGCCTATTCGGCCCTGGAAGGTGCGGGGCTCGACAGCGTCAAGGCCTTTCCGCCCATCCGAGTGTGGGGGACGATAGGTTTCATCGTCACGATGTGGGTAGTGGACCTCACGGGTCTGCAAGCGACTCCCGGCCAGTGGATGGTCAGTGGTGCGCTGAGCCTCGTCATGGCTGCTTACTCGCTGACGATGCCTCGCATGCCCATTAAGGAAGGCAAGCAGAAGTCGCTGGCCAAGGCTCTGGGACTGAATGCCTTCAAGCTCTTTCTGAACCCTCGAATGGCTCTGTTCTTCCTTTTCTCCATGCTTCTGGGCGTTTGTCTGCAGATCACCAATGGTTTCGCCAATCCCTTCATCACCAGCTTCGGTGCGATAGAGGAGTACCAGAACACCTTCGGCGTGCAGCACGCCAACATCCTGATTTCCCTCTCCCAGATGAGCGAGACGCTGTGCATCCTGCTCATCCCCTTCTTCCTCTCGAAATTCGGCATCAAGCGGGTAGTGCTCATAGCTCTGCTGGCTTGGGTCCTGCGCTTCGCCTTCTTCGGCTTGGGCGACCCCGGCAGCGGTGTGTGGCTCTTCGTCCTCTCCATGATTGTCTATGGTGTAGCTTTCGACTTCTTCAATATCTCCGGTTCGCTCTTCGTGAACCAGGAGACCGACGAGAGCATTCGCAGCAGCGCCCAAGGCCTGTTCATGATGATGACCAACGGCTTCGGAGCCTGCATCGGCACCATCGTGGCGCAGCAGATCATCAATCATTATGTCTATTTCCCCCAGGCGGCAGGAGCCACCGGAGAGCAGGTGATAACCGGTTGGCAGACGTGCTGGTATATCTTTGCGGCCTACGCTCTGGTCGTTGCCATCCTCTTCGCCATCTTCTTCAAGGATAGCAAGAGAGAAGCCAGGGCATAAAACGACCACAAAGAGCGAGCGGGGCTCGCGGTTTAAGGGTTTAAGGTGCAGCCTACGGCTGCGGTTTAAGAGTTTAAAGAGCGAGCGGGGCTCGCGGTTTAAGGGTTTAAGGTGCAGCCTGCGGCTGCGGTTTATGAGTTTAAGGAGCGAGCGGGGCTCGCGGTTTAAGAATTTAAGGGGTGCCGTTGGCGCGGTTTGAAGGGCTTTAGATCCGAGCAAGTCCGATGGTTCTGAGTCTTGACACCTACCTGCGAAACTTCAGACAGATACTAAAAACACGTAGAAAAAATGCTTGTAGAACTGGTAATAAATGCTTCGGCTGGCACACCCATAGACGACAAAACCGCCATGATCATCCTCAAGGAGAAGAATGGCGAACGGGTGTTGCCTATCATGACATCTGCCCGCAGGGCTTCGTTGTTGACTATGCGAGCACATTTCGACATGCCAGTGCTGCTGCCTTTCACGCCCACGGACATCAGTTGTCAGCTGATGGAGAAATTCGGTGTGAAGCTGACGCGGGTGGAGATTGTAGCCATCAAGGATGGAGTGTTCTTCACCCGTGTGGTGGCAGAACGAGAAGGCGTGGAGCAGGCCGTGGATTTCTGTCAGGCTCCCGACGGATTGATAATGGCCGTAACGGCCCGCTGCCCTATATATATAGAGGAGGATATTCTGGCGGCACAGTATATGCGCCCCACGGGAGAAAACACGTTCGCCATCAGCATCAACACGCTGAGCCGCCACATGCTGGAGGAGGCGCTGAAGCACGCCGTGGAAGAAGAAAACTACGAGGCCGCTTCCCACCTGCGCGACGAGCTGGCCAAACGCACTCGGCTGCCCGGAGAGCAAACAGCATCAGACACTGCCGAGTAAGCGGCGAGGCGAGGTCTGCAGAGCAAAAGCCCCTCACTTCCCGCCAAGACAAAGATAACAGATGAAAGAAGTACGGTTCTTCTATACTCCCGACCCCGAGACAGGCCTGTTGCCCTCCGAGGAGGCACAACATGCATTGCGCGTGCTGCGGCTGCAGATGGGCGACGAGCTGAACCTGATGGACGGACGAGGGACGTTCCACCGAGCAATCATCACCGAGGCGGGAGGGCACAAGTGCCACTATCGCATCCTCGAATCCACACCCCAAGAGCCCGAATGGACAGGTAACATCCACGTTGCTGTGGCTCCCACGAAAATCATGGACCGAATGGAATGGCTCGTGGAGAAGGCCACCGAGATCGGTTTCAACCGCCTCAGCCTCCTCGACTGCCGGTTCTCTGAACGCCGAGTGGTGAAGACCGACCGCCTGGAGAAGATCGTAGTGGCGGCGATGAAGCAGAGCCACAAAGCCTGGAAACCGGTGGTGGAAGAGCTGCAGCCCTTCAAGCGGTTCATAGCGCGAGAGGACTTGCCCGCCCAGCGGTTCATAGCGCATTGCTACGACGAACGTGACCTGCTCGCAGGTGCCGAAGGAGACCTCCCCACCTCCTCTCCCACCCCATCGGACGTCCCCAGCAAACCCTTCCTGCTGGATGTCTTGCAGCCACAGACACCCGCACTGGTGCTGATAGGGCCCGAAGGTGATTTCAGCGTAGATGAGGTGCGGGCGGCAGAGGCAGCAGGATTCCGGCCGGTGTCGCTCGGCAAGAGCCGCTTGCGCACTGAGACGGCGGCGCTGGTGGCGGTGCATCTGATGAGAGTGAGGAACGCCGAAGGCGCGGTTTAAGGAGCGCCCATTGGGCACGGTTTAAGGGTTTAAAGGTTAAAGGTGCAGCCTGCGGCTGCGGTTTAAAGGGAATAAAGGCAATAAATATTAAATAGGAAATAATAAATATGACTGGCGCGGAGAATGTGGATAATCGCTGTCCTCTGATTGATTTGGATAGATTTGTTGGATTTCTCGCCGAAGGCGACTCTTAAAAATAACTGGGCTTTGCCCAGCTGTCGCCTTATGGCGACAGATTAATTGGAGTGCCGCTGCGCGGCAGAAATCTCACAAATCTGAACAAATCGAACAAGATAAACGGTGGACACGTACCGCCTGATGGCGGTTCAGGCTGGCACGGGAGCCCGCCCCTACAGAGGATGCATACAATGGGTGCACACGTACAGAGGCAAATAACGCCGACAGAAAACGCCCGGCGGAGCGAACACATCCACTATTCCGCCGCAGGCTCTCCCCTCTCCCACGGGTGGCTGCGACAGAAAACAACTGAGTGTTGTTTTCGAGCTGACTTCACAGCGCTCAGAGTGTGCAAGGCAAGCTTGCTTAGCCGAAGCAACCGACGTTAAGCGCGTAGAGGTGGGGTCGGGGGTGAGGCTGCGTCGGGAGTGAGGCTTGGGGAGTGCGTCCAAATACTTATAAATAGAAACAAAGACATGAAAAAGAAAACGATTATACTGATTGCAGGTATTGCAGTGGCAGCGGTGGCGTCTGCCATTTTCGTCTTCCGCGGAGACAAAAACGCATATCTGAACTCGTTGCCAGGCGACGCCACGGCGCTGGCACGACTGGACACAAAAGCCTTCCTGGATGAGGCAGACCTGAGTTTGCAGGAACTGCTGCAGCTGCTTCGGTGCTCGCGAGAAGAGGGGAAGGTGCAAACGGGACTGGACGTGACGCGCCCTGTCTACGCTTTCACCTCTCCATCGGGCTATATGGGCGTGGCGGCAGCCGTGGGCGACGAGGACGACCTGCAGACCTTCTGCTCTTCCCTGCAGACGCAAGGACGGGCCTCGGAAATCACCTCCCAGCGCGGCTACTCGTGGGTAGTGCTGCAACAACAGTGGTTGCTGGCTTTCGACAAGAAGAAGGCGCTGCTGATGGGACCGGCAGTGGGCGCGGCCCAGGAGCAGTTGCGCGGCGAGATGGCGCGGCTGCTGGAACAGGACAAGAAGGAAAGCGCCACGGAATCCACCCTCTACGCGGAACTGAAGAAAGCCGAGGAGCCACTGGCGGCAGTCGTGGCGCCGGAAGTCCTTCCGGCTCAGGCACGCGACCTCCTGCGCTCCTTCAATGTCACTTCACTGTCCGACGCGCTGCTGCTGCTGGATATGGAAGTGGAGAAGAACGAACTCAAGCTGGAGGCGGAAGTGCTGGCGCGCAACGAGGCGGTGAGGCAGGAACTGAAACGACTGGACGAGGTCTTGAGACCCATAGACGGCGAGCTCCTGAGCTACACCTCCGAGGATCACGTGGCGTGGATGGCAGCTAATGTGGAGGGCGAGACACTGCTCTCTGCCTTGCGCTCCAACAACAACGTCCGCACGTCGCTGATAGCGCTGAACCTCATCTTCGACCTCGACAGAATCATCTCTTCCGTGGACGGCGACGTGGCGCTGGAACTGAGGGGAACGACACGTGCTGCCCTCGCCTCGGGCAGCGAAATAAGCTACGAGTGGGACGACGTGCTGAGCCACCTGCAGCTGACAGCTCAGGTGAAGAACACCGATTTCCTGGCCTACGCCTCCTCGTGGGGCAATATGTTCGTGGAGGTGCAGAGCTTGTCGCCACAGGACTTCGCACTGAACCTGGGCACCAGCTCCCTGTACTTCGGCGTGCAGGAAGACATCTTCTACATGGGCTCCCAGAAAGGACTCACCGAGAACACCAACACCTACCTGCGGCGCGAACGAGCAGACGTGAAAGGCGCTCGCTTCTTCGCCACCTGCCGGCTGCCGAAACTGACACAGATGCAGGGGGCGCAAATCCCCTTGCCCGACGCCCTCACTCACTTCGAACGGCTGAATATAGAGATGGAACGCGCGGGAGAACTCAAGCTCGAACTCATTGCCCCGGAGGGGACACAGATAGTGCGGGACGTGTTGTTTCAGGCCAACGAACTGATGTCCCGAGAATGAAGACAACTGCTGATCACAAATTCGAGTGCGACAACACGTATATACGTATCGGCCAACACGTATATACGTGTGAACAAAGATGTATGTACGTGTGAGCAAAAACGTATGTACGTGTGAAAAATGTCTTTCCTTCGTATGAAACAACACGCTCCTTCGTCTGAAAACAGCCCTACCTTCGTGTGAGCCAGGACGTACCTTCATCTGAGAACAGCCCTACCTTCGTGTGAGCCAAAACCCACCTTCGTCTGAGAACAGCCCTTCCTTCGTGTGAGCCAAAAACCACCCTCGTCTGAGAACAGCACCTCCTTCGTGTGAGCCAGCCCTTCTCTTCATCTGCTCCCACGCCACCCTCCGAGCGCAGAACCTACTGCCCACCCCTTAGAATACAAGACAGATAAAAAAACATATCACCATTGACAACAATAACCCTTCACAACGTGCTTCCTGAGGTCTTTGCCCAGCGCACCGACAACACGTCTGAGCTCTGGCTGCAGGAAGTGACCTTCGAGCGCGGACACCTTTATCTTATAGAGGCCGCCTCCGGTACGGGTAAGTCTTCACTCTGTGCCTACCTCACGGGCTACCGCAATGACTACAGCGGAACCATCTCCTTTGACCAACAAGATATCAGCGGGCTGAAACACGCCGAGTGGACGTCCCTGCGCCAGCACTCGCTCAGCCACATGTTTCAGGAGCTGCGGCTCTTTCCGGAACTCACGGCCTGGGAGAACGTGGAGATAAAGAACCAACTCACCCGCCACAAGAGCAATGCCGAGATTGAACGATGGTTTGCGGCCCTGGGAATTGCCGAGAAACGCAATACGAAGTTGGCCCACATGAGTTTCGGCCAACAGCAACGAGTGGCACTGATTCGCGCGCTCTGTCAGCCCTTCGACTTCTTGCTGGCCGACGAGCCAGTGAGCCACCTGGACCAAGAGAACAGCCGCATAATGGGAGAAATAATGACTGAAGAGGCGCGCCGACAGGGCGCTGCCGTAATCGTAACAAGCATCGGACATCACATGCCGCTGTCCTACGAAAAGACCTACCGCTTATGAGACTCATCTGGAAACTTCTGCGCAAGCACGTCAGCGTCGGTCAGCTGGCGGGCTTCTTCCTGGCCAACCTGCTGGGAATGCTCATCGTGTTGCTTTCCCTGCAGTTCTACGAAGATGTCATCCCCGCCTTTTCGGGCAACGACGGGGTGATGAAGAACACCTATATCATTCTCTCCAAACGCATAGCCGCCGTGAGCACCATCAGCGGCGAGGCTCAGACGTTCTCGGAAACGGACATCAGTGAGCTGCGCCGACAGCCCTTCGCCCGCCGCGTGGGGGCCTTCACGGCATCGCAGTATGAGGTGTATGCCAGTTTGTCCATGGGCGGCATCGGTTTCGGAACGGATATGTTTTTCGAGAGCGTGGCAGATGAGTTCGTGGACGTGCAGTGGCCGCAAAGGAACTACGACGACCTCTGGGCACAGAGCCCAAGCGCCACGGCTGCCACGGAAATACCTATTATATTACCGCGAACCTATCTGGCCCTCTACAACTTCGGTTTCGCTCAGACCAAGAACCTCCCCAAATTGTCCGAAGGCATTGTCTCGATGATCGCCATGGACGTGCGGCTGACGGGCGAGGGCGGCAGCGTGAGGAACCTGAAGGGGCGCGTAGTGGGATTCAGCACAAGGCTGAACACGGTGCTCGTGCCGCAGCAGTTCATGCAAAGTGCCAACGCCGCACTGGCTCCCCACGCCACGGCCGAACCCACCCGACTGATTGTAGAGGTGGAGAATCCGGCAAATGACGCCATCGCCGACTACATGCAGAAACACGGCTACGAGCTCGAAGACAACAGCCTGGAGGCCGGACGAGCCACCTACTTCCTGAAGGTGGTGGCTGCGCTGGTGATGGCTATCGGGCTGCTCATCAGCGCCCTCTCCTTCTATATATTGATGCTCAGCGTATATCTGCTCGTGCAGAAGAATGCCGAGAAGCTGCAGAACCTGCTCCTCATCGGTTATTCCGCCGCACGGGTGGCGCTGCCCTATCAGCTGCTCACGGTGGGACTGAACGCCCTCGTGCTGCTGCTCTCCCTGGCGCTGCTGGGTTGGTTGCGCGGCTTGTACCTCCAGCGTCTGTGGGAGATGTTTCCCACGTTGGTCGAGGGTTCGCTCGTGCCGGCCCTGGTGCTGGGACTCGCCCTCTTCCTCCTCGTTTCCTTGCTGAATATCATAGCCATACGCAGGAAAATCAACAACTTGCAGTAGCTGGTTTTCCCTCGGCGAAAAAAGAGCTCCAACTTATACAACTGGAAGAACTGCAGCAGCGGGCTTCCCTCCTTCGAAAAAAGAATACTTTCTCTATGCAACAACTCATCGCCCTCTATACCTCCTTCACCGGAGAGGCGCCCAAATCCGTGGAAACCATTACCGGTTCGGGCAGTAATCGTCAGTACATTCGTTTCACGTCCGCCGAAGGTCGCAGCCTGATTGGCGTTGTAGGCACTTCGTTGGAGGAGAACCGCGCCTTCTGTCACCTCTCGGACCATTTCACCCACAAGCACCTGCCCGTGCCGCGGGTGCTGGCCGTCTCGGAGGACGGACTGCGCTACCTGCAGGAAGACCTGGGGGCGCGCTCGCTCTTCGACGCCATCAGAGGAGGACGAGAGGCGGGCGGCAACTACAGCGAGGACGAGAAACTGCTGTTGCGCAAGACCATTGCACTGCTGCCTGCCCTGCAGATACTTGGGGCAGAGGACCTGGACTTCTCGCCCTGCTATCCGCAGGAGGAAATGGACCAGACAAGTGTGTTCTTCGACCTCAACTACTTCAAGTATTGTTTCCTGAAACCAACAGGATTGGATTTCCACGAACTGCGGCTCGAAGAGGATTTCAGACGGTTGGCACAGGACCTCACCAGCGACCGCCAGATGGCTTTCCTCTACCGCGACTTCCAGGCACGCAATGTCATGCTCGACGCCAACAATGCGCCTCATTTCATTGACTTCCAGGGAGGAAGGAGGGGGCCCGTGCAGTATGACCTGGCCAGCTTCCTCTGGCAGGCTTCCGCGAGGTATTCTCCTGCCCTGCGGGAGGAACTCACGGAAGTGTATCTGGACAACCTCCGGCGCTTCCGCGCAGTGGATGAAGGCGTCTTCCGCTCGCGCCTGCAGCTCTTCGTCCTCTTCCGTCTGCTTCAAGTGCTTGGGGCCTATGGCTTCCGGGGTTACTTCGAGCGCAAGAAACATTTCCTCGACAGCATTCCTCCGGCGCTGAAGAACCTCCGCGAACTGCTGCAGAAGAAAGATGGTTGCCCTTATGAATATCTGCGGGAAGTCTTGGAGAAGATGACGAAGAAAGTGATGGAAACTTTGCCGGAGGAAGAAGCGGAAGGTCTGCGACAAGAAGCGAGTGGGCTGCGACAAGAAGCGAATGGGCTGAGACAAGAAGCGAGTGGGCTGCGACAAGAAGCGAGTGGGCTGAGACAAGAAGCGAATGGGCTGCGACAAGAAGCGAATGGGCTGAGACAAGAAGCGAATGGGCTGAGACAAGAAGCGAGTGGACTGGAACTTGAAGCTGCAGCGGCCTCGAAACAGACCGTCTCTCCGAAAGCAACCTCCGCTCAGAAAACCTCAGACGCTTCACCTCTGCGCGTCCGCATTTTCTCCTTTTCTTATAAAAAAGGTATTCCAGAAGACACCTCTGGCAATGGCGGAGGATATGTCTTCGACTGCAGGTCCACCCACAACCCCGGTCGCTATGAACCCTACAAGAAACTTACGGGTCTCGACGAACCGGTTATCCGTTTTCTGGAGAACGACGGAGAGATCCTGCTCTTCCTGGACAACGTTTATCGCCTGGCCGACAAGCATGTAGAGCGCTATCTGCAGCGCGGATTCACCAATCTGATGTTCTGTTTTGGCTGCACGGGAGGTCAGCACCGGTCTGTCTATAGCGCACAGCATCTGGCGGAGCACCTGAACACGAAGTACGGAGTAGAAGTGGAACTCACCCACCGAGAACAGAACATCCACACGATCCTCCCTGCCCCCCAATAACACCAAACCTCAGCCCCAAAATGCCGATATTCATCAACTTGCATTTTTTTAACACAAACCTTGGCTTTAAATTTGGTGTCTGAACGTTTTTTGTGTACCTTTGCCGCGTCTAACAATCAAAACGACTATTAATTCTAACTTAACAGACCATATGGAAAAGATTAAGGGTCTTATCGATGCACCATTCACGCCGATGCTTGAAAATGGTGATATCAATTTATCCATTATCCCAGAGTATGCCGCTATGCTTCAGCGCAACGGCCTCAAGGGTGTGTTTATCAATGGCTCCAGCGGCGAGGGCTATATGCTCACCGAGGACGAGCGCAAACAGATTGCCGAGGCTTGGATGGCAGCCACGAAGGACTTCGAGGACTTCAAGGTCATTGTCCACGTGGGCAGCACCTGCGTCCGTTCGTCCTTCCGCCTGGCTCAGCACGCCCAGCAAATCGGTGCCTTCGGTATTGGTGCCATGGCTCCTCCCTTCCCCAAGGTGGGACGCATCGAGGAACTGGTGAAGTACTGCGAGGAGATAGCCTGCGGTGCTCCCGAACTGCCTTTCTACTTCTATCACATCCCTGCCTTCAACGGCGCTTTCCTCTCCATGTATGATTTCCTGCAGGCTGTGGATGGCCGGATTCCTAATTTCGCTGGTATCAAATATACCTTCGAGAGCCTCTACGAGTACAACCGCTGCCGCCGCTACAAGGACGGAAAGTTCGACATGCTCCACGGTCAGGACGAAACTATCCTGCCTTGTCTGGCTATGGGTGGCGCCCAGGGAGGTATTGGCGGAACCACCAACTACAACGGCCGCTGCCTCACCGGTATCCAGAAAGCATGGGAAGAGGGCGACCTCGAGAAGGCCCGTCAGCTCCAGAACTACGCGCAAGACGTCATCGATGTCATCTGCCACTTCCGCGGCAACATCGTGGGTGGCAAACGCATTATGAAACTCATCGGCCTGGACCTCGGTCCCAACCGCACGCCTTTCCAGAACATCACTCCCGAGGAGGAGGCGAAACTGAAGGAAGAGCTCGAAGCCATCGACTTCTTCAACCATTGCAACAAATAGTAATAAATACTCCTGCCCCTCTCTCCCTGTCGGGAAAGGGGCAGGAACATTTCATTTACCTTGTTCTTATTAACTTCCTGAAATATGAAATCATTCCACAGACTACTCGAACGATTCCTCGTCTCGTTCGCATTGCTGTTTGTCCCCGTCTTCCTCGGACAAGCGCTGTGTGAGGAAAACGCATCTACCCAGCAGCCTGAAAAGTCCCATCGTTTCAACACAGCGACCTTCACCCCCGCGCCGGCTCTTGCCCTCTCTGGAGGTCAGGGTGTCAGTGGCGCCTTCGCAGGCGTTGCCGGCAACCGGGTTCTCGTGGCCGGCGGCTGCAACTTCCCCGATACTGCGGCGGCCGATGGCGGACGAAAGG
>JAILFY010000045.1 GCA_024697285.1 Bacteroidaceae bacterium
CAAATCAGAATTACCCTCAACCGGAAACTGATTCACAACCGCCTTTACCCTCTCTTGATGATGCATCCAAATCAGAATTACCCTCAACCGGAAAAATATCAACCTTTATCAGTCTCGCTCTACAGCTTCCTTTCTAGACAATTACACTCTCCCCACCCCTTGTATAGTCCCATTTTTCAGCAGGTCCTAACCCCCGTTTTAAGAGGTTACACTCTCTCCTTTGTTCGGTCATGTTCGAACAAACGTTCGATCATGTTCGAACAAACGTTCGATCATGACCGAACAAAGAAGACGCTATAGCCCCTTTTTCGCCACCCCCATACTTTCCATCCCAAGACAGGGTTCCCCTCATCCCATCCCAAAATATGTTCCCCAAGAACCAAGCAGACAATCATCCTCCTTTCTGCGTCCCTATAACTTATTGGAATTAACTGCTGTTCGATAAATATAAAACGAGTTTTCAAAGAACGTAAGCATTCGATAAAAGTCCATTTGACCCATTTTAGTGTAGTATGTCGTTTATTTCCTTCAACATTTTATATAGCTGACCAACACTTGAGTAGGCATAAGCCTATCGCAAGTTTATTCGAAGATGAATTTTGGGAGGCGCAATGACGAAATCAGGAGCGTTGCGTAAGTAAGCTCAACGGCATGATTTGGGGTAACAAAGCCGTTTCGCAGGGAAACACGACGGCACTTGCAAGGGATAACAATGCATCTTGCAGCAGAGAAACACAACAGCGTTTCTGCAAGAAAAATGTCGTTATGTTCAAAAGGGAACCTTTTGTTTGTTAAAGAAAGGCGAAACCGAGTTTCCCCATTTGCAGAAAGACGCAGGAATATTTGGAGCAGCCCATTGTTAAAGGAAGAAACATATTATTTGTTAATTATCCTTAACAAGGAGCATTTTTTCTACCTTATAGAAGCTAACGAAGTAAAAAAAGCCTTAATTTTGAGCGCTCTTTAGTTATAAAAAGCGTAAAAAAAGGCCCTTCCGAGGGAATATTTACCCTATTGACGCAACAACAAACAATCATTTAATAATCTCAAATTCAATGTGTATGAAAAACCTATTAAGCACATTTGGCAAGCACACTACGCGCGCACTATGTTGCGTGGCAGTATGTGGGCTTACGTGGGCGTGCTCGGATGACTTCACCCTGGACGACGAGAAGCCGTCGTGGTTGAATTCCAGCATCTACGATGGCCTCAAGGATGATGGGCGATTCACCAACTACATCGAGTTACTCGAAGACAAGGCCGTGAACCCCACGGACCCTGTGACCGGTGAATACCTCCAGCGACCGCTCTCAGAAGTACTGAGCCGCACAGGCTCCAAGACCGTCTTCGTCGCCAGGGACGATGCGTGGGATGCTTTCTACAAGCACAATGCCACACTCCCCGAGAGCAATCCCTGGCACAACGCCACCAGTTATGCCAACCTGTCCGTGGCACAGAAAAAGCTGCTCATCCACACCAGCATGCTCAACAACGCAATTGTCATGGAGAACCTGGCCAGCAGCGATGGCGGCACTGACGCCGACGGCAACCAAACATCTCCGATTCGCGGTGAGTACATGCGTCGTTTCACGGATGTCATGTTGACAGACACCATCACCTTCCTGCGTCCCGAAGAAGTACCTTGGGCATATAATGCCAGCAAGACGTACCCGGCAGAATACAACGAGAAGGGCGAACTTACCTATCAGTATGTTCCTGAACCCAACTACTGGAAGCGTTTCAGCGACAAGACTGGTGGTAAGGGCGTGTATATCGTCACCGACTCCACTGCCAACATGATGCTTCACTTCACCTCTGAGCACATGTCCAAGCAGGAAATCACCGACGGAGACTTCGAGATCATCATGGGTCGCAGCCGCAAACCTGGCGACGTGCATATCTACGACGCTCTTCTGCTCAGCCAGGACAGCGTGGCACAAAATGGTTATATCAACCAGACCGAGAAAGTCATCGCCCCCCTGCCCAATATGGCAGAGGTTATTCGCACTTGCGGTCTGACGAATATCTTCAGTCATATCCTCGACCGTTTCTCCTTCCCCTATTACAACGAAGCCGTAACGGAAGCGTATAAAACCCTACACCCCGAATTCAAGGATTCCATCTTCACCAAGAAGTATTTCGCTCAACTCGGTATGGGACATAAGAAGGACGAGATCTATGGTCCCGACGGAGAGAAATTCCAGGATAGCGACGGTGATATCGCCTTGAGATACAACCCCGGATGGAATGGTTATTATGACGAAGCAGACCTCCGCAAGGACATGGCTTCAATGTTCGTACCCAGTGACGAGACGCTGTGGGAATACTTCAGCGAAGGTGGTGGCGGATGGGAGCTCATCAAGACCTATGCGCAGGATCCCAATGCCACTGTCAACAAGGGTGACTACGCCGCGCTCTTCAACAAGATCGACGATATTCCCCTTTCTACTCTTCAGGCTTTGGTTAACGTCATCATGTTCAGGTCCTTCAACGGTTCTGTTCCCAGTAAGATGACAAAACTGCGTGACGATGCTCAGGAAGATCTCTTCACTCCGGACGACATCGCCAACATTGACACGTGCTTGTTGGCCTGCAACGGCGCCGTTTATGTGATGAGCAAGGTCTACGGACCTGCCGACTTCACCTCTGTGGCAGCTCCCGCATACATCAGCAAGAGCAACCGCATCATGAAATGGGCCATCTACAACGGTAGCGTGGAGAGTGAGGATCTCATGCATATCAACTACTTCGCATACTTGAAAGCCATGAAGTCCAAATTCACCTTCTTCCTCCCGAGCGACGAGGCCCTGAAGCACTACTACGACCCCATCAGCTTCACCAGCCAGAAATCCCGCGTACTGGAACTGCGCTACACGGGTTCCGGTAAGTTCCCTCTGGACAAGACCCTCTACGAGTACGACGTCACTACAGGCCTGCAAGGCGCTGCATATCCCCGCACGGAGAACATCTCACAGGATGAGATTGTCAACCGTCTGAAAGATATGCTGGAGAGCCACACCATCGTGCACGACGCCAACAACCCGCTCGACAGCGAGGACGAATACTATATTGCCAAGAATGGTTCTGGTATCAAAGTCACCCGAGATGCCAATAATGAAATCATTAAGGTACAAGGCGGCTTCCAGCTGGAGAACGAGCGTCGGGGCATCACCAGTGGTTCCTCTGGAACAACCATCATCAATGTTCCCGCCGGCAACAAGAGTACCCTCTCCAATGGTACCACTTTCGTACTCGACGACAGTCCAATCATCCCCGCCAGCACCAGCGTATATGGAGTGCTCAACGAGGACGCCACCACAACAGGCAAGTTCCAAGGCTTCTACACCCTGACCCTCCCCAACGACTCCATCATCGAAGAATGCGGACTGGTGCCAGCCACCGTCAAGTCTTCCGACAGAACTCGTCTGCTGAGCAAATACCACACCTTCATCGACCGCGCCAGCACAACGGGCAACGGCGGTGGTGTGGACTTCAACATCCAGTTCTTCAACAACTACCGCTACACCCTCTTCGTACCAACCAACGAAGCTATCCTGGCTGCAGAGGCCAATGGACTACCAACATGGGAAAGCATCGAAGCCGACTGGCACAGCATGCATACCTACGGCGACCTGGCTGAGCAACATCCCGAGACACAGGAATGGTACGTCATCAACGACAACGCCACCAAGGACACCATCTGGCTCAGCGATATTGAGACTCGACTGAAGAACAGCACGAGAAAGAAGAACGTGCAGTCGCTCATGGACGACGGCGTCGCCTGTTTCCTGCACAGCGACAGTCTGCGCCTGCAAGCCAAAGTCACCTACATCAACAACTTCATCCGTGGACACTTCCTCGACAACAGCGTGTTTGCAGACAAGACAGCCCGCACGGAGGCCGAATATGTCACTTCAAGCTACAACAGCGAATATGGCGTATTTGTAAAGGTACACGTAACGCGCGAAGGCGATGGAGTCCTGAAGGTACGCGACGACAATGGTGGCAGTTCCCTGACCGTCACCGAGAACAAGAACCTGATGGCACGTGATGTCATCTGCACACGTAACGGCAAGAACCAGTCACCTTACGGCCAGACGACGATGAACAACATCATCATCCAAGGCTCCAGCTTCTGCGTCATTCATCAGATTCCTGGCGTGCTGAACCACACGGCACTCGACGCCAACGGACAATATGGCCTCAACTGGAATGACGCCAGCGAGTGCAAAGCATATCTGAGCAAATACCCCATCGTAGACACCAACTATGACGTTCAGACTGCAGGCGACGGGGAAGAGATTGCACGCAAGAAAATTGTCATCCGATAAAAAAGCAACACTATGAATAAGATTATAAAACTGTTACTGCTATGGGTTGTCTGTTTCATGACAACCACCGTCAGCGCACAGCGACGCATTTCAGGTACCGTTTCGGATGACATCGATGTGATTCCAGGTGCCAACGTAGCCGAACGCGACAAGAACAACCGTATCGTCAGCCACACCGTGACAGATATGAACGGTAACTTCACGCTGAATATCAAGGACCCCAACAACACCTTATATATTACATGCATGGGTCTGAAGCCCTGGTCCCAGAAGATCGGCACTCGCAACGTCTTCAAGGTCACCCTGGCCGACAACACCAAGCAGATGACCGAGGTGAAGATTGTGGCAAAGAAGAAACAACAGTCCGGCGGTCTGAGCATCCCTGTACGTGAGTTGGCGGGTGCCACACAGACATTCAACATGGACGAGATGGAAGGTATGGCCTTCGAATCCGTAGACCAGGCCCTGCAAGGACAGATAGCAGGTCTGGATATCGTGCAGAACTCCGGTAACCTCGGTGCCGGTACTACCATGCGTCTGCGCGGTACCTCTACTATCAATGGCAACGCCCAGCCTCTTATCGTCGTCAACGACCACATCTTCGAACTGCCAGAAGATGCACAGACCATCAACTTCGAGGAGATGGACAACGAGGAACAGTTCTCCACCCTGCTGAA
>JAILFY010000106.1 GCA_024697285.1 Bacteroidaceae bacterium
ACCGACGGCAAGGAGAATCTGATCACCAGCATAGAGATTGCCGCTGCCCGCACAGCCGACGGACGACCGCGCGTTCCGGAGGTCTGCATCTATTTCAGCGGCAAACTCCTTCGGGGCAACCGTGCTACCAAAATCAACAGCGAAGGTTTCAATGCCTTCGACAGCTTCAACCTGCCCCATCTGGCCGATGCCGGTGTCAATATCGTGTACCACGATGATCTAATCCTGCATCCCGATTTCGACCGCCCTATGACCCCTCATTTTGCCATGGACATGGGTGTCGTGGTGTTCACCCTCTTCCCTGGTATTCAGGAAGAAACGGTGCGCTACCTCCTCGCCTCGCCGGGACTCCGAGGCATCGTCATGAGGACTTATGGAAGTGGCAACGCCCCGCAGCTGACGTGGCTGATGGAGGTGCTGCAAGAAGCCACACAGCGCGGAGTCGTTATCATCAATATCACCCAGTGCGCCGAGGGACCCGTGGAGATGGCTCGCTACAGCGGAGGCTTCCTGCTGAAGAACGTGGGCGTCATCTCGGGTTATGATGCTACTGTGGAGTGCGCCATCGCCAAATTGATGCATCTGTTGGCCCATAGCACCGATCCGGAATTTATCCGCAGGCAGATGTGCAGACCTTTATGCGGCGAAATAACGATGTATGAGTGAAAAGTTGAAAAATCTCTTGAAAAGATTCGGTGTGTTCGTGGAAAATGACTAATTTTGCCCCCGCAAATCAACATTTATTCACTTCATGGTCTATCTTTTGCTGCCAACCACAGAACCCCGTCGTCTCAGCTTCTATCTGGCAATGGAGGAGTTCGCTGCTCGACAGTTGCGTCTGGACGATGATATGTTCTTTTTGTGGCAGGTGTCGCCATCTGTCATCTTCGGGCGTAATCAGATAATTCAGCAGGAAGTGAACCTCGACTATTGCAGGGCCCACGACATCTCCTTCTTTCGCCGTAAGAGTGGTGGCGGGTGCGTCTATGCCGATCAGTCTAATGTGATGCTCAGCTATATCACCCGTTCCGACGAGGTGGTTGGCACCTTCGCCCGCTACATGCAGATGGTCACCCAGGCCCTCTCGGCACTGGGAATAGCTGCCACCACCACAGAACATAACGACGTGCTCATCGACGGCCGCAAGGTGTCGGGCAACGCCTTCTACCATCTCCCCGGCTATAGCATCGTCCATGGCACCTTGCTCTATGACACCGATATGCAGCACATGTTGCATGCTATCACCCCGCCCCCTTCCAAGCTCGAAGCCCACGGCGTGAAGAGCGTGCGCCAGCGTATCACTCTGCTGAAGGACCATACATCGCTCTCCCTGGACGCCATCAAGAGCGGGCTGCAGAAGCACCTCTGTGAGAGGGAATACCACTTGTCCGCTGCAGATGTCACTGCCATCGAGCAACTGGAGCGGGAATATCTCAATCCTGATTTTATCTTTGGAAATCCATAAACTATTATCATAACTTATAAACTGACTATATATGGAAAAGAAAACTTGTCTCTACGACCGTCATGTGGCACTCGGCGCACTGATGTCACCCTTTGGCGGATTCATTATGCCTATTCAGTACTCCAACATTACGGATGAGCATCAGGCAGTGCGCCAGCACTGCGGCGTCTTCGACGTGAGTCACATGGGAGAAGTGCACGTCACGGGTCCCGATGCAGAGCGCTACGTCCAGCACATCTTCACCAACGACGTCACCGATGCACCGCAGGGACAGATCTATTATGGTATGATGTTATATCCCAATGGCGGCACGGTCGATGACCTGCTGGTCTACAAGATGGGTGTCAATGATTTCTTCCTCGTCATCAACGCCGCCAACATCGATAAGGATGTCGCGTGGATGAACGACCAGAAGGAGGGCTTCGACATCGTTCTCGACCACCAGAGTGACTACTACGGACAGCTGGCCGTGCAGGGCCCAGAGGCCGAGGCCGTAGTGGAAGAGGTGCTCGGACTGGCTTGCAAGGAACTGAAGTTCTACACCGCCAAGACCCTGGAAGTGGCCGACGGCGAAGAGGGCGAGACCATCATCGTCTCCCGCACCGGCTACACGGGTGAGGACGGCTTTGAGATCTATGGCTCACAAGCTTTCACCCAGAAAGCGTGGGACCAGCTCCTCGAGAGCGGACGTTGCAAGCCCTGCGGACTGGGCTGCCGCGACACCCTGCGCTTCGAAGTCGGCTTGCCGCTCTATGGCGATGAGCTCAGTGCCGACATTTCTCCCGTAATGGCTGGACTCTCTATGTTCTGCAAACTCGACAAACCGGAATTCATCGGCAAGGAAGCTCTCGCGGAACAGAAAGCCAACGGCGTGGCCCAGAAACTCGTGGGCATAGAACTGGCCGACAAGGCGATACCTCGCCACGGCTATGCGGTGCTCTCGCCAGAAGGAGAGGTCATCGGAGAGGTAACCACCGGTTACCACTGCCTGAGTGTGGACAAGAGCGTCTGCATGGCTCTCGTCAAGACGGAGTTCGCGAAGCTGGGCACCGAGGTGCAAGTGCAGATCCGCAAGAAGACCTTCCCCGGAACGGTCGTCAAGAAGAAGTTCTACGACAAACA
>JAILFY010000112.1 GCA_024697285.1 Bacteroidaceae bacterium
TGAACGAACGTCATCCCGATGACTTCATCGCCCTCTCCTATCATAATGGCGACGTGATGACATTGGCTTTGGACTACCCCTCTGCCGTAGGTGGTTTCCCCAACGCCTGGATCGACCGCATCATCAACGCAGACCCCTACTTCGGTACCTCGGACACAGCCTTTGGTATTGAGGCCGACTGGAAGAAATGCCAGCAGAGCATCGCACCTGCTGATGTGGAGGCTACAGCAACCTTGAACGACGAGCAGACGCAGGTGGCCGTCTCCGCCGACTTCACCTTCGCCGTGAGCGACGACAAGTCACACTATCAGGTGGAATATATCCTCGTACACGACAGCCTGCACGGCGCCGGCGCCAAGTGGGCACAGGTGAACTACTACTCCAATTATCCCACCACCGACCCGAACCTGAAGTATTTCAACACCGCCGGAGGTAGAATTCCCAACTACTACTTCAATGATGTCGTCATCGCCTCTTCCCGCCAGAGCGCCCAGGGCGGTCGCTACCGCAGCCTGCCGCAGATCGTGAAGGAAGCCGAACCCGTCAGCGACACCTTCTCCTTCAATCTCAACAAGGTCGTCAACGACAGTGGCGACGAACTGATACAAGACGTCACCCAACTCCGCGTCGCGGTACTGCTCATCGACAAGAAGACGGGGGCTATCGCCAATGCCTGTCAGACCAAAGTCACACTGCCCACCAGCATCCTGACTCCCGAGGCAGCAACGAGCTCCACTCAGGTCGAGGCCGTCTATGACCTGAATGGCCGTCTGCGCACGTCGCTCCGCCAAGGCATGAATATCGTTCGCGACGCCCAGGGAAGGACGAGAGTGGTGAATGTGAGATAAAGAAGACCGAAGAAGGACCTCCTTCGAGGAGGGCAAACAAAGGAACGACCCCCGCACATCCATCGTGCGGGGGTCGTTCCTTTCTGTTATCTCTTACGTCTCTTCTTTTGAAGAGAATCTTAGTCGGAGTAAAAATCTTCTATCATTAGGATTCACGGCAGAGTACCATAATAAAGGAATAAATGTACCGCTCGACCTAATGGACGATTTGGGTTAATTGCTCCAGTCTTCGTTCCAGGCGTTGTAGTGGTTATCAGCTTTTACGCCAGCACTGCTTCCAGGACCGAGGCTCTCCGTGCCACCGGACGTAAAACCGTTGACTGTATAATCGCCGCTGTCAGCAATCAGGTTGCAGGTGCTGGTAGCGATCATCTGAAGAGATGGTTTCTTATATTCTTTTCTCATGATTTCCATTTACATATTTATTTCTACGATGTATGAAGTACCTTCGGCCCAGCTGCCAGAATTCCAGTTGTGAGTCCACTCTTTAGCCGATTCTCCATCCGTATATTTGACGGTGAGGGTAAGGCCCGACTTATTTTGAGGAATCAAGAAAAGGGTGCCACAGGAGAGGGACTGAAATTCAGTGGTAAGAAGCATGTCGGCGTCCGTGAGGGTGTAGGTTGCGGAGCCATCCAGCTTACTCCACCTGGAACCCGCCTCGTTATTATAATAGTAAGAACCCTGGTTCTTCACACCACTCAAGGTGACACTCGTGAGGGTGACGCTACCGCTCGCCGCCTTAGCCTTGAACTCCACAGCCGCGCAGGCGTGGTCGAAAGCGAGGGTGACTTTGCCGTTGGCATCGTTGAAGGCTATCTGCTTGTGGGTAGCCACGAGCAGGTCCTTGGAAGAAGAATCGTCCACCTTGTAGTTGATATATGGGCTGTCACTATTGTAGAACGTACCGTCGTTGTAGGCATAGAAGTCAATCTGAGTAGATTTCTCAACACTTGTTGGCCATGTGTTCTCGGTCCACGTGGTGCCTTCCTTAGAGAAATCATACTTGTTCTCCTGATAGTTCATGGAGAAAGCGCTGAGCGTCTCGCCGGTGATCTCGGTGCCACGTGTAGGCGCTTGCTTGCGTACTCCGTTCTCTGGTGCCATGGGGTTTTCAGAGACCTCCACGGTCAGCAGGCGTGGTTCCTGATTTTCGGTTGTTACCTCATCATCTGACGAGCAAGCTGCGAGACAAGCCAGTGCCAGGAGAGGTAGGATGAATTGTTTTTTCATATTTGATGTTTGTTGATGAACCATGTATGTTAGAAACTTAAACGGCTATGATGCCGAAATAAGTCAGAACTGGACATTGACGCCCTGCATATCTTCGGCGATGGCGAATGTTTCGCTGAAGGTGTAGATACCGCCCTTGGTGGCGCTGTAGTATCGCAAGTAGGCCTGTTCGCCTTTCTCGCGCAGCATGACATCGCCAGTCCAACCCGGAAAGTTTTCGCCACCATAAATCATGACACAGCGACACTCGTCGCCCACGAAGACAGCCAG